>NZ_JBEYTZ010000009.1:0-295008 GCF_040643215.1 Streptomyces sp. NPDC047315 | reverse complement strand
TCTTCGCCCTCACCACCAACACCCACCCCACCCAAGCCGGTCAGCAGAACCAGCCGAAGGAGACCACCCGATGAGCACCCTCACCCACGCCGTACGCGACTCAACCACCATGCTCCGCCGCAACCTGCTCCACATGCGCCGGTATCCGTCCTTGACGCTGAACCTGCTGCTCACGCCGGTCATGCTGCTGCTGGTCTTCGTCTACATCTTCGGCGGTGCGATGAGCGCCGGCATCGGAGGCGGCGGCGACCGGTCCGACTACCTCGCGTACGTCTTCCCCGGCATCCTCATGCTGACCATCGGCGGCACCACGATCGGCAGCGCGGTGTCGATCGCGATGGACATGAACGAAGGCATCATCGCCCGCTTCCGCACCATGGCCATCCACCGCGGATCCGTGCTCATCGGGCACGTCATCGGCAGCGTGTTGCAGTGCGTGATGAGCGTGACCCTCGTCGGCGCCGTCGCCGTGGCGATCGGCTTCCGCTCCACCGACGCCACCGTCCTGGAGTGGATCCTCGCCTTCGGACTGCTGGCTCTCGTCTCCCTCGCGCTGACCTGGGTCGCCGTCGGGATGGGGCTGTCCAGCCCGAACGTCGAGGCGGCCAGCAACAACGCCCTGCCGCTGATGCTGCTGCCGATGCTGGGAAGCGCCTTCGTTCCGGTCGACGCGATGCCGGGCTGGTTCCAGCCGATCGCCGAGTACCAGCCCTTCACCCCCGCCATCGAGACCCTGCGCGGACTGCTGCTCGGCACCGAGATCGGCCACAACGGATGGCTGGCCGTGGCCTGGTGCGTGGCGCTGGCGGTGCTCGGTTACGTCTGGTCCAAGTCGCTCTTCAACCGCGACCCGAAGTAAGCGCCCGTGGCCCACGGGGTGCGGCCAGCAGCTCGTCCCACGCAGATCGGGGATGTTTCACGTGAAACGTGGAGCATCCCCGATCGCGTGCTCAGTGCACAAAGCCGTAGCTCCGCCAGGGGCCCGCACCGGGGGCGATCACATCGGACGTCATGGTCGCCACATAGATCGAGGCACCGGAGCAGTCCTCGCTGGGATACATCAGCACGTCGACCAGGGTGCCGTTCTCGACCGACACCGCCCCGTTTGGGCCCAGCTTGTGGCACCCCGTCACCAGGGGGCTGTTCACCTTCACATGGACCGCCCGCTCCGTCTCGTAGTCCATGGGACCCACGGCCGTACGCCCCAGCCCTGAGCAGCCCGCGAGCACAACGACCAGGAGCGCCGCCCCCGCCCCGCCGACGAGCCGCCGGCGCCGCGGAAGGCACCGGTCGGGACACGGTTGCGGGCGCCGGTGGAGGGTCACGGCCATGGCCAGTCCTTGTCTGCGCGACGGTGCTCCGCGCGGGTGGGTCTTCGGACGTGGTCCCGGTCCGGCACGGAAGTGGCCCCGATCCGGAACGGACGCACTGCTCATCGCCACCCTGCCGCGTCACCCGCCCCCCGGCATCCGGGGCGCGGCTGCCCGGGCTACGCGCCGCAGCCCGGCCGCGCCGCCGCGGGAGACCACGGTCACAAGAAGGCCAGTGTCATGAGGGAGCACGCTCACGAGCGAGCACGGTCGCGGGAGAGCAGGGTCACCAGCAGGGACCCACCGGCCAGGATCCCGAAGGCCACCCACAGGGCCGTCGCGTAGCCGTGCACCGTCCCGGCCTTCAACGCGCCCGGCCCGTGCTCCGCCAGATACGTCGCGGTGGCACCGGTGGCGATGGAGTTCAGCAGCGCGGTGCCGAAGGCCGCGCCCATCTGCTGCACGGTGTTGTACGCCGCGGAGGCCACGCCCGCTTCGGCCGGCGCCAACTCCACCGTCGCCCGGTTCGTCGCCACCGCCAGCAGACAGCCGAGGCCGAGCCCGGTCAGCACCATCGACGGCGTGAGGAAAACGAGAAAGACCTGTGCGCTGTCCACCTCCAGTTGGGTGAGGACCAGCATGCCGAGGGCGGCGGAGAGCAGGCTGCCGCCGATCAGCCGGCCCGGTGCGAGCCGCCCGTGCAGCCGCTGGGCGACCACCATCGCGCCGACCGTGGTGCTCACCGCGTTGACCAGCAGCGTCAGCCCCGCCTTGACGGGGGAGTACCCGAGCACCGTCTGGGTGTAGTAGCTCAGGAAGAGGTAGAAGCCGAACATCGACACGTACATCACGAAGACGGAGACGAACGCGGTGCCGCGCGCCCGATGGGCCGGGATCCGCAGCGGCAGCAGCGGTTGTCGCGACACCGCCTCCACCCGGACGAACAGCCCCAGCAGCAGGGCGCCGCCGCCGAGCAGGGCGAGCACCCTCGGGTCGTCCCAGCCGCGCGGCTCGGCCTCCGTGAACCCGTAGACCAGCGCGACGAGCCCGGCCGTGCTGAGCAGCGCCCCGGGGACGTCGAGCCGGCGCAGGTCGCCGCTCGGCCGGTCCCGCCGCACCAGCGGGACGCCGAGCAGGGCGAGTGCGGCCATGGGCACGTTGATGTAGAGGCACCAGCGCCAGTCGGCGTACTCGGTGAGCAGTCCGCCGGCCACCAGGCCGAGGGCCGCGCCACCGGCGCCGACGCCGGCGAACACCCCGAACGCCCGCGCCCGCTCCGCCCCGTCGGGGAAGGTCAGCACCAGCAGCGAGAGCGCCGCCGGGGCCAGCAGCGCGGCGCAGACGCCCTGGGCGGCGCGGGCGGCGAAGAGCACGGCCGCGTCGTCCGCCGCACCGCCGAGCACCGAGGCGAGCGCGAACCCGACGAGCCCGACGGCGAAGGCCCGTCGATGCCCCAGCGCGCTGGACACCCGGCCGCCGACCAGCAGCAGACCGCCGAAGGCCAGGGCGTACGCCGTCACCGCCCAGTGCCGGTCGGTGTCGCTGATGCCCAGGGCGCCCTGGGCCGACGGCAGGGCGATGTTCACGATGGTCACGTCCAGGACGACCATCAGTTGGGCGAGGCTCACCACGGGCAGGGCCCACCAGCGCCGTGCCGGGGCAGCAGCCGGGGTGCCCGCGGAGTCCGGTGCTCGCCCGGCGTCCGACCCGCTGCCCTTACTCCCGCCCGCGCTTCCGCCCGCGCCTATCCCGCCGTCGTCCTGTCGTGGCCCGTGCTTCCCACGCTCCCCATGCCTCTCATCCCTCTCGTGCGTCTCGGTCACCGTGCGTCCTCCTCGCCGTCCGCCGACCTCTCGCACATTGGTCGACTCACTCGAACACTGATCTAGCGGCGGCCAAAGGTACTGCATCCCCGCGCCCCGGTCGGGCCCGCGAAAGGGCGATATCCAGCCAGCGGACGGCGCCGACCAGCCGGCTGGCGGGCCCGTCGCTGCGGCTGGCTCCCCGGAAGCCGGCACGCGGCGCGGCGCACCGCGCCGACCGTGCAAAACTCGTCCGCGACGACGCGCAGCACCCCGATGCGCGTCGACTGGAGGTGAACGTCATCGCTGCCGGAGAGCGCAGGAGAAGCACGCCGGGCCACCAGCCGGGAAACGTCTGGATCCGACCCACGCGCGCGAAGAAGGGAGAGCCCCCGCTCACCCGTGAGCGCATCGTCGACGCCGCCGTCGCGCTCCTCGACGAGGAGGGCATGGACCGGCTGACGATGCGCCGGCTGGCCGAACGCCTCCAGTCGGGCGCCACCACGCTGTACTGGCACGTGGCGACCAAGGACGACGTGGTCGACCTAGCCGTGGACGCGATCTTCGGCGAGACCGCCGTCCCGGACCGCCACGGCGCGAGCCCGCGCGACGACGTCACCACGCTGCTCGACGGCTGGCGCCGGGCCCTGCTCCGGCACCCCTGGGCGGCCTCGGTGCCGGCTCGTCAACGACCGCTGCTCGGCCCGAACTTCCTGGCCTGGATGGAGTTCCTCCAGTCCGCGCTGGAGCGCGCCGGACTGAGCGGCACCCGGCTCAACGCGGCGACGTGGGTCCTCTACAACCACGTGATGGGGTCCACTGCCGTGCAGTCGAACCTCCAGCTCTCCGCGGAGGAGGCGGAGGCCGGCCGGGCGTATCTGGCGGAGCGGCGCGAGCAGTACCCGACCGTCGCCGCGAACAACTACATCGCCGACGACGACTGGGACGCCAACTTCGCGACCGGGCTGGCGTTCCTGCTCGACGGCATCGGCGCGCGCCCGGCCGACGACTGAACACGAGAACCGAAGACCGACTACGGGGTACGGGCTACGTGGCGCAGGCGGCGAGTTCCCGTACCGCCGCGACGGACTCCGCGGGCGCCCAGACGCGCTCGGCGAACCCGCCCGCGGTCGCGTTCGTGCCCGCGGCCGGCCCGTCGGCGCCGAGCCCCCGCCCGTAACGGACGATCCGGTTGGTGATCGGCTCCATGACCTGGAGCCGGTAGGGCCACAGGGCCTCCCGCTTGGCCTCGGTGGAGAGGGCCGACCCCGGAACGAGCACCGGGGTCAGCGCGCACCCGCCCCACGGGCCGGACGGCCGGCCGGACAGCACCGCTGCCAGCCGGTCGGCGTCGGCCTGCGGATCGCCGAACAGCGAGTACGGCATGTCCTCGTAGAACACGATCCGCTCGGGCGCCACGGCCCCCCGGACCACCAGCTCGCACACGGCCTCGCGGGTCACGACGTGGTCGACGTGCCCGCCCACCGCGAGCGGCACGAGCACGAGGGAGGGGTCGGCGAGCTCCCGCGCCAGGTCGAGGACGACCCGTTCGAACAGCTCCGGCTCCGCCCGCCGCACGTCGACCGTCGACTCCGCCCCCAGCAGGAACCCGTCGCGCCAGGCGGGCCGGCTCTCGCCGTCCAGATGGCCCAGCAGGGTCAGCCCCGCGCCGAGCACCCGGCACGACACCCGCTCCTCCTCGATCAGCATGCGGGAGGCGAGCGCGGGCCGTTCCCGGTAGTACGGGCGACGCGTCCAGGTCTCGTCCGAGAAGACGTCGACGACGCGCCCGCCGAACCGGAACACCGTGCTGCCCAGGGCGAGTTGCGCGTCGTCGGGATGGGGGGAGAGGAAGGTCAGCGCCCGCACCGGCGCCGTCCGCGGGGCCGGCACCGCGACCACCAGACCGGCCGCGTGCCAGCGGGCTATTCGCTCGCGGTCCGCCGGCTCCCAGGAGTCCAGTGGGCGACTGCCGTCGCAGGTGTGCCACAGCTCCGCCGCCGAGACGGGGAAGACGTCGGGGTCGACCGCGTCACCGAGGAAGCGCACTGCCGAAGCGTCGAACTCCACGTGCGGCAGCCTCGTCGGCCGATCGCTCGGGGCGAGCGCCTTGGGCAGCCGCCTTGACAAGGACCTGACGGGGTGTCGTGACATGCCTCCGGAGTGTAAGGCACCCCTTCCTCATGAAACGATGATCCCAAGGGCCGGCGCAACGGCGCGCGTGCGACGGCCGTCACCGGCTCGTACGGGAAGGGCGGAGCGTGTGCGTACTCGCCCGGGCTCGCAGTGCGACGACGACCGCTCCGTGACGGAAGCGGGCACGGACGCGGGTGACGGGCCGCGGGCCGTCGAGGTGTGGTGGGCCCGCGCCGAAGACGCGCACGACGGTCTCGTCTCCCTGCTCGACCAGGTGGAGCGAGCCAGATACGCGGCGACGACCGACCCCGCGAGCGCACGGCGCTTCCTCGTGGGCTGCGCCGTGAGCCGGCTCGTGCTCGGCGGGCGGCTCGGGCTGCCGGCGGCCGATGTCCCCCTGAAACGGGTCTGTCCGCGCTGCGGCGGTCCGCACGGCAAGGTCGCGCTCGACCGGGACCGCACCCCGCCCACCGCGGACGTCCGCTTCTCGGTCACCCACGGCGGCGACACGGTCGGGGTGGCCTTCTGCCACGGCGCCGAGGTCGGCCTCGACGTCGAGGAAATCGCGCAATTCGGCAGCGCCGGTGCCGGTGCCGTCGCCGGCAGCAACGGTGATCGCGAGGGCAGCGCGCGGAACGTGGCCGTCCTCGCCCCGCGCGTACTGACCGCCACCGAGTTGGCCGCGCTGCACGACCGCCCGCGGGCCGACCTCCCCGGCGCCTTCCTGCGCTACTGGGTCCGCAAAGAAGCGGTGCTCAAGGCGTGGGGCACGGGCCTGCACGTACCGCTGCGGCAGTTGGAGGTCTCCGCCCCCGAGCAGCACCCCGAGGTCGTCGGGTGGCCCGAACGCGACGGCCTCCCCCACGAGCTGAGCATGGCCGACACGGTGGTCCTGGGACGCCACCCGGCCGCGGTCTGCGTCATCGGGCGCGGCGGCGTCGCGCTCAGGGAGCGGGACGCGGGTCCCGCGCTCCGGGACGTACGACCTCCCAGGTGACGGGGACGGCCTGCGGCCCGCGCAGCAGGCTGCGCCGCCATACGACGTCCTCCGCCGGGACCGCCAGCCGCAGCCCGGGCAGCCGGCGCAGCAGCACCCCGAGCGCCTCTTGCAGTTCGACCCGGGCCAGGTGCGCGCCAAGGCAGTAGTGGATGCCGTGCCCGAAGGTGAGGTGCGTCGACTCGGCGCGCCGGAAGTCGATCTCGTCGGGGGCGGTGAAGACGTCCGCGTCGCGGTTGGCGGCGCCGATGTGGGCCATCACGCCCTCACCTGCCCGGATCAGCGTGCCGGAGAGTTCCACGTCCTCCAGGGCGACGCGGACCTGCCCGGTCTCGCTGAGCATGTTGCTACGGAGCAACTCCTCAACCGCGTCGGGCACGAGGTCCGGTTCGGCCCGCAGCGCTTCCCAGCGAGCGGGCCGCCGCAGCAGGTCGATGACGAAGGCGCCGATCTGGTTGGCGGTCGTCTCGTACCCTCCGACGAGCATCGTCACGCCGAAGTGCACCAGCTCGTCGTGGCTGATGCGGTCGCTGTCCTTCGACGTCCGCAGCAGTTCGCCCAACAGGTCGACGGGCTCGGCCTCCGGTCGGGCCAGCACCCGCTCCTTCTCCTCGACCAGGGCGGCCATGTACGTGAGGAGGGCGTCGTACGCGTCGTTCCCGGCCCGGGCCGTGTCCGGTTCGAGGCTGTACATGACCTCGGTCCACCCCCGGATCGCGGGCTCGTCCGCCACCGGTGCGCCCAGCAGTTCGCAGATCACCCGCAACGGCAGCCGCGTGGCGAGGTGCAGTTGGAGGTCCGCCGGAGCACCGGCAGCCACCAACTCGTCAACACACCGCTCCGCCTGCTGACGCACCCACTCCCGCATCCGCTCGATCCTGCGGTGCGCGAAGGACGCCGTGACCAGACCGCGCAGCCGGGTGTGCTCGGGCGGGTCCATCGCGGGCAGCGTGTTGTTGCGGGGCGCGGTGGCGGCGGCGTGCGGCCGTCCGGGCCGCACCACCTCCGCACGGGAGAAGCGGGGGTCGGACAGCACGCTCTTCACGTCGGCGTAGCGCGTCACCAGCCACACGTCGTGCCCGTTCACGGTCCGGGCGGGCACCACCGGCGCCTCTTCCTGGAGCCGACGGAGCGTCGGGGAGGGGTCGAGGCCGAAGGCGTCGGGCAACGGAACGGGCACGCGGTCCCGGCGGGCACTGTCTGTCGATGCGGTATCCACGACCGCGTTCTCCCCACCCGGGGGACGGACCGCACCGCGCCGACGGAGAAAGTCCACCAGAAACCGAGAGAACGGCGCGGAACAGCCGTACGAGCCAGCCGGCCTCAGTGCGTGGTGTCAGTGCACGACGTCAGTGCACGGCGCGCAGCATCCGGGTCACGTTGATCTTCGTGGGGGAGAGCCCGAGCTCGACGCTCTCCATCATCCGCTCCCCGTTGAGCCGACCGTAGGCCAGCAGGTCGACGTTGGCCAGGCTGTACTCGGGCCAGGTGTGAATGCTGAGGTGCGAGGCGGAAAGCAGCAGAATCGCCGTCACGGCCCCATTGGGAAATACGTGGGAAGACTCACCGAGGACCTTTGCGTTTCCCTTTTCCGCAGCAGTACGCAGGACTTCGAGAAGCCGCTGCTCGTCGGTGAGGATGCTGTGGTCACTAACCCATACGTCGACCGCGTAAGAGCACAGGTCGTCGGCGTTTATACCTTCGGTAGCGAGGTCAGACGGGTTATTCATGGCGTTTCAGGGAAGCAGGGGCTTACGGACCCTTACCCCCGTCTCCTTTCACGTGGATGAACTCTGGTCTCCGCCGCCACTAGATGTCCGGCGATACCAGATCTCAGTGCCCAGCCTGACCAGAATAGCATCTGACTAATGTCCTCCGCGCGCCACGAACGTCGGCCCCGGGCCCGGAGCCGACCCGCGCGAGCCCTGGCAACGGCCCCGTAACCGGCGCGTATCGGGCTCAGCTGCGACTCTCGCCACACCCCCTCACAGAGTCCGCACCGACACCCTCCGGCCATGATCAATATGCTCAATCGCGCCGGACGCAGGGGGCGAAACGATCTGCGCCCCTTGCACGCATGATCGCCGACCAAAGGCGGAGAAGAACCTCACGAAACGTTTCCTTGAGCCAGCAGAAGCGGCTTAACGAAGAAGAAAATTTTCCTAACCAAGGAAGCCGCAAAGAGAAATGGCATGGAACTGATGGGGATCATCGGTGATTAAGGCCCGGATTCGGAGCTCATGGACCCGGCATCCATTCCGTTTCACGTCAGGCCCGATGACCGTCCAGACTTCTCGCCGCCCTGGAGACCGAGCCGTTCGGCATCCGCACCGCGCTGATCGAACCGGCCGTGGTGGCCACCGACCGCGCTAGCTGCATCTGATTCGGCAGCACCGGCGCCGGCAGAGAACGAGGAGCCGGACAGTCGCGAGAGCGCGGCTTCGACCTCCTCCGGGGTCTCGTCCCGTTCGGCGCAGGCTCGGGCGTGGAGCCGAACGAGGTCCGGGTACCGGTAGTGAGCGGGGCTCGGCGACTCCAACAGCGATACGTCAACGAGGCTTTCCATCAGGTCCTCGGCCTGCTGGGGCGACAGCGCCAGAGCCGCGGCTGCCGCCGCCAGCGGAATCTCGGGGCCGCGCACCAGACTGGCTAGCCGGAACGCGCGCGCCTGGTCCGGCCGCAGACGCGCGTAGCTGAGTTCAAAGACCATGTTCACGGTGATGTCTCCGGCCTGGAGTTCGCCCAGCCGGCGGCGTCCGTCCGCAAGCCGGGCGGCCAGTGTGGAGACGGTCCAGGTGCGGCGCGCCAGGAGCCGGGAAGCCGCGATGCGGATCGCCAACGGCAGAAATCCGCAGGCCGCCACCACGTCGAGAGCGGCCTCACGCTCCACGGTGCCGCGCTCCTGGCCGACGACGCTCGTGAAGAGCTGCAGAGCTTCCTGAACGGACATGACGTCCAGGTCGACGAGGTGGGCGTTGTCCAGGCCGACCATCCTCGCCCGGCTGGTGACCAGCGCCGCCGAGCCCACCGAGCCGGGCAGCAACGGCCGTACCTGGGCGGCGTCCCGGGCACCGTCGAGCACCACCAGGACACGACGGACCGAAAGGGTCGATCGGTACAAGGCCGTTCGGTCCTCGACGGACTCGGGGATCAGGGCGTCCGGGGTGCCCAAGGCGCGTAGGAACGAAGCGAGCACCGTCCCCGGTGCAGCAGGGCTGGGCCCATCGCCGCGGAGGTCGGCGAAGAGCTGTCCGTCGGGGAAGTGCTGACGCAACTCATGGGCGGTGTGCACCGCGAGCGCGGTCTTGCCCACGCCGCCCAACCCGCTCAGCGCGGCCACGGCCCCGACGGGAGCACCGGCCCCGGTGAACCAATCGGTCAGTTCGCGTATCGATGACGCCCTGCCGACGAAGGGTACCGCTGGCGCAGGGAGTTGAGCCGGTCTGGGCAACGTCTCGAAGAAGGTCACAGTCGGCGAAGGGAGTTGGGACAGCATGGCCGACGCCCCAAGGGGGGACGGATCGCCTTCCCCGGAATGCCCGAGTGCACGGTCGGCTCGCAGGATGCGCACCTGCAAGTGCTCCAGCTCCGGATTGGGATCGACGCCCAGCTCCTCGGCGAGCAACCGTCGGGTGTCCGCGTACACCGCCAGCGCCTCGGCCTGCCGACCGCCACGGTAGAGCGCGAGCATCAGCAGCCCGCGCAACTGCTCCCGCAGCGGGTGCGCCGCGGTGAGCGCGGTCAGCTCGGACACCGCATCCGCATGCGCACCCATCTCCAGGTCCAACTGGATCCGGGTCTCCAGCAGCTGGAGTCGCCACTCCTCCAGCCGGCCACGTTGGGCCTGGGCATAGGGCCCCGGAACACCGGCGAGCGGTTCGCCGTCCCACATCCCCAAGGACTTGTTCAGCAGCCGTCTCGCCTGCGTCAGATCACCCGCGGCACGCACCTTCTCCGCGGCAAGAGCCAGTTCCCGCGCCACGGATAGGTCGAGGACACCCCGCTCCATCCGCACCGCGTAGCCGCCCGCCTCGCCGACGACGATCTCCTCCGAGAGCACCTTGCGCAGCCGCGACGCATACGTACGCGCGACGGCAAGGGCCCGTCGCGGCGGCTCGTCGCCCCAGATCGCGTCGATCAGCTCATGGGAGGTGGCCGTACGCCCGTCCCGCAGCAGCAGCGCCGTGAACAGGGCCCGCTGCTGTGGAGTACCCAACGGAAGCAGCTCCCCGGCACGCCAAGCACGCACCGGCCCTAGCACGCTGAAATGGAAGTCCACGGCATCGTCGCCCACTCCCACCCCCAGCGCCCGAGGAAGATTCCTATGCAACGTATATCGTTCATATATCCCCGGCGGTGACACTTACACACGTGCTTCTTACGGACGTGCCCAGTCCGATGGCACCTGCGCTGACGAGGATCCCAGGATGGCTTCCCGGGAAGCCTCGTCACGCCTTTTCCGGCAACTCTATTGCCAGGAACCCTTCTTGAGCTACCGTCAGAGCAGCTACTGCGTCAGTGGTGTGCCGAGCCCTCTAGCCAAGGGCTGATGACGGTCCTCCACGTCGCCGTGGCCGTTTCCACCATCGGACTGGGCACTGACCGCAAGGAGAAGTTGCTTTATGCAGCTCACAGACGCATCCACCCAACTCCTGGCCGGCGTGTTGATCACGCTGGCCTTCTTCACACTGGTCGCGCACCTGGTGAAAGCGCTGCGCCACACGCTTCGCCTACCGCTCGTGATCGGCGCGCTCGCCAGCCTCGTCGGGGTTCTCCCCGTGATCATCTACGCGCTCGACGTCACGGCCGGCCCCACCGCCTGACTGCCGCTCGCGAAAGGGGCTGGAGTGCGATCGGGTTCCTAGAGACCTGACGGCGACAGCAAGATCGGCAGGGGCTGGCGGATTCCGCGCGGCCCCTGCCGTTTCCGCGTACGGACGCCTCAAGGTCACTCGGTCGGGCGTGAGGTGACGACCAACGTCGTCCCCTCAAGGGGGCTCCCCACGCTCGTCTGAGCCCACGCCTTGAGCACTGCCGGCTCCGCCGAGACCCTGGACAGCAGCGCGGAGAGGACATCGGCGCTCGGAGGTGCGGGCAGCACACACTGAACGAGGTGCTCCCCCGTGGCGCTGCTGTATTCCTCCTCCCCTTCTTCTTCGGGATCATCGGGAACCCACCGGCACACCTCGACATGCCAGGCGTCCAAGCCCTCTCCCTGCGGGTCCGGCGCGGAGACGGTCAGGAAGTGGTGATCCGCGTCGTAGGGCTCGGCGAAGATCTCGGGGTACTCAAGTGAGAACATCCCGTCGTCCGCCTGCTCGGCCGACCACTGGTCAAAGGCAGTGATCAGCAGACGCAGGTCTGCAATCGCCGTCTTCCGCTCCTCAGGGGTGACGCCTTCTTCGAGACGGTCCAAGCCCTTCCGTGTTTCACCGGTCAGCAGGTGCATACCACCGCGGTACGGAACGAACGGGAACCCGGAATCCCAGGAACGCTGGTTCCCCTGAGGCACAGGGATCGCCTCCGAGTACTCGGCGAGCGCATCGCGCAGCTCACGCTGCTCGGTCTCCAGCTCCTCGTCGATCGCGATCCGGATCGGAGGGGGTGCGGCCTCGACCGCCCCGTCCAAGTCGACCAGCGCCTGGTGAAGATCCCAGCAAACCCACTCGTACCAGAGGCTGTGCGCTCCGCGGAGGAGATCGGCCCTCGCGGCCCGGTCGGTGAGCGCCGCCAGATGTCCACTGGGATACCTGGCGATCCGCCCCCTTCGCTCGGCGAAGAGGCCTAGGGGGACCGTGGCGAGGGCCGAGATCCGATTGAGCGCGTCGACGATCGGGGCCGCAAGAGCGGCGGAACTGAGGCTCGTCACGGTCGACGACACCGTGTCGTCCCCTCGCTGGTAGACCGCCAGAATCTGCGTCTTCCCACGGTTCGAGTGCTGACAGTAAATGGTCATGCGGACGCCTTTCGGCCACCGCGGCGCTGACGCCCCGGCGACGGAGGAAGATCCGGAAAAGAGGCGGTGGCGAAGGCGCGTTCCGACGCTCCGTGCCTAGAAGACTTCAGCGGTGGCTCAGGTGCGGTCCCGAACTCCTTGCTCCCGAGCAGGCTAGCCACCTCACACCGCCCCCGACAGCCCTTGAGGCGACAGGGCGACAGGGCGACAGGGCCCCGTGTCACGAAGAGCGCCTCCCGGGGGCGGCTGGTGCGCACGGGTGGGCACCGTGCGCACATACGCGCGCACCAAAAAAGCCCCCCAACTCACGTTCTCGCAGGTCAGAAGGCTTTTCTTGGGTGGAGCCTAGGGGAGTCGAACCCCTGACATCTGCCATGCAAAGACAGCGCTCTACCAACTGAGCTAAGGCCCCGGATCAACGAAGACGGGACCGATGAACGCAGTCATCGCCCCGGCCGTCGCCGCGCACCAGAATACCGGGTCCCCCCGCCCATCCTGCAAAAGGATTGGGACTCCCGATGCGCAACCACTCTCCGTAAGATGCACGGCGTGGTTCGCAGCAGCGAAGCCAGCCGTGGGAAGCCCCGCATGGGGAAGCGATGGGGAGACGCGCATGGACGCCGCTCAGCAGGAGACGACCGCCAGAGCACGTGAGCTGCAGCGCAGCTGGTACGGAGAGCCGCTGGGCGCGCTCTTTCGACGACTCATAGACGACCTCGGGCTGAACCAGGCCCGGCTCGCAGCCGTGCTCGGGCTGTCCGCGCCCATGCTGTCCCAGCTGATGAGCGGCCAGCGGGCGAAGATCGGGAACCCCGCGGTCGTACAGCGGGTGCAGGCGCTCCAGGAGTTGGCGGGCCAGGTCGCGGACGGCAGCGTGAGCGCGGTGGAGGCGACGGGACGGATGGACGAGATCAAGAAGTCGCAGGGCGGGTCCGTGCTGACCGGCACCAGCCAGACCACCAGCAGCTCGGGCGCTCCGACCGTGCGCCGGGTGGTGCGGGAGATCCAGTCGTTGCTGCGGTCCGTGTCGGCCGCCGGGGACATCATCGACGCCGCCGACTCCCTCGCCCCCACCCACCCGGAGCTGGCAGAGTTCCTCCGGGTGTACGGCGCCGGGCGCACCGCGGAGGCCGTCGCGCACTACGAGTCCCACCAGAGCTGACCCGGTCGATCGGTCGATCCGGATCCGCCGGCCGATCGGACTCATAGAAGCTCACAGCAGCAGCTCACAGCAGTGACAAGGCGACGCGGGGCGACGCGAGCGCCTCATGACGGAGCGAGGAGCGGGCACGGCACCATGGGTGAGGTCTTCGCCGCTCGGTACGAGCTGATCGACCCGATCGGGCACGGTGGCGTCGGCGCGGTGTGGCGTGCCTGGGACCACCGGCGGCGCCGCTACGTCGCGGCCAAGGTGCTCCAGCAGGGCGACGCGCACACCCTGCTGCGCTTCGTACGCGAACAGGCCACCCGGATCGACCACCCGCACGTCCTCGCCCCCGCCAGCTGGGCCGCGGACGACGACAAGGTGCTCTTCACCATGGACCTGGTGGGCGGCGGCTCGCTGGCCCACGTGATCGGCGACTACGGCCCCCTGCCCCCGCACTACGTGTGCACCCTGCTCGACCAGTTGCTGTCCGGGCTCTCCGCGGTGCACGCCGAAGGCGTGGTGCACCGCGACATCAAGCCGGCGAACATCCTGATGGAAGCCACCGGTACGGGCCGGCCGCACCTGCGCCTGTCCGACTTCGGCATCTCCATGCGCAAGGGCGAGCCACGGCTTACCGAGGCGAACTACGTGGTCGGCACGCCCGGCTACTTCGCCCCCGAGCAGATGGCCGGCGCCGAACCCGACTTCCCCGCGGACCTCTTCGCCGTCGGCCTGGTCGGGCTCTATCTCCTCCAGGGCCAGAAGCCGGACGCCGGCGCGCTCGTGGACCACTTCGACGAGCACGGCACCCCGAGCGCGCCCCTCGGCATCCCCGAGCCGCTGTGGCAGGTGCTGGCGGGGCTGCTCCAGCCGGACCCGGAGGACCGTTTCCGCTCCGCTGCGGGCGCCCGCAAGGCCCTGCTGGCGGCCGTCGACGCACTGCCGGACCCGGGGCCGGACGACGAGCCCGTGGAGATCTTCGACCAACTGGAGCCGCTGCCTTCGGGCTTCGGAGCGAACGGGCCGACGGGCCGGGTGCCCGTCACGCCCTCCCTCGTCGCACCCTCCCCCGTACCGCCGCAGTCGTCGCCGCTCTCGTCGCCGTCGTCGGGACTCCTGGTGCCACCGCCGCCGAGCCAGCCGCCCACGCCGACTCCCCCGCCTCCGCTCCCGCCCGCGCCCCTGGCCGCGCCGGCTCCGGAGCCCACGCCCACCCCTACGCCCACACCTGCCCCGGCACCGCCCGTACGGCCACCGCCGCCCGTGCCGGCGCCCGTACGGTACGGCGCCGCGTACGAGACGCCGCCCACGCGCCCGTACACCGCACCGCAGCCGCAGGCCCAGCTCTCCCGGGCCGAACGCCGTCGCCGCGAGCGCAGACGCAAACGCACCGGGCCCCCGCCCAAGGTCGCGATCCCGGTGCTGCTCCTCGCCCTGATCTGCTTCGCCGTGGGCTTCTGGGCGCTTGGCCAAGCCTGACAGTGACCGTCACCGCACGTCCGCGGCGGGACGGGCGCGGGGGGCACGGGCACGGGGGCGCGGGGGCAGCAGAAAGCCCCGGTCGCTTCGTAATGAGCAACCGGGGCTTTTCGAAGAACGGCTGTGTGTCAGACACTCGAACCCGAACCTGCGGGCACGGAGTCGGTCGCCTCCGTCCACAGGTCCTGCTCAGCCCGATCCGCCTGGATCTGGCGGTACACGAGGAGCCCGCCGATGGCGGCCAGTGCGACCAGGAGAAGCTTCTTCACCGCGCGACCTCGTCTTTCCTTGACGTATGCGTATGACGAATGAGGACTTCTGGCGCCCGACTATACACACCGACCGATACCGATCGGTGACCTGCGTGCCCTTGCACCCGAGCAGCCGGCCGCCCGAGATACCGCGTTCGACCCCGAGGTGCCGTCCGCGGCCCGGCCGGCGGCGTCGGGAACGTGCGCAACGGGTGCGTACGCATCAGGAACGTACGCGTCAGGAACGTACAAGAAGACCCGGGCCTCCCGTCGGCACGCTGGGCGCATGACGAACGACGACGCCCCCGTGCGCTTCGACACCAAGATCGGCGTACTCCTCCGCACCGACCTGGCCGGCTGGCAGCGGCTCAACGTGACCGCCTTCCTCGTCAGCGGCCTCGGCACGGTCCGCCCGGAAGTGATCGGCGAACCGTACGCGGACGCCGACGACACCCCGTACCTGCCGATGTTCCGGCAGCCCGTGCTGGTCTTCGAAGGCGGGAAGGAGCTGCTGACCGGGGCGCACGAACGGGCCGTGGCCCGCGCGCTGCCGTGCTCCGTCTTCACCGCGGACCTCTTCGCCACCGGCAACGACCGCGACAACCGCGCCGCGGTGCGCGCGGTGTCCCGCGGCCAGCTGGATCTGGTGGGCCTGGCGGTGTACGGCCCCAGGAACGCGGTCGACAAGGTCTTCAAAGGTGCACACATGCACGGGTGAGCGGTGCTCCGCCGCGAGAGCACTGCTCTGTCGTGTGAGCACCACTTCGGCAGGAGAGCACCGCCCTGTCACGAGAGCACCGACCCGATACGAGAGCACTGCTCCACCACGCGAGCACCGCCCCACCACAAGAGCAGCGCTCACGCACCCCCCGCGCTCCCGCCCCCTCACCCCCGGTCAAACGGCAGGTCGAGCATCCGGATCGCGTTCCCCCGCAGCAGCTTGTACGCCACCTCGTCCGACAGCCCGCCGACGTGGTCGGCCGCCACCTCCTTGGTGTGCGGCCAGGTCGAGTCCACGTGCGGGTAGTCCGTCTCGAAGGTCGCGTTGTCCACCCCCACGGTCTCGATCGCCTCGATCCCGTGCTTGTCCCGGAAGAAGCAGCAGAAGACCTGCCGGTAGTAGTACGTGGACGGCGGCTCGGGGATCAGGTCCCGCACCCCGCCCCAGGCCCGGTGCTCCTCCCACACGTCGTCCGCCCGTTCCAGCGCGTACGGGATCCACCCCATCTGCCCCTCGCTGTACGCCAGCTTCAGCCGCGGGAACTTCACCAGCACACCGCTGAAGAGGAAGTCCATCATCGAGGCCATGGCGTTGTTGAAGCTGAGCGACGCCTGGACGGCGGGCGGTGCGTCGGGGGAGGCCGCGGGCATCTGCGAGGACGACCCGATGTGCATGTTCACCACGGTCCCGGTCTCCTCGCAGGCCGCGAAGAAGGGGTCCCAGTACCCGGAGTGGATCGACGGCAGCCCCAGATACGTCGGTATCTCGGAGAACGTCACCGCGCGCACCCCGCGGGCCGCGTTCCGCCGGATCTCGGCGACGGCGAGTTCCACGTCCCACAGCGGAATCAGACAGAGCGGGATCAGCCGCCCGCCGCTGTCGCCGCACCACTCCTCCACCATCCAGTCGTTGTACGCGCGCACGCACGCGAGTGCGACCTCCTTGTCCTCCGCCTCGGCGAAGGTCTGCCCGCAGAAGCGGGGGAAGGTGGGGAAGCACAGCGACGCCTCGACGTGGTTCAGGTCCATGTCGGCCAGCCGCGCCTTCGGGTCCCAGCAGCCGCGCCGCATCTGCTCGCGCGTGATCCCGTCCAGGGTCATCTCGTCCCGGGAGAACCCCACGGCGGCGATGATGCGCTTGTACGGGAAGACCTCGCCCTCGTACCGCCACCAGTCGGTCAGCTGCCCGTCGGGGTCCGTGGTGAAGCGGTACTTCCCGCCCACGTACTCCAACTCCCCGATGCCTGCGGTGAAGGGCTGCGGCCCGCGCTCCCGGTACTTGGCGGGCAGCCAGGTGTCGAAGAGGTGCGCCGGCTCGATCACGTGATCGTCCACGCTGATGACCCTGGGCAGGTCCTTGCCGCCGTTCGCCTTGTCGACCACGCCGATCACACTCCCATCTGACGATCCATCAAATTCAGGCTACGACCCGTCAGATACGAGGGCAAGCACCCCGCCGCCCCCTTGCGAACCCGCCCCGGATCCGCTGAACTGACGACCCATCAGATCCACTGGAAAAGGGGACGGGATGGACACGATCTGGCTCGGCGGAGCCGAATGGCTCGCAGTGCTCCGCATCGGACTCGGCCTGTGGTGGCTGGAGAGCTGGCGCCACAAGGACAAGAAGGAGTGGTTCAAGGGCGGCGGGATCGCCTGGGCGGGCGGCATCGCGGAGAAGCACCGCTGGCCGGTCGTCCGCACCGGCTTCGACACCGTGGTCCGCCCCCGCCCGCGCACGATGGCGTACGTCGTCGCCTACGCGGAACTGGCCCTCGGCCTCGGCCTCGTCCTCGGCTTCCTCACCCCGATCGCCCTCGCCTGCGGGCTGCTCCTCAGCCTGATCTACCTGGTCCTGATGATCCACGACTGGGCGGAACAGGGTCAGAACCTCATGATGGCGCTGATCGCGGTCGTGGCGCTCTTCGGCATGGCCTGGCAGTCGTGGTCCCTCGACGCGGCGCTCGGCCTCTTCTCCTCCTGAATCGTCTCCTCATCCGTCCCGAGCAACGTGCTCCACGGTTCTCGGGATCTCCTTGCTGAACACCCCGCCGCCCTGATGGACTGCCGTCCCGACAACGACGGACGTCCGACGGAGCTGAGTTGATGGAACGCCAGCGGTACGTGCGCTTCGAGCACAAGGGCCGGACGCGGTACGGCCGGGTGGCCCCCACCGTGAACGACGTCACCCCGGTCGAAGTCCTCGACGGCGACCCGGTCCGCACGGACGCGTCCCCGACGGGTGAGCTGCTGGAGATGGAGGAGTTCCGCTTCCTGGCGCCGCTGGCGCCGGGGCGGGTCGTGACGGTGACGGACAACTACGCGAGCGACTACCCGAACGGCGACACGACCAACACCGCGACCAGCGAAGCGACCAGCGAAGCGACCAGCGAAGCGACCAGCGAAGCGAGCGGCGCCCCGCAAGCCCCCCGCTTCTCCCTCCTCTCCGACCCGCCGCCCACGGTCGTCGCCCCGCACACGCCCGTCCCCCCGCCCGCGCGCTACGCGGCCGAACTCGCCGTCGTCATCGGCCGCGGCTCCCACGTCTTCGGCTACACCTGCGCGAACGCCCTCGCCCACGGATCACTGGCCCTCGGCCCGTGGATCGTGACGGGCGTCGACCCGACGTCCCTCAACATCGGCAGCATGGTCAACGGAGTACGCCGCCAGCAGTCGAACACCAGCCGGCTGCTCACCCCGGTCGCGCCCCTCCTCGCCCACGTCACCGCGACGGTCGCCCTCGAACCGGGCGACGTCGTCCTGACCGGCACCCCCGAGGGATCCGGCGAGCTCAAGCCGGGCGACTGGTTCACGGTCTTCGTCGAACACATAGGGACGTTGGGCAACAGCATCCCCGCCGGTCAATCCCACTGAGGTCTCGGCGTTGGCCCGTCACTCCGAGACGGGCTGGAAGGCGTGCTCAAGCTGGGCCGCCAGCGGGCCCTTCTGCCACGGGCTCATGTGGTCGCGCAACACGGCAAGTTCGCCGAGGTGACGCGCTGAGCCGGACTCGGCGGCGATCTGCGCGGACTCCGCGGCCAGCACCAGGGCCTGCTCGGGGTCCCCGAGGGCTACGTGGGCACTGGCCTGTCGTACGAGATAGATGCCGGCCCGCCGCCGGGCGCTGTCGGGCACGGCGGACGTCACGCGCTCCCACAGCGGCTGCGCCTGTGCGTGCAGGCCGAGCCGCCCGTAGCAAGTCGCGCGCTGGATGTCGAAGAACAGCGAATTCGCGATCGCCGCGGTGCGGTTCCACGGGGCGGGGGGCTGCTCGGGCCGGGTCCGGGCGGTGGTCTCGGCGGCGTCGAGGAGGCGGTCGACGGCGCCCCGCTCGCCGAGGAGCGAGTGTCCGTGCGCCTGCTGGTACATCAGCTGCATCCGGGCGATCGGAGGGATCCCGGGAAGGGACAGGCCGCGGGTGCAGAGCGCGACGGCCGCCCGCCCGTCCCCCAACTCCGTATGCAGGTAGGAGAGGTTCGCCAGGGTGTACGCGTGCAGGTCCGGGTCGTCGATGGTCTGCGCGTCCGCCAGCGCGGCGGTGTGCCAGGAGCGCGCCGCGGTCCAGTCGCCGGCGTCCTGGTGGAGCCAGCCGGCGAGTACGGCGTAGGCGGCGCCGACCCGGATCAGGTCGTCGCGCACCGGGCCGTCGGCCGCGCGGGCGAGGCTGGCGATCAGTCGGTGCTGCTCGACGACGGTCCCTATGAGGTCGCGTGGATCGAGGAACATGTCGGCCGCGGCGTGCCCGGTGAGCTGTTGGGTGAAGTAGCCGACGAGTTGGGGTTCGACGCGGCGGTGCGGTACGGCTCCGGCGGGCGCGGCGTTGATCGCGGCCAGCGCGCCCGCCGACCCGGCTGCGAGGAAGTTGCGGCGCTTCAAAGGGTCCTCCCTAGCGTCCGGACCGCAGGGCCGGCCGGCCGACGGCGTGAATCCCAAGTCAGCGGGGCTGCACCCGAACGCCGCGCTGAGGACGGTGGCGGTGTCGGGACGCGGCCAGCCCGGGTTCGCGGACTCCCATCTGCGGTACGTCCGCACGCTGATGCAGAAGTGCGGGTCCTCCAGGATGTTCTGGCCGATGGTGCTCAGGGCTTCGGCCGCCTGCTCCTGGGAGTGCCACCCTTGGTCGATCCGGGCCGTCCGTAACTTCCTGTTGGTGTCTGGGCTCGCCACGTGTCCAAGGTACGCCTCCGCCGACGCCCGCTCCATGCCTGCTTTGGCCGTAGGTGTGCGTCGAGTTGGCGGTGGCCGGTCGATGGCCGGTCGATGGCCCCGCAGTGTCCTGGTCCGCGCACTGCGACGCCGGTTCCATGGATGCCATGGCCGAGGGGCGAGTGGGTGTGAGTCTGGTTGACGTCGTACGCGACGTGCAGTTGGCCTGGACGGTGGCCCAGGCCCTGCCGGAGAAGGAAACGGCCCTGCGCGACCGCCTGCGGGCCCACATCGCCGCCCTCGCCGACCCGGCCGAGGCGTACGCCCGAAGCGTGGCCGACGGCAGCCACCACCTCGCCCTCCTCCGCGACGTCCACCGCGCCCGCACGACCGCGGCGAACGGCCCCGGCGACACCCCGCCCGGCGAGTACCTGATGCAACTCGCCGAACACACGAAGACCCTCGCCCGCTACGCCCTCGCAGAATCCCGCCGCACCGACGCCTAGGCCGTGTCTGACAAATCCCGTCTGGGCCGCGGCCCCCGCCCTCAGGGGCGGACGACACTATTTGTCAGACACGACCTAGGGCCCCTCGCCAGGACGCGAACCGCCCCGGCTACGCGCTCAACGGAACAGCGCCGGCAGGCAGCACCGGCCTCACCCCGAGTGGAAGTGGATCGGACTTCTGGAAGACCCGCTCGTCGGCTGACGTCAGCCGTAAAAATCGAAGACCCCCAACCACGATCGGGTTGAGGGTCTTCGTAAATGTGGGGCTAACAGGATTTGAACCTGTGGCCTCATCCTTATCAGGGATGCGCTCTAACCAACTGAGCTATAGCCCCGCCGCGCTGCGCGCTGACCTCTGAAGATTAGCGCACGTCCGGCGCTGGTCCCAAATCCGTTCCCGAGGGGTCCGCCCCGGGCGGGCCGGAGCGGGTCGGGGAGCAGCACGGGGCGGCTTCGGATGAGGACCGGAACCGCCCCGCGAACCGCTGCGACCAGCGGGTTCGGGCTTGCTACTCGTCTTCCGCGAGGGTCAGCTCCACGCCGCCCACGAAGCCCGCCGACAGGTTGTAGATGAACGCGCCCAGCGTCGCCAGCGCCGTCACCAGGACGACGTCGATCACCGCGATGACCGAGGTGAAGATGAGGACGCGGGGCAGCGACAGGAACGCCTGGAGGTCGAAGCCGTTGTTCTCGTTCGAGCCCGTCGCCTCGCTGATCGTGCCGCCGACCGTCGAGAAGACGCCCATCGCGTCCATGACCATCCACAGCGCCGCCGAGGCGACGACCGTGCAGATGCCCAGCGCGATGGAGAGCAGGAAGCTGACCTTCATCACCGACCACGGGTCGGCCTTCGCCACCCGCAGGCGCGCCTTGCGCGTGCGCGGGGTGGTGCGCGCCCCGGTGCGCGGCATGCGGACCGCGCCGTCCGGGTCCTCTTCCTGGGGCGTCTGGTACGCCTGGGGCGGACGGTACGGGCCCGACGGGCGCGGCTTGGGGCGTTCGCCGCTGAAGACGGGGGACTGGCCGTCACGAGTGTCTGTCACCGCAACTCCCTGGGAGTCCGTGGCAGAGCCACGGGGACCGTTTGCTCCAGTAGCTCCGGCAGCTGCGGCCGGACCGGCTCCCGTGGCTCCACTCACGCTCTACTCCTCGTGCTCACCGGCCGGGGGCGTGGTGCCCTCGGCTGCCGCCTCGGCCGGACCGTCGCCGGCCTCGCCACTGATCCCCCTGACCTCTTCAGAGGTCTGCGGGGCCGCCGCGGTTCCCTCGACGCCGACATCGGTTCCGTCGACTTCCTCGGCCTCGCGACCGGCCTCGGCATTTCTGGCGATGCCCACCACGGCATCGCGCTTGCCCAGGTTGATCAGTTGAACACCCATGGTGTCACGACCGGTCTCCCTGACTTCATTGACTCGCGTGCGAATCACACCGCCGCCGAGGGTGATGGCCAGAATCTCGTCGGACTCCTCGACCACCAGGGCGCCCACGAGCGACCCGCGGTCCTCCACGATCTTGGCGGCCTTGATGCCGAGGCCGCCGCGGCCCTGGACGCGGTACTCGTCGACGGCGGTCCGCTTCGCGTACCCGCCGTCGGTGGCGGTGAACACGAACGTACCGGGCCGGACGACATTCATCGAGAGGAGTTCGTCTCCTTCGCGGAAACTCATCCCCTTGACGCCCGAAGTCGCTCGTCCCATCGGACGCAGCGCCTCGTCCGTCGCGGTGAACCGGATCGACTGGGCCTTCTTGCTGATGAGCAGCAGGTCGTCCTCGGCCGACAGCAGCTCGGCGCCGATCAGCTCGTCGTCGCGACCGTCCTCGGTCTCCCGGAGGTTGATCGCGATCACACCGCCCGAGCGCGGCGAGTCGTAGTCCTTCAGCGGCGTCTTCTTCACCAGGCCGCCCTTGGTGGCGAGCACCAGGTACGGCGCGGCGCCGTAGTCGCGGATCGCCAGGATCTCGGCGATCTGCTCGTCCGGCTGGAAGGCCAGCAGGTTCGCCACGTGCTGCCCGCGGGCGTCCCGGCCGGCGTCGGGGAGCTCGTACGCCTTGGCCCGGTACACCCGGCCCTTGTTGGTGAAGAAGAGCAGCCAGTGGTGGGTGGTGGAGACGAAGAAGTGGTCGACGATGTCGTCTTCCTTGAGCTTGGTGCCCCGCACGCCCTTGCCGCCGCGCTTCTGCGAGCGGTAGTCGTCCGTCTTCGTGCGCTTCACGTAGCCGCCGCGGCTGATCGTGACGACGATGTCCTCCTCGGCGATCAGGTCCTCGATGGACATGTCGCCGTCGAAGGGCACCAGCTGCGAGCGCCGGTCGTCGCCGTACTTCTCCACCAGCACCGCCAGCTCCTCGCTGACGATCGTGCGCTGCTTCTCCGGGGAGGCCAGGATCGCGTTGTACTCGTTGATCTTCGCCTGGAGCTCGTCGTGCTCCTGGAGGATCTTCTGCCGCTCCAGCGCGGCCAGCCGGCGCAGCTGCATCTCCAGGATGGCGTTCGCCTGGATCTCGTCGATCGACAGCAGGTCCATCAGGCCGCCGCGCGCGATCTCGACGGTGTCGCTGCGCCGGATCAGCGCGATGACCTCGTCGATGGCGTCCAGCGCCTTGAGCAGACCGCGCAGGATGTGCGCCCGCTCCTCCGCCTTGCGCAGCCGGAAGCGGGTGCGCCGGACGATGACCTCGATCTGGTGCGTCACCCAGTGGCGGATGAAGGCGTCCAGCGAGAGCGTCCGCGGCACGCCGTCGACCAGCGCCAGCATGTTGGCGCCGAAGTTCGTCTGGAGGTCGGTGTGCTTGTAGAGGTTGTTGAGGACGACCTTGGCGACCGCGTCCCGCTTGAGGACGATGACCAGGCGCTGGCCGGTGCGGGACGAGGTCTCGTCGCGCACGTCGGCGATGCCGCCGATCCGGCCGTCCTTGACCAGGTCGGCGATCTTCTGCGCCAGGTTGTCCGGGTTGACCTGGTACGGCAGCTCCGTGACCACCAGGCACTGCCGGTTCTGGATCTCCTCGACCTCGACGACCGCGCGCATCGTGATCGAGCCGCGGCCGGTGCGGTACGCCTCCTCGATGCCCCTGCGGCCGACGACCAGCGCGCCGGTGGGGAAGTCGGGGCCCTTGATGCGCTCGATCAGCGCTTCCAGCAGCTCCTCGTGGGACGCCTCCGGGTGCTCCAGCGCCCACTGCGCACCGGCGGCCACCTCGCGCAGGTTGTGCGGCGGGATGTTGGTCGCCATGCCGACCGCGATGCCCGCGGAGCCGTTCACCAGCAGGTTCGGGAAGCGCGCCGGCAGGACCGTCGGCTCCTGGTTGCGGCCGTCGTAGTTGTCCTGGAAGTCGACGGTCTCCTCGTCGATGTCCCGGAGCATCTCCATGGACAGCGGCATCATCTTGCACTCGGTGTACCGCATGGCGGCGGCCGGGTCGTTGCCCGGTGAACCGAAGTTGCCGTTGGAGTCGACCAGCGGCATCCGCATCGACCACGGCTGGGCGAGCCGCACCAGGGCGTCGTAGATCGAGGAGTCGCCGTGCGGGTGGTACGTGCCCATGACGTCGCCGACGACGCGGGCGCACTTGTAGAAGCCCTTCTCGGGCCGGTAGCCGCCGTCGTACATCGCGTAGAGCACGCGCCGGTGGACGGGCTTGAGGCCGTCCCGCACGTCCGGCAGCGCACGCGAGACGATGACGGACATCGCGTAGTCGAGGTACGAGCGCTGCATCTCGGTTTCGAGCCCGACGGGCTCGATCCGCATCGTCGGCTGCTGCTCGTCCTCGGCGGTGGTGGCAGGGGTGTTCTCGTCGGCCATTGCTGGTCTCGGGTCCTTTCGTACGGTCAGCGGGGGCCGACTCAGATGTCGAGGAAGCGGACGTCCTTGGCGTTGCGCTGGATGAAGGAGCGCCGGGCCTCGACGTCCTCACCCATCAACACCGAGAAGAGGTCGTCGGCCTGGGCGGCGTCGTCCAGGGTGACCTGGCCGAGGACGCGGTGCTCGACGTCCATCGTGGTGACGCGCAGCTCCTCGGCGTTCATCTCGCCCAGACCCTTGAAGCGCTGGATCGAGTCCTCGCGGATCCGCTTGCCCTGCTGCTTGCCCAGCTCGACCAGGGCGTCGCGCTCGCGGTCCGAGTACGCGTACTCGAAGTCGTCCCGACCCCACTTGATCTTGTAGAGCGGGGGGCGGGAGAGGAAGACGTGGCCCGCCTCGACCAGCGGTCGCATGAAGCGGAAGAGGAAGGTGAGGAGCAGGGTGTTGATGTGCTGGCCGTCGACGTCGGCGTCCGCCATCAAGATGATCTTGTGATAGCGGAGCTTCTCGATGTCGAAGTCCTCGTGGACCCCGGTGCCGAAGGCCGAGATCAGCGCCTGGACCTCGGTGTTCTGCAGGATCTTGTCGATCCGGGCCTTCTCGACGTTCAGGATCTTGCCGCGGATGGGCAGGATCGCCTGGTACATCGGGTTGCGGCCGGACTTCGCGGAGCCGCCGGCGGAGTCGCCCTCGACGATGAAGATCTCGCACTTCGTCGGGTCGTTCGACTGGCAGTCGCTGAGCTTGCCGGGCAGGGACGCCGACTCCAGCAGGCCCTTGCGGCGGGTCAGGTCGCGGGCCTTTCGGGCGGCGACGCGGGCCGTCTGCGCCTGGATCGCCTTGCGGACGATGTCCGCGGCCTCGTTCGGATTGCGGTCGAACCAGTCGGTCAGGTGCTCGTGGGCGACCTTCTGGACGAAGGTCTTCGCCTCGGTGTTGCCCAGCTTGGTCTTGGTCTGGCCCTCGAACTGGGGCTCGCCCAGCTTGATCGAGATGATCGCCGTCAGACCCTCGCGGATGTCCTCGCCGGAGAGGTTGTCGTCCTTCTCGCGCAACAGCTTCTTGTCCCGGGCGTAACGGTTGACCAGGCCCGTCAGCGCGGCGCGGAAGCCCTCTTCGTGCGTACCGCCCTCGTGGGTGTGGATCGTGTTCGCGAACGAGTAGACGCCCTCGCTGTACTGCGAGTTCCACTGCATCGCGATCTCGACCGAGAGCATCCGCTCCTTGTCCTCGGACTCCACGTCGATCACGGTGGGGTGCACCAGCTCGCCCTTGCGCGAGTTCAGGTACTTCACGAAGTCGACGATGCCGCCCTCGTAGTGGTACGTGACCGTGCGCGCCTGGTCCGACTCCGCCTCCTCGGCGGTGTCGGCGCCGGCGGTGGCCCTCGCGGACTCGCGCTCGTCGGTGAGCTTCAGGGTGAGGCCCTTGTTCAGGAAGGCCATCTCCTGGAAGCGCCGCGACAGCGTCTCGAAGGAGTACTCGGTGGTCTCGAAGACGTCGCCGTCCGCCCAGAACGTGACCGAGGTGCCGGTCTCCTCCGTCGCCTCGTGCTGCGCCAGCGGGGCGGTGGGAACGCCGAGCTTGTAGTCCTGCGTCCAGCGGTGGCCGTCCGTCTTGACCTCCACGGCGACCTTGGTCGAGAGCGCGTTCACCACGGAGACGCCGACGCCGTGCAGACCGCCCGAGACGGCGTAGCCGCCGCCGCCGAACTTGCCGCCGGCGTGCAGCACGGTGAGCACGACCTCCAGGGCGGGCTTGTTCTCGGACGGAACGATGCCCACGGGGATGCCGCGGCCGTTGTCGACGACCCGGACGCCGCCGTCGGCGAGGATCGTGACGTCGATGGTGTCCGCGTGTCCGGCGAGCGCCTCGTCGACCGAGTTGTCGACGACCTCGTACACCAGGTGATGAAGCCCACGCTCACCGGTCGAGCCGATGTACATGCCGGGCCGCTTGCGGACCGCGTCCAGCCCCTCAAGGACGGTGATGGCGCTGGCGTCGTACGAGGCGGTGGCCTCGCCGCTGCCGGCGGGGGTGGACGGGTTGATCTCGTTGGGGTTGCCGGAATCGGCCACGAAGCGCCCTTTCTGGCACAGCACAAGCCGTTCTCCGTGCAGACGGGTACGGCTGCGTCGTTTCGACATGTTCCGCAAGGTGGCGGGATTGTCCACCAGTCTACCGGTACCGCTGACATGAATGGGGGTTTGCCGGCGCTTGAGTCCGCATGTGCCGCCCTCGGACCCGCCGGTCCGACTCCCCATATCAGGGGAGGGGCTCCAAGAGGCTCACACGGGCATTGTGGGCTTCGAGCTGTCAAGCGGTGCTCACGGTGTGGGAACACCCGCCCGAGCACCCCCGGCGACGCTCACTCAGGGTGCCCGGGAAGTGAAGGGACCGTACACGGAATGCCGCACAAAAGGGGCGAGTGGGGCGTGGGGAGGGAGGGTTGTACGCGTACGGGGCAGCTCACCCGTAGGTGTCGCCGGCGCCCGTGCTGCCCGGGGCCCGCAGCGGGCCGTACCCCCGCCGGGGCGCCCCCGGCCCCATGACCTTGATCAGCCGTACGGTGCCCTGGCCCAGGTCCTCGTTGAGCCGGGCGACGAGCCGGGGCGCGAGCAGCCGCAGCTGGGTGGCCCAGGCGGTCGAGTCGCACTGGACGGTCAGGACGCGCTCGTCCTCGTCGTACCGCTGGGGCACGCAGTGGTTGGCCAGGCCCTCGCCGACGATCTGCGGCCAGCGGCCCATCACGCCGCCCACCGCGGCGGGCGTCTCCCAACCGCGCTCGGTGATCAGCCGGTTGATCGCCGCGCCCAGCGGAAGCGGATCGCGGCCGTCCGCGCGGGCGCCGGAGCGGAGGCCGCCGCCGCGGCGGGCCTGCTTGCGCTCCTGCGCGGCGGCGCCGCGGGCCCGCGCCTGCTCCTTGGCCGCGCGCAGGGCGACCCGCGCCAGGTCGACGCCGGAGGTCGCGGGGGCCGCGGGAGTAGTGGGAGTCGTGGGGACGGCAGGTGGCGCTGCCGGGGCGGGACCGCCCGGCAACTCCGGCCCGCTTCCGCCTCCGCCTCCGGGGAAGGGCATCGCTCCGTTCACAGCCGCGTCACCTCGCCCCCGGCCACCCGGTACCGCGCCCCGGCCAGCACCGCCGGCACGTCGTCGTCGACCGCCGCCGTCACCAACACCTGCTCGCCCGGCGCGACCAGCTCCGCCAGCCGCTCCCGACGGCGTACGTCCAACTCGGCGAAGACGTCGTCCAGGACGAGCACGGGCTCGTTGCCCTCGGCCCGCAGCAGGTCGTACGAGGCGAGCCGGAGGGCCAGCGCGTACGACCAGGACTCGCCGTGGCTCGCGTACCCCTTCGCCGGCAGCCGGCCCAGCTTCAGCACCAGCTCGTCCCGGTGCGGGCCCACCAGCGTCACGCCCCGCTCGACCTCCTGTTTGCGGGCCGCCGCGAGCGCGTTCATGAGCTGTGCGTACAGCTCTTCCCGGGGTTGGGGAAGCACTTGCGCGCCCCCGGCCGTACCCCCCGCCGTTCCGTCCGCGCCCGCCGCCGCACCGCCCGCGTCACCGGTCGCGCCGTCGCCGGCGGAACGGTCCTCCAGGGCGGAGGAACGGTACTCCATGACGACCGGGCCGCCCCCGGGCGCCAGCGCCTCGTACGCCTTGTCCGCCAACGGCTGGAGCACCGAGATCAGCTCCAGGCGCTGCGCCAGCAGCTCCGCGCCGGTGCGCGCCAGGTGCTGGTCCCACACGTCGAGGGTGGACAGGTCCGCGCCGCCGCCGGAGCCGCCCTTGGCGACGCCGTGCCGGCGCGCCAGCGCCGCCGACTTCAGCAGGCTGTTGCGCTGCTTGAGCACCCGTTCGTAGTCGGACCGCACGCCGGCCATCCGCGGGGAGCGGGCCGTGACCAGCTCGTCCATGAAGCGGCGGCGGTCGCCGGGGTCGCCCTTGACCAGCGTGAGGTCCTCCGGCGCGAAGAGCACCGTACGCAGGATCCCCAGTACGTCACGCGGTCTGACCTGCGAGGACCGATTGATCCTGGCGCGGTTCGCCTTGCCGGGGTTCAGTTCGAGCTCGACCAGTTGAGAGCGCTCGCCCTGGGTGACGGCGGCCCGGATCACGGCCCGGTCGGCGCCGACCCGCACCAGCGGGGCGTCCGAGGAGACGCGGTGGCTGGCGAGGGTCGCCAGATAGCCGACCGCCTCGACGAGATTGGTCTTGCCCTGTCCGTTCGCCCCCACGAACGAGGTGACGCCCGGGTCGAGGGCGACCTCGACCCGGGCGTACGAGCGGAAGTCGGCCAACGACAGATGCGTGACGTGCATGGTTGGAAGCCGACCTCCCCGGCCGAAGCCGTTACTTCTTCTTCTCCACGGCGTGGCCGCCGAACTGGTTGCGCAGCGCGGCGATCATCTTCATCTGCGGGGAGTCGTCCTGCCGGGACGCGAAGCGCGCGAAGAGCGACGCGGTGATCGCCGGCAGCGGCACGGCGTGGTCGATGGCGGCCTCGACCGTCCACCGGCCCTCGCCGCTGTCCTCCGCGTAGCCCCGCAGCTTGTCCAGGTGCTCGTCGTCGTCCAGCGCGTTGACCGCCAGGTCCAGCAGCCAGGAGCGGATGACGGTGCCCTCCTGCCAGGAGCGGAAGACCTCGCGGACGTCGGTGACGGCGTCCGCCTTCTCCAGCAGCTCCCAGCCCTCGGCGTACGCCTGCATCATGGCGTACTCGATGCCGTTGTGGACCATCTTGGCGAAGTGGCCGGCGCCGACCTTGCCCGCGTGCACCGAGCCGTACTCGCCCTCGGGCTTGAGTGCGTCGAAGATCGGCTGGACGCGGGCGACGTTCTCCGCGTCGCCGCCGTACATCAGCGCGTAGCCGTTCTCCAGGCCCCAGACGCCGCCGGAGACGCCGCAGTCGACGAAGCCGATGCCCTTGATGCCCAGCTCGACGGCGTGCTTCTGGTCGTCCGTCCAGCGGGAGTTGCCGCCGTCGACGACGACGTCGCCGGGGGACAGCAGCTCGGCGAGTTCATCGATGGTGGCCTGGGTCGCGGCGCCGGCCGGGACCATCACCCACACCACGCGGGGGCCGGGGAGCTTGTCCACAAGCTCCTGGAGGCTGTGGACGTCGGCGAGGTCCGGGTTGCGGTCGTATCCGACGACGGTGTGGCCGGCGCGGCGAATGCGCTCGCGCATGTTGCCGCCCATCTTCCCGAGGCCGACGAGGCCGAGCTGCATCTCAGTGTCCTTCGCTTCGTTCACGTAATCCGACGTTTCCGTACCTGACCTGGGTCACCTGACCTGGGTCGAGCCTACGACGGAGGGTCCGGTGGGGCTCGACGGGCGCCGGGTGCAGCGGGGCGGCGGCCTCAGCCGGAGAGCCGCACCGGCATGATCAGGTACTTGTACGCGTCGTCCGCTTCGGCGTCCACGGCCGGCTTGCCGCTGAGCAGCGCGGGCTTGGTGGAGGTCGTGAACGAGAGCTGGGCGACCGGGGAGTCGATCGCGCTCAGGCCGTCGAGCAGGAACGTCGGGTTGAAGGCGATCGAGATGTCGTCGCCCTCCAGTTGGGCGTCGAGACGCTCCACAGCCTGTGCGTCGTCGCTGGAGCCGGCCTCCAGGATCAGCACGCCCTGCTCGAAGCTGAGCCGGACCGGGGTGTTCCGCTCGGCGACGAGGGCGACGCGCTTGACGGCCTCGACGAAGGGCGCGGTCTCGATCACCGCGACCGAGTTGAACTCGGTGGGGAACAGCGTCCGGTACTTCGGCAGGTCGCCTTCGAGCAGTCGGGTCGTGGTCCTGCGGCCGGCGCCCTCGAAACCGATCAGCCCTTCGCCGGCGCCCGAGCCGGAGAGGGCGAGCGTGACGGTGTCGCCGCTGGTCAGAGCCTTGGCGGTGTCCAGCAGGGTCTTCGCGGGCACCAGGGCGACGGCGGACGCGTCGGCGTTCTCCGGCTTCCACAGGAACTCGCGGACGGCGAAGCGGTAGCGGTCGGTGGAGGCCAGGGTGACCGTGTCGCCCTCGATCTCGATCCGCACGCCGGTGAGGACGGGCAGGGTGTCGTCCCGGCCGGCGGCGATGGCGACCTGGGAGGCGGCGGCGGCGAAGACCTCGCCGGGCACGGTGCCGGTGGCGGTCGGCATCTGGGGCAGCGCCGGGTACTCCTCCACGGGGAGGGTGTGGAGGGTGAAGCGGGAGGAGCCGCAGACCACGGTCGCCCGTACACCGTCTGTGGAAATCTCCACCGGGCGGTTGGGGAGGGCGCGGCAGATGTCGGCGAGCAGGCGGCCGGAGACGAGGACCGTGCCGTCCTCCTCGACCTCCGCGTCGACGGAGACCCGGGCCGAGACCTCGTAGTCGAAGCTGGAGAAGCTGAGCGCGCCGTCCTCCGCCTTCAGGAGGAGGCCCGCGAGCACGGGCGCGGGGGGACGGGCCGGGAGGCTCCTGGCCACCCAGGCCACCGCCTCCGCGAGTACATCGCGCTCAACCCGGATCTTCACCGGAACCGCCTCCTGCTGTCGCCGTCTCGCCTTGCTGGACTTCGTGTCGGCTGTGTCGCCGGGGACCAGTCTGACGTACGGCACCGACAGTAGGTGCGGCTCGGGGTCAAGTCGTGGCGGCGGGCGGATCGGGCTCCGGCGTCGAGTTGTGCACAGGCCCCGCTTCGAAACGGATTCACCGGTAACTCTAAGTGGGAGTAGTAGTAGGGCCTGTGGAAACCGTGGAAAACCTCGTTTTCCCAGCTCAGGCACGGTTTTTTGTCCACCGGTCCTGTGGGTGACGCCAGTGGATAACCCGGGGTCCCTGTGGACGCCGGAAAGTTCTGCACAGTCGATGCACAGCCCGAGGGGAGTTCTCCCCAGTCCTGTCCCCAGCTTTACCCAGGTTCCCCACAGCCCAACCCGCCTCCCCGGTGTGACGGCTTTCACTCGACCCGGTGAGAGCGGGTGTTTCGTTGCCGAACAGTGGACAGCGGTGTGGAGAAGCTGTGGGCAACCGCCCCCAGCCTGTGGGTCGCCGGTGGACAACGCTCGCGGCGCCCTGTGGACGGAGCGGCTGTCCACAGTCTGTGGATAGCGGTTGGCCACAATTCCACAACCGGTTGACCTGCTGCGATCATGAGGTCATCGGTCTGCCTGTGGACGGAGTTGGGACAACTTCGCAGTCCCCAGCCTGTGGACGGCCGATTGTCCCCGAATCTGTGGAGAACGCGCCTTCCCGGGCCGGTATTCGAACACCGGCCGCGGCCGTCGGCGCCGCTCCACACCGCCCGAAGGCTCCCCGCGCAGGTTTGGGGCCGCCCGGATACGCGCAGAAGCGCCCCCGGGAGCGGTTCTCCGGGGGCGCTTCTACGGCAGCTGCGTACGGGTAGGGGCGTGACGGCAGGGCCAGCGGACGGCGGGGCGGTCCAGCAGGTCCGGCAGACCCGGCAGGGCCAGGGCAGGGCCGGCAGGGCCAGGGCAGGGCCGGCAGGGCCAGGGCAGGGCCGGCAGGGCCAGGCAGGGCCGGCAGGGCCGGCAGGGCCAGGCAGGGCCGGCAAGGGCCGGCAGGCGGCCTCAGCCGTTCTTGATGCGGTTGGTGAGCTCGGTGACCTGGTTGTAGATGGAGCGGCGCTCCGCCATCAGCGCGCGGATCTTCCGGTCCGCGTGCATCACGGTCGTGTGGTCCCGGCCGCCGAACTGCGCACCGATCTTCGGCAGCGACAGGTCCGTCAGCTCCCGGCACAGGTACATGGCGATCTGCCGGGCCGTGACCAGCACCCGGCTGCGGGAGGAGCCGCACAGGTCCTCCACCGTCAGACCGAAGTAGTCCGCGGTCGCCGCCATGATCGCGCCCGCCGTGATCTCGGGCGCCGAGTCCTCGCCGCCGGGGATCAGGTCCTTCAGCACGATCTCGGTCAGCCCGAGGTCGACCGGCTGCCGGTTCAGCGACGCGAACGCCGTGACCCGGATCAGCGCGCCCTCCAACTCGCGGATGTTGCGGGAGATCCGGGACGCGATGAACTCCAGCACCTCCGGCGGCGCGTTCAACTGCTCCTGCACCGCCTTCTTGCGCAGGATCGCGATCCGGGTCTCCAGCTCGGGCGGCTGGACGTCCGTGGTCAGCCCCCACTCGAAGCGGTTGCGCAGCCGGTCCTCCAGCGTCATCAGCTGCTTGGGCGGCCGGTCGGAGGAGAGCACGATCTGCTTGTTGGCGTTGTGGAGGGTGTTGAAGGTGTGGAAGAACTCCTCCTGCGTCGACTCCTTGCTCGCCAGGAACTGGATGTCGTCGACCAGCAGGATGTCCACGTCCCGGTAGCGCTTGCGGAAGGTGTCGCCCTTGCCGTCCCGGATCGAGTTGATGAACTCGTTGGTGAACTCCTCGGAGCTGACGTACCGCACCCGCGTCCCGGGGTACAGGCTGCGCGCGTAGTGCCCGATGGCGTGCAGCAGGTGCGTCTTGCCGAGCCCGGACTCCCCGTAGATGAACAGCGGGTTGTACGCCTTCGCCGGCGCCTCCGCGACCGCGACGGCCGCGGCGTGGGCGAACCGGTTGGACGCACCGATGACGAAGGTGTCGAAGAGGTACTTGGGGTTCAGCCGGGCGTGCGGTTCGCCGGGGCCGGCCGTGGACGAGGACTGCGGCCCGGGTCCGCCGGGGGACGCTCCGCCGGGTCCCCCCGGCCCGCCGTGGCCGGCGCCGGACGGTCCCGTCGGCCCGGCAGGACCGACGCGGTGCGGCGGTTGCGGCTCGGGCAGTTCGTGGCGCTCCGGGCGGGCCGATTCGTACCCCTGGCGCTCCGGCGGCTGCGGCGCGCGGTAGTCGCGCGGGGGCTGCGGCCGGGCGGTGGCGTACGGATCGCGGTCCTGGAAGCCGCCGAGGCGCGGCTGCTGCCAGGACAGGTCCTCCTGGGTGCGCGGCCAGGCGCCGGGCTCGGGCCGCTGCTGGGTGTAGTCCGGGTACGCGGGGCGGACCTCGGGCAGGCCGTCGTCCGCGGGCCGGTGGCCGTACCCGTACGGGTCGCCCTGCTGGTAGCGGTCCTCCGGTGCGTACCGCTCGTCCTGCGCGTACTGACCGTCCGGTGGGTACGGGCCGTCCTGCGCTTCGTCGCGCCCTTCGTAATGAGGGACGGGGGAGGACGCCGGCTGCTGCGGGGCCGCGGGGGCGGGGCCGGTGACCGAGTCGTCGACCGTGATCGCGATCCGGATGGGTCGGCCGCACTCCCGGCTCAGGGTCTCGCTGATCAGCGGCGCGAGCCGGCCTTCGAGGACCCGCTTCCCCCACTCGTTGGGGACGGCGAGCAGCGCGGTGTCCGCGACCAGCGCCAGCGGCTGGCAGCGCTCGACCCACTGTTTGTCCTTGGGCTCGACCCCCTGCGCGCCTTCGGCGAGGAGCTGCTCAAGGACCCGTGGCCACACTGCGGCAAGATCGGCAGGTACGTCAGCCACAAGGCACGCTCTCTCGCAGGTCCCGCGGCGTCCCACGAATGTGTGGTTCCGGGGACGGTGGGGGAAGGAAGGACAGTCGAGGACAGAAAGGAAAAGATTCGGAGTTCAGCCACGGTAGTCAGCGCGACCCGCGTGGTTCAAGTTGTTGTCCACAGCCTGTGCACAGCGGGCCGTCTTTGTCGGGCGGGCGACGGGCGACCGGGGGCTGGTTTGACCGGATGGCGCAGCCCCGCGTACCGTGACCAGGTCGAGTTGTCGATGGCTGCTGCCGCCTGCCTCCGATGGGCAAAGATCACGACGTTACTGTCCGTGGTCATGAAGCGGTGCACTCGGGCGAAACGCGAGCTTCTCGTGGGCGCACGGTGACAGCCAGGCGATGCCCCGCCATCTACGAATCATTTCTGGAGCCCCCGAGTGAGCAAGCGCACCTTCCAGCCGAACAACCGTCGTCGGGCCAAGACCCACGGTTTCCGTCTGCGCATGCGTACCCGCGCCGGCCGCGCGATTCTCGCGTCTCGCCGTAGCAAGGGTCGCGCTCGCCTGTCCGCCTGATCGCGCACAGGTCATGACGTGCTGCCTACCGAGAATCGGCTGAGGCGGCGCGAGGACTTCGCGACCGCGGTACGACGAGGACGCAGGGCCGGACGCCCCCTCCTGGTCGTCCACCTACGCAGCGGTTCAACGGACCCGCACGCGCCTGGGGAGAGCGCTCCCCCGACGTGTGCGGGTTTCGTCGTGAGCAAGGCAGTGGGTGGCGCGGTCGTTCGCAACAAGGTCAAGCGCAGGCTGCGGCATCTGATACGCGACCGGCTCGCCGAGTTTCCCCCCGGTAGCCTGGTGGTCGTACGGGCGTTGCCCGGAGCGGGCGACGCCGACCAACCACAGCTGGCCCGAGACCTGGACGCCGCCCTCTCGCGGCTGCTGGGAGGGGGCACGCGATGAAGTACCCGCTGCTGGCTCTGATCAAGCTGTACCAGTGGACGATCAGCCCCATGCTGGGCCCCGTCTGCCGGTACTACCCGTCGTGTTCCCACTACGGATACACGGCCATCGACAGGCACGGTGCAGTGAAAGGCACGGTGCTCACCGCCTGGCGGATCCTACGGTGCAATCCGTGGTCGCCGGGCGGAGTGGATCACGTGCCGCCACGAAAGCGACCGAGGTGGCACGAGATGCTGCGCGACGCCCTACGGGGCAAGGACGCCGACGGCGGCAAGAAGGGCGGGCACCCCACGGACGTGCCTTCCCGGGGTAACCCCCCGAGCACGGCCGCAGACACCTCGCCCAATGCTCAAGGAGCCTGATTAGTGGACACGATTGCCGGTCTCTTCAGTTTTATCACCACGCCCGTCTCGTGGATCATCGTCCAGTTCCACAGTCTTTACGGGGCGATGTTCGGCCCGGACACGGGCTGGGCCTGGGGACTGTCCATCGTGTCGCTGGTGGTCCTCATCCGCATCTGTCTGATCCCGCTCTTCGTGAAGCAGATCAAGTCGATGCGGAACATGCAGGCGCTCCAGCCGAAGATGAAGGCGATCCAGGAGCGCTACAAGAGCGACAAACAGCGTCAGTCCGAAGAGATGATGAAGCTGTACAAGGAGACGGGCACCAACCCGCTCTCCTCGTGCCTGCCCATCCTCGCGCAGTCGCCGTTCTTCTTCGCGCTCTACTACGTGCTCTCCAAGATCGCCTCCGGTGACGTCGTCGGCGTGATCAACGAGCCGCTGCTCGCCAGCGCCCGTCAGGCGCACATCTTCGGTGCCCCGCTGGCGGCGAAGTTCACCGACAGCTCCGCCAAGGTCGCCTCGCTCGACGCCTCGCTCACCGACGTCCGCGTCGTCACCGCCATCATGATCATCCTGATGTCGGCGTCGCAGTTCTACACGCAGCGCCAGCTGATGCAGAAGAACGTCGACCTGAGCGTGAAGACCCCGTACATGCAGCAGCAGAAGCTGCTGATGTACATCTTCCCGATCATCTTCGCCGTGATGGGCATCAACTTCCCCGTCGGCGTCCTCGTCTACTGGCTGACCACCAACCTCTGGACCATGGGTCAGCAGATGTACGTGATCAACCAGAACCCGACCCCCGGCAGCAAGGCCCAGGACCAGTACCTCCAGCGGCTGCTGAAGGGCGCCACCCAGCACGGTGAGATCCGCTCGCGCCGTAAGCGCAAGGTCGTGCAGACGCTCGTCGCCAAGGGCTCGGACCGCAACGACAACGAGCGCAAGTTCATCAGCAGCCTGGCCAAGGCCGGCTACGCCGCCCAGGCGGACGGCACCGTGATCAAGAGCGAGACCGTCGCGGCCGAGGCCGAGGGCGGTGCCGCCCAGCGTCGCCAGCAGCCCAAGCGGCAGACGAAGTCCAAGCGCCAGTCCGGTGGTGGCCAGCGCGGAGGTGCCGGCAGCGGCGGTGCCGACGGCAAGTCCTCGTCCGACCCGTCGGACCCGTCCGACTCCTCGGACCCGTCGGACTCGTCCGACTCTTCGGCGGATCCTTCGTCCGAGACTTCGGAGTCCACGACGTCCTTGAAGAAGGACGCCTCCCAGGGCGCCAAGCCCAAGTCCAAGCAGGCCGGACGGGCCAACTCGGCCCGCCAGCAGCCCAAGTCGGGGCAGCGCAAGGGCCAGCAGCGCCCCAAGCACCCGTCGTCCAAGAAGTAGTAGAAGGAGTCCATCCGTGACGGAAGGCACCATCCCCGCCGCTGAGGAGAGCGACACCCTGACCCGCCTTGAGCAGGAGGGGGAGATTGCCGCCGACTACCTGGAGGGCCTGCTCGACATCGCCGACCTCGACGGTGACATCGACATGGACGTCGAGGCCGACCGGGCCGCGGTCTCGATCATCAGCGACGCCAACAGCCGGGACCTCCAGAAGCTCGTCGGTCGGGACGGCGAAGTCCTGGAAGCCCTCCAGGAGCTGACCCGGCTCGCCGTGCACCGCGAGACGGGCGACCGCAGCCGGCTGATGCTGGACATCGCGGGCTTCCGGGCCAAGAAGCGCACCGAACTCGCCGAGCTGGGGGCCAAGGCCGCCGACGAGGTGAAGAACTCCGGCGAGCCCGTGAAGCTGAACCCGATGACGCCCTTCGAGCGCAAGGTCGTGCACGACGCGGTCGCCGCGGCGGGGCTGCGTAGCGAGTCCGAGGGCGAGGAGCCGCAGCGGTTCGTCGTCGTACTCCCTGCCTGACCTCGATCGTTCCGTCGGCCCCGTCTGTTTCGCAGGCGGGGCCGATCTTTGTCAGCCTGATAGTCAGCCACCCCCGTTCGATGAACGACAGTGCGGTACGGAAGGACGGTCCCCGTGACGGAGGCAGCAGAGCTTCCCCAGGCGCCCGATGCGGCGCGGACGGCATTCGGAGAGTTCTTTCCGGAAGCCGTGCGGTACGCGGAGCTGCTCGCTGACGCCGGAGTCAAGCGTGGCTTGATCGGCCCCCGTGAAGTCCCCCGGCTCTGGGAGCGGCACCTGCTGAACTGCGCGGTGCTCTCCGAAGTGGTGCCCGAGGGGGTCACGGTCTGCGACGTCGGCTCCGGCGCCGGTCTGCCCGGCATCCCGCTGGCCCTGGTGCGTCCGGATCTGAAGATCACGCTCCTGGAGCCCTTGCTGCGGCGGACCAACTTCCTCCAGGAGGTCGTCGAGCTGCTGGGGCTGGACCATGTGACGGTGGTCCGCGGGCGGGCCGAGGAAGTGCTGGGCAAGCTGCCCCCGGTGCACGTGGTGACCGCCCGGGCCGTGGCGCCGCTGGATCGGCTCGCAGGCTGGGGCGTTCCGCTGCTGCGGCCCTACGGGGAGATGCTGGCCCTGAAGGGCGACACCGCCGAGGAGGAGCTGAAGGGCGCCCGCGCTGCGCTGAGCAAGCTCGGTGTGGTGGAGACCTCGGTGCTGCACGTCGGTGAGGGGCTGGTCGATCCGTTGGCCACCGTGGTCCGGGTCGAGGTCGGCGAGAGCCCGGGCGGAGTCCGCTTCGCTGCCAAGCGGGCGAAGGCGGCCCGGGTCAGCCGTGGCCGTCGACGTCGCTGAGCGTTTCAGCCGTCGAGTAGTTCCATACGTACGTATTTCGGAGTGTCGTCCGGATGTCGTTTCACGTCCCGGGCATCGTGTTTCACGTGAAACGTCGCTCACTGCTGCACGGAATCATCAGCCGCGGGCGTGCTGCCGCCCCGCTTCGGAACCGTAGACCCCTCGCAGGGGTCACGAAGTTGTCCACAGACGTGGATTCATCCACAGAAGCACGGGCCTCGCTGGTTCACGACCCCGAAAGCATGGCAGGCTCTGTTCATCGCGAGCCTGAAGTCGAGGAGAGTGAATCCTTGCGGTCCGACGCCAACATCGCGGGACCGATGACCGATCCGGTCCCCGGTCCCCGTACCGAGTCGCCGGGAGACGATGTTTCACGTGAAACACCGCCCCCTTTGGACGACACCCCCATCGGCCGTGCAGCCCAGCTGGCCATGGAGGCACTGGGGCGTGCCGGCGAGGGGCTGCCCCGACCTGAGCAGACGCGCATCGTCGTCGTCGCCAACCAGAAGGGTGGCGTGGGCAAGACGACGACCACCGTCAACCTTGCCGCGTCGCTGGCGCTGCACGGCGCACGTGTTCTTGTGATCGATCTGGATCCGCAGGGCAATGCCTCCACGGCACTGGGGATCGATCATCACTCCGAAGTTCCCTCGATCTATGACGTCCTGGTGGAGAGCAAGCCGCTCTCCGACGTGGTCCAGCCCGTCCCGGACGTCGAAGGTCTCTTCTGCGCCCCGGCCACCATCGATCTCGCCGGTGCGGAGATCGAGTTGGTGTCGCTGGTGGCGCGGGAGAGCAGACTCCAGCGTGCGATTCAGGCGTACGAGCAGCCCCTGGACTACATCTTCATCGACTGCCCTCCGTCGCTCGGGCTGCTGACGGTCAATGCCATGGTGGCCGGGGCCGAGGTCCTGATCCCCATCCAGTGCGAGTACTACGCACTGGAAGGCCTGGGGCAGTTGCTGCGGAACGTCGACCTGGTGCGCGGTCATCTGAATCCCGTGCTGCATGTGTCGACGATCCTCCTCACCATGTACGACGGTCGGACCCGGCTTGCCTCCCAGGTGGCCGACGAGGTCCGCAGTCACTTCGGTGAGGAGGTCCTACGGACGAGCATTCCGCGCTCCGTCCGCATCTCGGAGGCACCGAGCTATGGACAGACGGTGCTGACCTACGACCCGGGGTCCAGCGGATCCCTGTCGTATCTGGAAGCGGCACGAGAAATCGCCTTGCGCGGTGTCGGCCTCCAGTACGACCCGCATCACGCCCATGTGGGCGTACAGAACAGTCAGAAGAACGTCTCGGAGGGGATCCAGTGAGTGAGCGACGTAGAGGGTTGGGGCGTGGGCTCGCCGCCCTGATCCCTGCAGCTCCCCAAGAGAAGCCGGTGCCTGCCGGTGGTGCAGGGGGGACTCCTTCGGGGGGATCCCCCGTGCAGACCGTGGACCGTGGTGTCACGACGCCCACGTCGCTGAAGCTCCCGTCGGCCGCCCCGGCACCCGATGCGGTGCTGGTGGAACCCGAGCCGGAGCCGGAGGCTGCTGCTCAGCTCCTGACGCCGGTCGGCGCGTTCTTCGCGGAAGTGCCGCTGGACTCGATCAGCGGCAATCCCTTCCAGCCGCGCAAGGTCTTCGACGAGGACGATCTCGCCGAACTGGTCGTCTCCATCAAGGAGGTCGGACTCCTCCAGCCGGTCGTCGTCCGCCAGACGGAGCCGGAGCAGTATGAGCTGATCATGGGTGAGCGTCGTGTGCGGGCCTGCCGTGAGGCCGGCCTGGAGACGATCCCCGCCATCGTCCGGCACACGGACGACGAGAAGCTGCTGCTGGACGCGCTCCTGGAGAACCTGCACCGCGTACAGCTGAACCCGCTGGAAGAGGCTTTCGCCTACGACCAGTTGCTCAAGGACTTCAACTGCACCCATGACCAGCTCGCCGACCGGATCGGCCGCTCCCGTCCTCAGGTCTCCAACACCCTGCGTCTACTGCGGCTGACGCCCGCCGTTCAGCAGAAGGTGGCGGCCGGAGTGCTGATGGCCGGGCACGCCCGGGCGCTGCTGGGCGTCGAGGACCCGCAGGCGCAGGAGGAGCTGGCTCGGCGGATCGTCGCCGAGGGGTTGTCGGTGCGCTCGGTCGAGGAGATCGTCAAGCTGTACGAGTCCGATGAGCAGGGCCCGCCCAAGCAGAAGAAGGGCCCGCGGGCCGGTGCTCGGGTTTCCCCCGCGCTCACCGATCTGGCGTCCCGTCTCTCCGACCGCTTCGAGACCCGGGTGAAGGTCGACCTGGGGCAGAAGAAGGGGAAGATCGTCGTCGAGTTCGCCTCGATGGAGGATCTGGAGCGGATCCTCGGCACGCTCGCCCCGGGCGAGGACCGGGCCCTGGAGAAGGGCCTGACAGGCACGGGCGAGGACGACGAGGACTGACCTTCCCGCGCGGTCGACGGGGGCGGGCCGTCCCGGTGAATCACCGGTGACGGCTCGCCTTCTGCATGACATCGGTGTGCGCTTCGAAGCCAGATGGATACGATGCGTTGGGTAGGGACGCATCCTCGGTGTGTGCCGCCTCGGAGGAGGACAGGGCCATGCGATCGGTCAGCCGCAGTCAGTGGGTGACGGCCGGGTTGGGCCTGGGAGCGTTGGGGGGCTTCGTCACCAGCCTGCTCCTTGAGCGGAGCGTCCTGGCAGCTGCTCGGAGCGCGGCCGGGGAAGGAAGCGAGGAACGGCCTTCATGGGGCGTCGGCTTGTACCCCTCACCCTGGACAACCTTTCGGACCTCCCCCGGCGATGCCGCTCGTGCGTCTTCTGGGAACTCGATCCGGTCAGTGGAGAAGCAGCGATAAAGGCGGGCACGCCCGAGCTGGAGAAGGAAGCGTGGATCTCCGCTGTGCTGTTGGAGTGGGGTTCCTGCGGACGGGTCGTCTACGTCGACGAGGTGCCGGTGGGCTTCGTCCTCTACGCGCCTCCCGCCTATGTGCCGCGCTCGCTGGCCTTCCCCACGAGCCCGGTGTCTGCAGACGCGGTTCAGCTGATGACCGGATGGATCGACCCCGGGTACCAAGGGCAGGGGCTCGGCAGGGTCATCGTCCAGACGGTGGCCAAGGACGTACTGCGCCGGGGCTTCAAGGCGATCGAAGCCTTCGGGCAGGTGCGGTGGCAGGAACCCGTCTGCGTTCTCCCTGCTGACCATCTGACGGCCGTGGGCTTCAAGACGGTCCGTCCCCATCCGACGTATCCGCGGTTGCGGCTGGAGCTGCGGAACACGCTCTCCTGGAAGGAGGACGTGGAACTCGCGTTGGACCGGCTGCTGGGGGCGGTGCAGAAGGAACCGGCGTTACGTCCCCTGTAGACCTTGGTGGCTCTCTGCCACGGTGGAACACCAAGGGCCCGCCCCCGGATGGGGACGGGCCCTGGCGCATGTTTCACGTGAAACAACGCAGGCGCATCGGCGCCGTGGTGTCGTCAGCCGAGGAAGTTCTCAAGGTCGCGCTCGATCGCGGCCTTCGGCTTGGCGCCAACGATGGTCTTGGCGACCTCGCCGTTCTGGTACACGTTCAGCGTCGGGATGGACATGACCCCGTACTTCGCGGCGGTGGCGGGGTTCTCGTCGATGTTGAGCTTGACGATCTCGATCTTGTCGCCGTGCTCGGCCGCGATCGCCTCAAGGGACGGCGCGATCTGGCGGCACGGGCCGCACCAGGCAGCCCAGAAGTCCACCAGAACGGGCTTGTCGCTCTTGAGGACCTCCTCTTCGAAGGTGTCATCCGTTACGTTCTTCAGCGCGCCGGCCACGGCGGCCTCCTTAGTCTTCTGCGGGGTGGCGGGGAAGTTGGTGGGGCGGGCTCAGACCGCGGCGGTCTGCTCGGCCTGGGCCGCCTGCTCACCGTCGGCCAGCGCGGCGAGGAAGCGCTCGGCGTCCAGCGCGGCGGAGCAGCCCGTGCCGGCGGCCGTGATGGCCTGGCGGTACGTGTGGTCGACGACGTCACCGGCGGCGAACACACCGGTGAGGTTGGTGCGGGTGGACGGGGCCTCGACCTTCAGGTAGCCCTCGTCGTCCAGTTCGAGCTGACCCTTGAAGAGCTCGGTGCGCGGGTCGTGGCCGACGGCGATGAAGAGTCCGGTGGCCGGGAGGTGCGAGGTCTCGCCCGTCTTGGTGTTCCGCAGGGTCAGACCGGAGAGCTTCTGGTCTCCGTGGATCTCCGCGACCTCGCTGTCCCAGGCGAAGGAGATCTTCGGGTCGGCGAAGGCCCGGTCCTGCATGGCCTTCGAGGCGCGCAGGCTGTCACGGCGGTGGACGATGGTGACCGACTTGGCGAACCGGGAGAGGAAGGTGGCCTCCTCCATCGCGGTGTCGCCGCCGCCGACCACGGCGATGTCCTGGTCCTTGAAGAAGAAGCCGTCGCAGGTGGCGCACCACGAGACGCCGCGTCCGGAGAGTGCGTCCTCGTTCGGCAGGCCGAGCTTGCGGTGCTGGGAGCCGGTCGTGACGATGACGGCCTTGGCCTTGTGCACGGTGCCCGCAGTGTCGGTGACGGTCTTGATCTCACCGGTGAGATCGACGGAGACCACGTCGTCCGGCACCAGCTCGGCACCGAAGCGCTCGGCCTGGGCCCGCATGTTGTCCATGAGGTCCGGGCCCATGATGCCGTCGCGGAAGCCGGGGAAGTTCTCCACATCGGTGGTGTTCATCAGCGCGCCACCGGCGGTCACGGCACCCTCGAACACCAGCGGCTTCAGCGATGCACGCGCGGTGTAGAGCGCCGCCGTATAGCCGGCGGGTCCGGAGCCGATGATGATCACGTTACGGACGTCGCTCACGGATTTCTTCCTCGTCTCTGCAGGCTGCCTGCTGACTGTTGGGCCCGGGGTCGTTGCCTCTCACCCCACCCAACGGATCCTAAGGGGCATGCATTCCCGTGTTGTCAGCGCAGCGCTGTGGAAAGGGTCAACGACGAGGATAGGTGCGGTTCAGCAGGACCTTCCCGGAGGTGCTGGAGGAGTCCGAGGTGCAGCTCGCGTCGATCACGAACGCCTCGACCTGCTGCAAGTCCCCGAGGTGTGGAAGCACCAGGAGGTAGGCGGTGGCACCCTCGTAGCGGCCCTGTTCCGAGGCGAGCGGGGGGTCGGTGCGGCCGGTGCCCAGCTGGACACAGGGCGGTACCGAGGCGCCGGCCTCCGTACCGCTTCCGATCTCGGTACCAGGCGCCCGGGTCCCGGGCTCCCCCTCCGTGCGCAGGGTGTTCCCCTGGTTGCCGTTCGGGCTGAGCGGACCGGAGGAGGTGGAGATCAACTCCTGAACCTGTCCCTTGAGGGCGGAGGCGGAGAACTCCTTCGATCCGTCGACCGAGGAGGTGACGTGCACCTCGGCGGACTTCGGTGGATCTTCCATCGCTTGGTAGGTCTGGAGGACGAGCACACTCACCCCGGCGACGGCGACGCCGGCGACGGCACAGAGGACCGCGCGCCGCTTCCGCCGGAGCTGGGGGGATCGACCGGGCCCGGTGGCGCCACGTGCATGGCCGCTCGGTCGATCGGCTCCCTTGGTCGCACCGTGAGCAGGTCCGGTGGGGCGAGGAGCGTCGCTCGCGTCGGGGGTGGTCGTCGGAGGCGCTGTTTCACGTGAAACATTCGCATGGGCCGAACCGTGTGCGCCGTGCTCGGGGGCGCTGGAGTCCAACAGCGCCTCGGCGGCGAGCGCCGCGTCGATGCGGCCGGCGACGTCCGCGGGCATGCGCGCGGCCCCGGGCAGGGTGCCCAGCAGGCTACGGATCTCCTCCAGGGACGCTTGGACGTCGGCGCACAGTTCGCAGCCGTCGAGGTGTTCGCGGAGATCGGCGCTCTGAGAAGGGGAAAGCAGGCCCTCCGTGAGGTCGGAGATCTCCGAGACGTCCGGATGCTGAGTCATGTCGGCCGTGGATGTCACGCGCGTCCACCTCCGCCCTTCACAGCAGCAGGATCACTCGGCCCTGCGTCCTTTTGGTCCTTCGCCGGTGGGACGGCTGTCCCCGGCGTCCGGTTCCTTCCCCTTCTGTGATCGTGGCTATCCCCCTGGTCGCCGCGCAGATGGGTGACCATCGGCAGCAGCCGCGCCCGCCCCCGGGCACAGCGGCTCTTGACCGTGCCGACGGGTACGTCGAGGATCTGGGCCGCCTCCGCGACCGAGTAGCCCTGCATGTCCACCAGCACCAGAGCGGCCCGCTGATCGGTGGGGAGCTTCGCGAGCGCGGCCAGCACTTCCCGGTTCAGATCGTGCCGCTCGACGGGTGCCTCGGCGGACTCGTGCGGTTCGAGGAGCTGTTCCAGGCGCTCGGTGTCGTCGACGGGAGCGGTCTTGCGGGTGGCGGCCTTACGGGCGCGGTCCAGACAGGCGTTCACCGTGATGCGGTGGAGCCAGGTGGTCACGGCCGACTGCCCCCGGAAGGTGTGGGCGGCCCGGAAGGCGGAGACCAGCGCGTCCTGGACGGCGTCCGCTGCCTCTTCCCGGTCCCCCAGGGTGCGTAGGGCAACGGCCCAGAGCCGGTCGCGGTGTCGGCGGACCAGTTCGCCGAAGGCGTCGGGGTCGCCCTCGACATGGCGGGCGAGGAGTTCGGAGTCACTGAGTGTGTGGGACGCCCCCGTCGTCACGGCCTCCACCCTCTGGTCAGTCGCATTCCGTACCTGATCGAATCGGCTGTGGCTCGGTCTGTCTATCACGATTCAGACGGGCAGAGGCAGGGGGAAAGCGCAATAACGTCGCCCGTGGCCGACCCGTGTCCGGTGCGCGTCCGGGCCGGCGACGGGACCTCCCGCCGCCGGCCCGGCGCTCAGCGACCGAGGACCTTGATCTCCGTGATGCCGCCGCGGTACTTGTTCCCGAACTCCAGCGGGAGTTTGGAGACGTGGACCAGGACGTAGCGGGTGCGGGTGGGCTTGTCGAAGGTGGTCTTCACATTCGCCCCCACCGTCTGCCGAGGTGTCAGGCTCTTACCGAACTCCGAGAGCGACGTCGGGTCGGACGCGTTCTCCCCCGCCGCGAACACCTGGACCTCGTGACCGGCGCGGTACATGTCGATGTCGAGGCCGGACACCTCCTGCACGCTGCCGAGGTCGACGATGATGCCGCTCCCCTGCTTGCGATCGGGCAGGTTCCCGAAGTTGGGGTAGTTGTGGTACTCGGGCGTGACCCAGGACGTGCCCGGATCGCCGTCGACCGTGTTCGGGGCCTGCTGTTCCTTGATGCCGTCGCCGTTCACCGTGAACTCGTCGGCGTCCTTGATGGTCAGGGGCTCCGCCGGGGCCTTCGGCTTCTCGTCGTTCTTCTCGGGCGGCGTCTGTGTGCTGGAGCCGGGGTCGTCGTCCCGTTCGAGGAGCTCCTCCGCGATCTGCCAGCTGCCCAAGCCCAGGGCGGTGATCAGGAGGGCCGCCACGATCCACTTGAGGACCTTGCCGGCCCGGCTTTCCAGCGGGGCGGGCGGAATCGGCACCGTGGACGAGATCCCGCCGTTGGGCGGTCCGGCGGGGCGGCCGTAGGTGCCCTGCTGGTAGGTGGTGCGCCGGTACTCCGGTGGAGTGGCGAAGGTGGGCTCCGGGGGCCGGATCCGCGGCATCTCGCCGACGGCCTTGGCCAACTCCTCCGGCGTCGTGCAGGGCGGCTCCTGGCGGGAGGCGGTGGCGCCGTCGTTCACCAGGGCGCGCATGGCCAGCTCGGAGAGCCCCCGGTGCACGCCCGCCCGGACCTGGTCCGGTGGCAGCAGCCCGGCGCCCTTGGGCAGCCCGGACAGGCCATAGGCGTTCGTCTCGTACGGCCAGCGCTGGGTGAGGGCGGCATACAGGAGCGCGCCGATCGCTTCGGTGTCGGTGCGCTGGGGCCGTTCGGTTGCGATGCCGCGCAGGGCGGCGTTCACGGCGAGGCCGCGGATGCGGTACTGGCCGGTGGAGGTCCGCAGGACGGCGCCCGGGGTCAGCTTGAGGTGGGAGAGCCCTTCGCGGTGGGCGGCGGCCAGGGCCTGGGAGAGCTGGTCGACGAGTTTGTACGCCTCGTGGGGCTCCAGCGGCCCCATCGCGAGCAGCGCGGTCAGCTCGGTGGCGTCGGGAAGCCACTCGTGGACGACGTAGACGAGGTCGTTGTCCTCAACGGCGTCGAGCACCATGACGAACCGGGCGTCGCCGAGGAGGGCCGCGGAGCGGGCCGCGGCGAGCACGGAGCGGGCCCTGGGGTGGTCGGCGGGGAGCACGTGCACCCCGACGGCGCGGCGCAGCTTCTCGTCCACCGCACGCCAGCTGCTGAATCCGTCCAAACGGGTGATGCACTCTTCGAGGCGGTAGCGTCTGGCGAGCTTGTGGCCGCTGTGCAGCTCGGGCGTGGCGATGGTCGAATCGGCGGCCTTCGCCTTCTTTTCGGCCTTCGGGGGCCGCGTGGTCTCGTCGTCCGGTGCGGCGCTCCCCGCCCGCTCGGTCTGCTCGGACTCTTCGGTCTGCTCGGCCCGAGCAGGCTCTTCGGCCGGCGCAGGCTCTTCGGACCGCTCGGCGCGTTCGGGCTCGTCGCCCCGCTCGCCCTTGGACCCGTTGTCTTCCCCGCCCGAAGAGCTCTTCGCCTCCGGTGCGGGGGTTTGGGACGCCCCGTCGGCCGTGGCCTCGTCCGCCTGCGCGGTCAGCGGTTCGTCTCCGCCGTTGTCGGCCACGTCGACGGCAGCCGTGCTACGTTCCGCCACCGTCGTTCCTGCCTCCCCATCCGTTGCGCATAACCAACAGCCATGCCAATTGTGCCCACAGTCCGCTGCTATGCACGACACACGGCACCTGGCGATGGTTGTGCGCGGCGGTGCGCGGTCCTACCTGCCGAGACGCCCGCGCACCATGCCGACCATGGAGTTCAACTCCTCGATGCGCATGCGCTTGGCCGCGACGAAGAAGACGCCGAGGAGCACGATCCCACCGCCCAGGAGGGCGGCGAGGGAGCCGCTGGCGCCGTTGCCGAGGACCTTGATGATCCCGAAGGCCGCCGCGCCGCCGACCAGCGCCGCCGGCAGCGAGGCCATGCACAGGCGGGTGTACGTCCGCATGACGTGCGGTCCGTCCAGATCGCCGCCGAGCCGCCGCTTCAGCCGGCGCCAGGCGACCCCCACGCCGATCATGTATGCCAGGCCGTAGGAGGCGGCCATGCCGACCACGGCCCAGCGGGCGGGCAGCAGCATGAAGCTGATTCCGGCCGCGCTCGCGTTGACGATCGCGACGATGACGGTGTTGTAGAAGGGCGTCCGGGTGTCCTCGTAGGCGTAGAAGCCGCGGAGCACGACGTACTGGACGGAGTACGGGATCAGGCCGAGGCCGAAGGCCATCAGGGTGAAGCCGATGTTCCGGGCGCCCTCGGCGCCCGAGCCGGCGTACATCAGGCCCGCCATCGGCACGCCCAGCGCGAAGAAGGCGAAGGCGGAGGGCACGATGGCGACGGCGGAGGTGCGCAGGCCGTAGGAGATGTCGTCGCGGACCGCGGCGGCGTCCCCGTCGTGGGCCGAGCGGGAGATCCTGGGCAGCACCGCGGTCATCACGGAGACGGTGATGATGGCCTGGGGGAGCTGCCACAGCAGCAGCGCGTAGTTGTACGCGGTGATGCCGGTGCCGGTGAAGCCGTGCTTCTCGGCGGTCGCACCGGCGGAGGTCGCCAGCTGGGTGACGACGATCATGCCGAGCTGGTTGGCGAGCACGAAGAAGAGCGTCCACTTCGCCAGGCCGGCGGCCTTGCCCAGGCCCTGGCCCCGCCAGTCGAAGCGCAGCCGCATTCGGAAGCCCGCGTCCCGCAGGTAGGGGAGCATCGCCAGCGCCTGGACGACGAGGCCGAGCATGGTGCCGAGGCCGAGGAGCCGAACGCCCTCGGGGGTGATGGTGGCGGTGTTGACCCCGGACTCGGTGAAGCTGCCGAACGCCCAGATGAACGCGGCGAACGAGGCGATGATGACGACGTTGTTGAGGACCGGGGTCCACATCATCGCGCCGAAGCGTCCGCGGGCGTTCAGGATCTGTCCGAGCACCACGTGGAGGCCCATGAAGAAGATCGTGGGGATGCAGTAGCGCGCGAAGGCGACCGCGACGTCCTTCTTCTCCGGGTCGGCGGCGATGGTCGGCGACATCATGGTCACCAGCAGCGGGGCCGCCACCACGCAGATCACGGTGACGCCGGCGAGCAGCACGACGACGAGCGTCAGCAGGCGGTTGGCGTACGCCTCGCCGCCGTCCTCGTCGTTCTTCATGGCCCGGACGAGTTGGGGGATGAAGACCGCGTTCAGCGCGCCGCCGCCGACCAGGACGTAGATCATCGTCGGTAGGACGTTGGCGACCTGGTAGGTGTCGCTGAGGACGCCGACGCCGATGGCCGCGGCCATCACGAGGTTCCGCAGGAAGCCGGTGAGCCGGGAGACGATCGTTCCCGCGGCCATCACCGCGCTGGACTTCGCCAGGCTCGCGACCCGGCCGCCGGACTTCTTCGACGGCGGGGGCGCCGCGGCCGGGGCGGGCTCCGGAGCGGGTGCCGGCACGGTCTGGCCGGGGCTCTGCTGGTCGCGGTAGAGGTGTGCGAACGCGTCCTGCGCCGGCGGCTCCTCGCCGGCGTTGCTGACCAGGTCGTCGACCCCGGTGTACTGGGTGGTCCGGGCGTCGTCGCCGTACGGCAGGTGACGGGAGGGGCCGGCCGGCTCCGGGGGCGGGGTGTGCGCCCAGACGCGCGGGTCCGGCGCGTACTGCGACACCGGGGGCTGCTGGTAGAGCGGCTGGGCGTCCGGGTACGTGCCCGGGGGCGGCGGCGGGTGCGAGGCACGGTCGTACAGCGCCTCGGCCACCGGGTCCTGGGCGGAGAGGTCCTGCGCCCGGTAGGGGTCCGGGGCGTAGGCGTCCCGCAGGTACGGGTCCTGGGCGTAACCGTTCTGCTGGTACGGATCCTGCTGGTACGGGTCGTGCGGATAGTGCTGCTGCTGCGCGGGGTCCTGGGCGTAGTGCTGCTGCTGCCCGTGTTCCGGCGCGTACGGGTGCTGGGTGGGATCCTGCGCGTACTGCTGTTGCTGGTGCTGCTGGCCGGGGTCGTGGGGGTAGGGAGGCTGGTGCGGGTGCGGCGGCTGGGCCGCCGGGTCCATGCCGGCGCCTTGACCGCGGTCACCGTCGTACGGCGCGTTCATTGCTACCCCACCTCATCGTCCCCGGCCGGCGGCCACGACATCGCTCAACGGTCCACTTTCTCACCCGCGACCGACCGGTTGCCGCTTTCCTGCCGGGTGTCCGGCGTCGGGTCACTCGGCTGCCCGGGATCCGGGGCGTCCTGTTCGGGATCCCGGGCCTCGACGTCGTCCTCCGACGGCTGTGCCCCCTCGGGGGAGGCGTCCCCCCGGGCGTTCCCCTCGGGGTCCCCCGCGGGCGTCGGTTCGGGGCCGTCCTCCGGCGTGGAGCCGTTCTCGGTGGCGGGGCCGTCGCCGCCCGCCCGCTTGCGCTGCGTGTACATCCGCACCCCGGCGAGGACCAGGAGCAGCACACCGCCCGCGATCACCAGCAGGACGGTGGGGGTGGCCTCGGAGACCTTCACCGTGAACTGCATCTTCTCGCCGTACGGCTTGTTGTCCTCGGTGTAGAGCTGCGCCGTCATCCGCACCTGGCCGTTGGCGTTGGCCAGGGCGTCGAACTTCACGGACTGGCTGTGGCCCGCCTTGACCTCGATCGGGCGCTCGGCGACGCCCTTGTCGCCGTCGAGGCTGAGGCGGGCGGCGTTGTCCGAGCTGAGCCGCAGGACCAGGTTGTCGACGTCCTGGAGCAGCCGGTTCTGCACGGTCACGGGGATCGTGGCGCTCCGGCCCGAGAGCGTGATCTGCGACTTCTCGATCAGCTGCACCTCGCCGGTGAGGGCCTGCAGGCTCTCCTCCACGTCGGTGCGGTACTCCTCGGCGGCCGTGCGGTTGCCGCGCCAGGAGTTCGACATCTCCCGGTCGATCGCCCGGGAGAACGGCGTCTCGACCCGGTCCCGGGCCGTGAGGATGACCGTGAACTTATCGAGGGCGGTCTGGGTGGCGCGGATGTCCTCGAACGTCCGGACGGTCAGCTCCTGCTTGCGCAGGTGGGCCGGGTAGCGCGAGGTGGACGGCACCTGTCGGGACGCGCTTTCGTCCGGCTTGACCTCGGCGGCGGCGACCAGGTCGACGGGCTGGGTCCAGCGCTCGTCGGAGAGCTGCTTCACGGCGTGCGCCATGGCCTGCGCCTGGGCCGCGGTGGGCACCCGCTGGGGGGCGACGACGATGCTGCGCGGGCCGTCGGCGTCCTGGCGGGCCACTGCCAGCGACTGGGCGAGGAACTGCTGGACGGCGAGGGTGGACGCCTCGCCGTGGACCATGGAGCTCTGGAACGCCTTCGACAGCCGCGCGTCGGTGACCACGGCGGTCGTGCCGCCGCCGATCGGACGGGCCGCGGAGGCGGTGTACTGGAGGTCGTCCTCCAGGCTGTCGCTCCGGGCGATCACGTTGCTCGCGCCCGCCGAAGTGGCGACGTCCACGATGGAGGAGTCGATCGCGCCTTCGACGGGCCAGGCGAAGTCCATCGACGGCTCGACGTGCAGGACCGTCTCCACGGTCCGCTTGGCCACCTCGGTGGCCTGCTGGAGGTGGCTGAGGGAGCCGGAGACGTTCTTGCCGCGGTGCGCCAGGGACGCCAGGTCCGGGTCGGCGTACGGCAGCGCGATCACCTTGTCGTCCTGGATCGCTGCCTGGAGGGAGCTCAGCCACTGCTTGGCGAGCGCCTGGTTCTTCCCGGGGACGGTCTCCGTCCCGTTCATCACCCGGTAGTTCCTGGTCATGGCGTCGACGGTGGCCAGGAGGTCCGGATCGACGACCCAGGTGACGGGCAGCTCGCTGCCGAGCGAGACGAGCTGTCCCAGCCTGCCGCCGGGAGCGAGCTCCTTCGCGAGCTCCTCGTCCTCGAACACCGGGGTCCGCTGCTCGTCCGTACCCACGTCCGACGTCAGATGGGCCGAGGAGATCAGCGGCCAGAGGAAGGTGAACTGGGGCTTCTCGCTCAGCGGGTCCGGCTGCCAGGGCAGGAACGTGCGCTGGAACCCGAGGACGTCCTTGTACGGGTCGCTGGGCGTCTGGCCCGACAGGGCCACCCCGACGGGATAGACGCCGTCCGCGCCGAGGTCGAGGTCGTCGACCGGCACGGAGATGCTGAAGTCGTGGCTGATGCCGGGGGCCAGCGCCGGCAGCTTCACGGTGTACTTGCCGTCGATGGCGGAGCCGTCGGTGCCCGGGTCGTAGCCGGGGCGCTTGGCGGCGCGGTCGATGGCCGTCCGCCCGCTGAGGGCCGGCCCCACCCGCAGCCCGACCTCGGACTGCTTGACGGTCTGCTTCCCCTTGTTGGTCACCGTGCCCGTGACGGTCAGGGTGTCGCCCTCGCGCGGCGCGCTCGGCGTCAGGGCGTTCAGCGACACGTCCACGGTCCGCGAGTTCTTGGCCGCCGGTGCCGTCTGGGGCGCGCTCCGGGCGGCGGGCGCGCCCATCGGCTCCGCCGCCTGGGACGCGGACGCCAGCGGTCCGGCGAGGATCCCGGCGGCCAGGGGTGCGACGGCCAGCCAGGCGCCGGTCCGACGTAGCCAGCGGCGGGCGGGAGAGCGGGTCGTCCTCCGGAATGCTGCCGCCTCGGCCACGCCCTCGTCCGTCCCTCGTCGTCGGTTGGTCGTCAGTTCGTCGTCTGTTGCATCGGGGCGCTGTCGCCCAGTGCATCCACGCATGGTAACGAGGTGCGCCGGCTCTGAGTGCCGCGGAGTGGCCAGCACGATCATGACGGCCTTCCGGGCACCCCCGTCGGCCAGGCCACGTACCCTCTTCTGTTGTGCCGAATCCGAATGAAGAGACCCCCACCGCACTGAGCCAGGTGCAACGCCGTGCAGTTGCAGAACTACTGCGCGTAGCGCCCGTTGCGGACGATCTTGCCCGTCGCTTCCAGGAGGCCGGGTTCCGCCTCGCCCTGGTCGGCGGCTCGGTCCGGGACGCACTGCTCGGTCGGCTCGGCAACGACCTGGACTTCACGACGGACGCTCGCCCCGAGGACGTACTGAAGATCGTCCGGCCTTGGGCGGATTCGGTGTGGGACGTCGGGATCGCGTTCGGCACGGTGGGCGCGCAGAAGAGCGGCTACCAGATCGAGGTCACCACCTACCGCTCGGAGGCGTACGACCGGACCTCCCGCAAGCCCGAGGTGTCCTACGGCGACTCGATCGAGGAGGACCTCGTCCGCCGCGACTTCACCGTGAACGCGATGGCCGTCGCGCTGCCGGAGAAGGAGTTCATCGATCCGCACCACGGGCTGGAGGACCTGGCCGCGAAGGTGCTGCGCACGCCCGGCACCCCGGAGGCGTCCTTCTCGGACGACCCCCTGCGGATGATGCGGGCGGCCCGCTTCTCGGCCCAGCTCGACTTCGAGGTGGCGCCCGAGGTGGTCACCGCCATGACGGAGATGTCGGCGCGCATCGAGATCGTCTCCGCGGAGCGGGTCCGGGACGAACTGAACAAGCTGGTCCTCTCCGCCCACCCCCGCAAGGGCCTCGCGCTGCTGGTGGACTCCGGGCTGGCCGCCCACGTGCTGCCGGAGCTCCCGGCGCTGCGGCTGGAGAGCGACGAGCACCATCGGCACAAGGACGTGTACGAGCACTCCCTGACCGTGCTGGAGCAGGCCATCGACCTGGAGGAGGAGGGCCCGGACCTGGTGCTGCGGCTGTCCGCCCTGCTCCACGACATCGGCAAGCCGCGCACCCGGCGCTTCGAGAAGGACGGCCGGGTCTCCTTCCACCACCACGAGGTGGTGGGGGCGAAGATGACCAAGAAGCGGATGATCGCGCTCAAGTACTCCAACGAGCTGGTCAAGGACGTCTCCCGGTTGGTGGAGCTGCACCTGAGGTTCCACGGGTACGGGGACGGCGAGTGGACCGACTCGGCGGTCCGCCGCTACGTGCGCGACGCCGGCCCGCTCCTGACCCGGCTCCACAAGCTGACCCGCTCGGACTGCACCACGCGGAACAAGCGCAAGGCCGCAGCCCTCTCCCGGACCTACGACGGCCTGGAGGAGCGGATCGCCCAGCTGAAGGAGCAGGAAGAACTGGACGCCATCCGGCCCGACCTCAACGGCAACGAGATCCAGGAAGTCCTGGACATCGGCCCCGGGCCGGCCATCGGCAAGGCGTACGCCCATCTGCTGGAGCTGCGCCTGGAGAACGGGCCGATGGAGCACGACGCCGCGGTCGCCGCGCTCAAGGAGTGGTGGGCCACCCAGCAGGACTGAGCGTCCCATCGGTCACGCACACATCGTCCACGCACACACGGCTCCGTACACACGGCTCCGTACACAGGGCTCCATGTTTCACGTGAAACATGGAGCCCTGTCGGTTCCACGGTCATGTTTCACGTGAAACATGACCCGCGGTCGAGCGGCTCCAGCGCTTCAGCAACAGGGCGGTCGCCGCGTAGATCGCCGCGACCAGGACGACGAGGGTGGCCGAGCGGCCGTCCGGGGGCAGCATTAGCGCGGCCACGCCCGCTGCGCCCACGAAGGCGACGTTGAACAGCACGTCGTAGAGCGAGAAGACCCGACCGCGATAGGCGTCGTCCACCGACGTCTGGACGACGGTGTCTGCGGTGATCTTCGTTCCCTGGGTGACCAGTCCCAGGACGAAGGCGGCGACCAGTATCGGTCCCGGGTGGAAGAACAGCCCGAGGGCCGGCACCAGCAGGGCCGCCGACCCGGCGCAGGTGATCATCCAGCCGTACCGACCGAGTCGGTCGATGGCCCAGGGGGTGATCACGGCCGCGGTGAAGAACCCGGCCCCCGACACGGCGACGGCCACCCCGAGCAGGGCGAGGCCGTCCTGTTCGTCGGTGTACCAGGCGTAGCGGCAGAGCATCAGCACGGTCACCGTCAGGGCGCCGTAGCAGAAGCGCATCAGGGTGATCGCCGTGAGCGCACGCGTCGCCGTCGGCCGCTCGGCGAGGTGGCGCACTCCGCTGACCAGACCGCGCGCCGTGGAGGCGACGGCGGTGAGCAGCCGCGGCTGCACCCGGTCCGGGTCGGGGCCGAGCAGTTCCCGGCTCATCCGGAGCGAGGCCAGCGCGGAGCAGAGATAGAGGGCGGCGCCCAGCAGGACGACCGCGGCGTCGGAGTCGGCCGAGACCAGCCGCACGACGAAGGCGAGCCCTCCGCCGGCGAACGCGGCCAGGGTGCCCGCGGTCGGCGACAGCGCATTGGCGATGACCAGCCGCTCGTCGTCCACCACCCGGGGCAGGGCCGCCGAGAGACCGGCGAGCACGAAGCGGTTGATGCCGGTGACCAGCAGGGCGGAGAGGTAGAAGAGCCAGTCGGGCACCGAGGCCAGGATCAGCAGCGCGGTGCCGCAGGCCAGCAGCGCCCGCAGCAGATTGCCGTAGAGGAAGACCTGTCGTCGCCGCCACCGGTCCAGGAGGACTCCGGCGAAGGGGCCGATCAGGGAGTACGGCAGCAGCAGGACGGCCATGGCGGAGGCGATGGCGGCGGGTGAGGTCTGCTTCTCCGGCGAGAAGACCACATACGTGGCGAGCGCGACCTGGTACACGCCGTCGGCTGTCTGGGAGAGCAGTCGAACGGCCAGGAGCCGGCGGAAGTTCGTCAGGCGCAGGAGTACGCGCAGATCACGTACGACGGGCATGCGGTCAAGAGTCACACACGGGGTTCCCGTACACGCGGAGGGTCCCCGGGCGGACACCCGGGGACCCTCCGTGATCACCGCCGTGCGCCGCCCCGAGGGGCGGCCGGCACGGAGCTCGGCTCAGCGTCGACTCAGCGCTCCAGCTCGCCCTTGATGAACTTCTCGACGTTCTCGCGGGCCTCGTCGTCGAAGTACTGGACCGGCGGGCTCTTCATGAAGTAGCTGCTCGCGGAGAGGATCGGGCCGCCGATGCCGCGGTCCTTGGCGATCTTCGCAGCGCGCAGCGCGTCGATGATGACGCCGGCCGAGTTCGGGGAGTCCCAAACCTCCAGCTTGTACTCAAGGTTCAGCGGGACGTCGCCGAACGCACGACCCTCCAGGCGGACGTAGGCCCACTTGCGGTCGTCGAGCCACGCGACGTAGTCGGACGGACCGATGTGGACGTTCTTCTCGCCCAGCTCGCGGTCGGGGATCTGCGAGGTGACGGCCTGCGTCTTCGAGATCTTCTTGGACTCCAGCCGCTCCCGCTCCAGCATGTTCTTGAAGTCCATGTTGCCGCCGACGTTCAGCTGCATCGTGCGGTCCAGGATGACGCCCCGGTCCTCGAACAGCTTCGCCATCACGCGGTGCGTGATCGTGGCGCCGACCTGCGACTTGATGTCGTCGCCGACGATCGGGACGCCCGCCTCGGTGAACTTGTCGGCCCACTCCTTGGTGCCGGCGATGAAGACCGGGAGGGCGTTGACGAAGCCGACCTTGGCGTCGATGGCGCACTGGGCGTAGAACTTCGCCGCGTCCTCGGAGCCCACGGGCAGGTAGCAGACCAGCACGTCGACCTGCTTGTCCTTGAGGACCTGGACGATGTCGACCGGGGCCTCGGCGGACTCCTCGATGGTCTCGCGGTAGTACTTGCCCAGACCGTCGAGGGTGTGGCCGCGCTGCACCGTGACGCCGGAGTTGGGCACGTCGCAGATCTTGATGGTGTTGTTCTCGCTGGCGCCGATGGCGTCCGCCAGGTCCAGGCCGACCTTCTTGGCGTCCACGTCGAAGGCGGCGACGAACTCGACGTCACGGACGTGGTACTCGCCGAACTGGACGTGCATCAGACCCGGCACCTTGCTGTCCGGGTCGGCGTCCTTGTAGTACTCGACGCCCTGCACCAGCGAGGCGGCGCAGTTGCCCACGCCGACGATGGCTACGCGAACCGAACCCATTCCGGTTGCTCCCTGTGTCATTTCGGTATTCCGGATGAGACCCTGCGGACCGCGGGGTCTCAGTTGGCGGTGTCGTCGGACGGATCCGGCGCGGAGCCGGGGCCGGGAGGAGTCCCCCCGGACCCCGTGCCCCCGTGCCGGGGCAGGCCGTCCTGCGAACCACGTGTGTTGTTCTCGCGAGGCGCTTCGTCAGGGGAGGAGCTTCGCTGGTCCCGCCCCGTCCGCTCGCTCTCGATGAGCTCGTTCAGCCAGCGCACTTCGCGCTCCACGGACTCCATTCCGTGGCGCTGGAGCTCCAGGGTGTAGTCGTCGAGGCGCTCCCGGGTGCGGACGAGGGAGGCGCGCATCTTCTCCAGGCGCTCCTCCAGCCGGCTGCGGCGGCCTTCCAGCACCCGCATCCGTACCTCGCGCTCCGTCTGCCCGAAGAAGGCGAAGCGAGCCGCGAAGTGCTCGTCCTCCCAGCTGTCGGGGCCGGTGTGCGAGAGCAGTTCCTCGAAGCGTTCCTTTCCTTCCGCCGTCAACCGGTAGACGATCTTGGCCCGGCGCCCCGCCAGGGACGCCGCGAGGGCGTCCTCGGGGGCGCTGCCCGGCTCCTCCGTCAACCAGCCGTTGGCGACCAGCGTCTTCAGGCAGGGGTAGAGGGTCCCGTAGCTGAAGGCCCGGAAGATCCCCAGCGAGGTGTTGAGCCGTTTCCGCAGCTCATACCCATGCATCGGGGCTTCGCGAAGCAGGCCGAGCACGGCGAACTCAAGGATCCCCGAGCGCCTGCTCACCATCGCCTCCCTCGTCCGCCCTGACCGATTGTCTCGTGCTGATGTATCGACTCGATACATCAGCACGATAGGGCGGCGATGCCCCTGCGACAAGGGGGGGTGCGGTGAACGGCGTCACATAACCAATTCATTCCGAGCAACTTGCCTGTTTTGGGATGAACTTCAGTGTCGGGAGGGATTTGGCCGTGCGTAGTCTGTGCGGATGCAGACCGCCGGGAACCATGGGCCGTCGCCGGACGTCATCGCCGTGGATGCACAGCGGACGAGCCTTTTGTGCCGGCCGGTCCGCATCCGTGTTGGGGGGACCGGAAGTCAACTGCCACTTCCAGGCATTTCGCCTGCCCGAGGAGTAGTCGTTCGATGAGCGAGCACCGTCGCAAACCGCCGCAGCCACAGAGCGGCGGGCGGGCGGCTGCCAGGCGCGCCGCCCAGCAGCCGTCCGGCCGCCGAGCCCCGTCCCATGGATCCGAGCCCGCAGCACACGGCGAGGAGCGGCCCTACGGCGGCCGTGCCGAGGCCCGTAGAGCGGCCCAGCGCGGTGGACGTCGACGTGGGGACGGCGCCGCGGGCGGCGGCCGGGGCGGTCGCGGCGGCGGGCGCCGCGGCGCGGGCGCCGGCGGCCACCAGGACCCCGGTCACGGCGGGCGCCCCGGCAAGAAGCGCCTGATCGACTACCCGCGCCGGTACAAGGACGGCTGGCGTCGCTGGGTGCCGTCCTGGAAGCTGGTCAGCGGGCTCTCGCTGGCCTTCCTCGGCGTCCTGATGGGGGCCGCGACCCTCGCGTACGCGATGGTGGGCATCCCCGACCCGGACAAGATGGCCAAGGCCGAGAACAACGTCTACTACTGGGACGACGGCACGCCGATGGCCGCGACCGGCGGTGAGGTCAACCGTCAGAACGTCGACATCAGCCAGATCCCGGAGCACATGCAGAAGGCCGTGATCTCGGCGGAGAACAAGACCTTCGAGACGGACTCCGGCATCGACCCCAAGGGCATCTCCCGGGCCCTGGTGAACATGGCCAAGGGCGAGCAGACCCAGGGCGGCTCCACCATCACCCAGCAGTACGTGAAGAACGCGGTGCTGGCCGACCAGTCGCAGACCCTGAGCCGCAAGGTCAAGGAGCTGTTCATCTCCATAAAGGTCGGTGCGGAGGAGGAGAAGTCGGACATCATGGCCGGCTATCTGAACACCTCGTACTACGGCCGCGGTGCCTACGGCATCCAGGCCGCCGCCCGGACCTACCTGGGCAAGGACGCCATCAAGATGGACGAGAGCGAGGCGGCGTTCCTCACCACGCTGCTCAAGGGCGCGACGTACTACGACCCGGCCGGCTCCGTGGACATCGACGCCGCCGCCACTCCCGAGGCCAACCTCAAGCGGGTGACCAAGCGCTGGGCGTGGGTCCTGGACGAGATGGTCAAGGACGGCCACCTGACCAAGGAGAAGCGGGCGACGTTCACCGCGCTGCCCAAGATCGAGCCGGTCACCAAGGGCGCCAAGCTCGGCGGCCAGATCGGCTATCTGGTCGACCTCGCCAAGGCCAACTTCATCAACAACAACAAGCAGGGCATCACCGGCGACGACCTGGCGCTGGGCGGCTACGAGATCCACACGACCTTCAACAAGAAGAAGGTCCAGCAGCTCGAAGCGGCCGTGAAGAAGGCGTACGACGAGAACATCGACCCGAAGAAGCGCCCGGAGACGGACACGCACGTCCAGTTCGGCGGGGCCTCGATCGACGTCGAGTCGGGCAAGATCGTCGCGATCTACGGCGGTGCCGACGCCACGAAGCACTTCACCAACAACGCCAACAACACCGGTGCCCAGGTCGGCTCGACCTTCAAGCCGTACGTACTGGCCGCGGCGATGCGCGACGGCGTGCGCGACCCCAGCAAGCCCGCCACCCAGTCGGACGCCGACCGCACCAAGGTCGACCCGGACAAGGGCGGCTACAGCGGCAAGAACCGGCTCAAGATCAAGCAATACGACGGTTCCACCTGGCGCAACGAGAAGGGCGAGGAGTGGCTGCAGGTCAACGACGGTGATCAGTCGTACGACGAGATGACCATGCGCGAGGCCATGATCGAGTCCGCGAACAGCCCCTTCGTCCAGATCGGCATGGACATCGGCATCCCCAAGGTGCGCGAGGCGGCCATCGACTCGGGTCTGCTGGAGGAGTCGCTGAACAAGGCGAACGTGCCCTCCTTCTCGATCGGCATCTCGACCCCGAGCGCCATCCGCATGGCCAGCTCGTACGCCACCTTCGCGGCCCAGGGCGAGCAGCGCGAGCCGTACTCCGTCGAGCAGGTCAAGAAGAAGGGCCAGGTGATCTACAAGCACAAGGACGATCCCAAGGGCGCCTTCGACCCGGCCGTGGCGAACAACGTCACCGATGTGCTGAAGGACGTCGTCACCGAGGGCACGGGTAAGAACGCCCAGGTCAAGGGGCATGAGATCGCCGGCAAGACGGGTACGACCGACGGCAACAAGTCGGCGTGGTTCGTCGGCTACACGCCGAAGCTGGCCACCGCGATCGACATGTACCGCCTCGACGACGACGAGACGAAGAAGAACCGGGCCTTCCTGGAGATGTTCGGCACCGGCGGCCAGAAGAAGATCCACGGTTCGTCGTTCCCGTCCGACATCTTCGCGGACTACATGGGCGACGCACTTGAGGGCCAGAAGTCGCTGAAGTTCCCGAAGCCGGAGCCGATCGGCGAGGCCGTCTGGGGCGGTGGCGCCTCCAGTCCGCCGCCGTCGCCGTCGACGACCCCGTCGAAGAAGGAGTCGGAGAAGCCGTCGGACGAGCCGTCGAAGGAGACGACCAGCAGCGGCCCGCCGAAGACCTCCAGCAGCGCCTCGCAGTCCTGTGACCCCTGGGACGACTGGAACTGCAACGGCAACGGGAACAACGGCAACGACAACAACGGGAACGACAACGGCGGCCCCGGCGGAAAGCCCAGCGGCACCGAGAGCAGCGGACGCCCGAGCACCGGCATCATCGCCGGCCGGGACGGCTGGGAGTAGTACCCGAGGCGCCCTGCGGCACCCGAGCCGGCCCACGAGGGCCGTCGCATCCGGACAGCACCGGATGCGACGGCCCTCGTGGCGTACTCCCCCGCGTGCGGTCCCTCACGTACGGCAGGATGTGCACCATGCCCAGCGCAGAAGAGACGAGCGTGCACCGGGACGACCGAGCCGAGGCAGGGCCGGACGCGGCGCCGGACGCGGGACGAGCCGCGGCTTCGGACGTGCGGCCGGACGTACGGCCCACCCGGCGCGATTCCGTCGCGGCGGCCGGCAGCGAGCTGATCGGCGGTCCGGCGGGCCGCTACGCGCTGCGCGTCCGCGGCGGGTACCTCACCCCCGTACGCGTTGTCGCCCTCACCGCCATCGGGATGTTCGCGCTGGGCATGGTGCAGAAGCTGCCCTGCTACAACTGGGCCTGGTTCAGAGGCACCAGCTCGCAGTACACCCGCGCCTGCTACTCCGACATCCCCCACCTCTACCTGGGCCGGGGCTTCTCGGAAGGGCTCCTGCCGTACTTCGACCGGCTCCCCGGGGACATGGAGTACCTGGAGTACCCCGTCCTGACGGGGCTCTTCATGCAGGTGGCCGCCTGGCTGACGCCGTCGGACGGCTCCATCCAGCACCAGGAGCAGGTGTACTGGCTGGTCAACGCCGGCATGTTGATGATCTGCACCGCGGTCATCGCCGTCTGCGTCTCCCGCACCCACCGCCGTCGCCCCTGGGACGCCCTCCTCGTCGCCCTGGCGCCCGCCTTCGCCCTGACGGCCACCATCAACTGGGACCTGCTCGCCGTGGCGCTCACCGCCGCGGCCATGCTGATGTGGTCGCGCAGCCGCCCGCTGGCCTTCGGCGTACTGATCGGACTGGCGACGGCGGCGAAGCTCTATCCCGTGCTGCTGCTCGGCCCGCTCCTGCTGCTGTGCTGGCGCGCCGGGAAGTGGCGGGAGTTCGGCACCGCCGCCATCGGGGCCGCCGGAGCGTGGTTGGTGACGAACCTGCCGGTGATGCTGGCGGCGCCGGAGGGGTGGAAGAAGTTCTACACCTTCAGCCAGGAGCGACAGATCGACTTCGGCTCCTTCTGGCTGGTCATCTCCCAGCGCACGGGCGAGTCGTTCGAGGTCGAGTCGGTGAACACGGCCGCGACCCTGCTGATGGTCATCGCCTGCGGTGGCATCGCGGCGCTGGCGCTGGCGGCCCCGAGGCGACCGCGCTTCGCGCAGCTCGCCTTCCTGGTGGTGGCCGCGTTCATCCTGACGAACAAGGTGTACTCGCCGCAGTACGTGCTCTGGCTGATCCCGCTGGCCGCGCTGGCCCGACCGCGCTGGCGGGACTTCCTGATCTGGCAGGCGTGCCAGGTCGCGTACTACCTCGGCATCTGGATGTACCTCGCGTACACGACCAGCGGCAAGCACCAGGGCCTGCCGCCGGAGGGCTACCAGCTGGCGATCGCGGCCCATCTGCTGGGGACGCTGTACCTGTGCGCGATGGTGGTGCGGGACGTGTTGCGGCCCGAGCGGGACGGCGTACGGCAGGACGGGTCGGACGACCCCTCGGGCGGGGTGCTGGACCGGGCGCCGGACGCCTTCGTGCTGGGCGGCCGTCGTACGGAGCCCGCCGGGGCGCCCGAGGAGCAGGCGCGGGGGGCCAGGGTGGAGTGGGGCACCGCGCCGCCCACGACGGCACCTACGCCCGCACCCACGACGGCACCTACGAAGGCGCCGCCGCGCGACGACGAGGGCTGACGGGCCGGCGCCGGCGCCGACCCCTGCCCGGTTCCGCGGTCAGCGGTCGACGATGCGGTCGAACTGGGTGGTGGTGTGGCGCAGGTGCGCCACCAACTCGTCGCCGACCCGGGGCTCCTGCGCCTCCGACGGCACGAACAGGATCGACACCTGCATGTGCGGCGGCTCGGCGAACCAGCGCTGCTTGCCCGCCCAGACGAAGGGCGACAGATTGCGGTTGACGGTCGCGAGGCCGGCGCGCGCCACGCCCTTCGCGCGCGGCATCATCCCGTGCAGCGCCTTCGGGGCCTCCAGGCCCACCCCGTGGGACGTGCCGCCCGCGACGACGACCAGCCAGCCGTCCGACGCCGTCTTCTGCTGCCGGTAGCCGAAGCGGTCGCCCTTGGCGACCGGCGTGACGTCGAGGACGGAGCCGCGGTACTCGGTCGAGTCGTGGTCGCCGAGCCAGAGGCGGGTGCCGATGCGGGCGCGGAAGCGGGTCTGCGGGAACTGCTGGCGCAGCCGGGCCAGCTCCTCGGCGCGCAGATGGCTGACGAACATGGTGTGCAGCGGCAGTCGGGCGGTCCGCAGCCGGTCCATCCAGCCGATGACCTCTTCGACGGCGTCGGAGCCGTCCGTGCGGTCCAGCGGCAGGTGGATGGCGAAGCCCTCCAGCCGTACGTCGTCTATGGCGCCCGTCAGCCGGGCCAGGTCCTGCTCGGACACGCCGTGGCGCTTCATGGAGCTCATGCACTCGATGACCACGCGCGCGCCCACCAGGGCGTGCACGCCGTCCACCGAGGACACGGAGCGGATGACGCGATCGGGCAGTGGAACGGGTTCCTCGCCCCGCCGGAAGGGGGTGAGGACCAGCAGGTCGCCGCTGAACCAGTCCTTGATCCGGGCCGCTTCGTACGTCGTGCCGACCGCGAGGATGTCGGAGCCGAAGCGGGTGGCCTCCTCCGCCAGCCGCTCGTGGCCGAATCCGTAACCGTTGCCCTTGCAGACGGGCACCAGGCCCGGGAACTGGTCGATCACGGACTTCTGGTGCGCCCGCCAGCGGTTGGTGTCGACGTACAGGGAGAGCGCCATGGCCGGCCCGGGACCTTTCTGGTGGCTGCGAGAGGGTTCTGCGGGGTTCCCGCGGTGTACGGGGGTGTACGGGAGTTACGAGGTTGATCTACGAGGTTACGGTGCGGGCGCCGGGGCCGTCAGAGGCGTGTCGGCGGACGACGGACGGCCGCCGGCGACCCGGCGCACGTCAGCGGCGCGACATATACATGTCGAGCGCCTTGTGCAGCAGCTTGTTGAGCGGGAAGTCCCACTCGCCGACGTACTCGACGGCCTCGCCGCCGGTGCCGACCTTGAACTGGATCAGGCCGAAGAGGTGGTCGGTCTCGTCCAGGGAGTCGCTGATGCCGCGCAGGTCGTAGACGGTGGCGCCCATCGCGTACGCGTCGCGCAGCATCCGCCACTGCATCGCGTTCGAAGGCCGGACCTCGCGGCCGATGTTGTCGGAGGCGCCGTACGAGTACCAGACGTGGCCGCCGACGACGAGCATCGTGGCCGCGGAGAGGTTCACGCCGTTGTGGCGGGCGAAGTAGAGCCGCATGCGGTTGGGGTCCTCGTTGTTGAGGACGGTCCACATCCGCTGGAAGTACGAGAGCGGGCGCGGCCGGAAGCGGTCGCGGACCGCGGTGATCTCGTACAGCCGCTGCCATTCCTCAAGGTCGTGGTAGCCGCCCTGGACGACCTCGACACCGGCCTTCTCGGCCTTCTTGATGTTCCGTCGCCACAGCTGGTTGAAGCCCTTGAGGACGTCGTCGAGCGAGCGGTTGGCGAGGGGCACCTGGTAGACGTACCGGGGCTGGACGTCGCCGAAGCCGGCGCCGCCGTCCTCGCCCTGCTGCCACCCCATCTTCCGCAGCCGGTCGGCGACTTCGAAGGCGCGCGGCTCGATGTGGGTGGCCTCGACGTCCCGCAGGCGCTTCACGTCCGGGTCCTGGATGCCGGACTTGATGGCCGGGGCGTCCCAGCGGCGGATGACGACCGGGGGGCCCATCTTCACGGAGAAGGCGCCCTGCTGCTTGAGGTGGGCGAGCATGGGTCGGAGCCACTCGTCCAGGTTCGGCGCGTACCAGTTGATGACCGGGCCCTCGGGGAGGTAGGCGAGGTACCGCTTGATCTTGGGCAACTGCCGGTACAGCACCAGACCCACGCCGACCAGCGCGCCGTTCCTGTCGAACCAACCGAGGTTCTCGGAGCGCCATTCGGTCTTCACGTCGGACCACGCCGGCACCTGGCAGTGGCTGGCCGACGGCAGGGACTGGATGTACGCCAGATGCTGCTCTCGGCTGATGGTCCTCAGTGTCAGGCTCATGTGGGGCGCTCCTCAGCAGGTGTGTCCCCATGGGTCAGGGGCTCCGGCTCTCGCGCCGAAGCCTACTGCGCTGGGGGAGCGCCCCGAATGGGCGTGTGGAAAGCGGCGGTCGGGACCGCCGCCCGGCACCGGGCCGGCCCGCCCTCGGTCAGCCGATCAAGCCGCCGAAGAGGCCGCCGTGCGCCATGCCCAGGAAGAACCCGGCGGCGGACGCACCGAGCCCCAGGATCAGGACGAACCGCTCCCGGGTCGTCTCGGAGATGAACTGTCCGTACGCGCCGGTGAGGATCCCCACCAGGCCCGTCCACGAGCTGAGCAGGTGCAGGCTGGAGAACATCGACGTCACGAACGCGACGATGCCGAGCACCAGAGTGACTCCGGCCAGGGTGTCCTGGAGGGGGTGGGGCTTGCCGTCCGTGGCGAAGAGGCCGGTCTGACGTCGCACTGCCTGTGCCATGTGGCACCTCCTGGCGTTGCGGAGCGCGGCGCACCGTAGTGCCGCGCACACCCGATGTGTACAGATTGCGGCCGACGGCCACCGGATTTCAACCGGAAGGGCCTGTGCGGGTACTCTGTACGGTCTGCACCGGTGTCTGCTCGGGCCCCGTCAGGCCCGGGTCCGCCCCACGATGATCGTTCCGACGGTCGTCGGGAAACGGCCAGGGGACTGTCAGTGGGTCCTGCTTTACTCGACACCGTTGCATCACGCATCACGACCCTCCTGTCACGGAACGACCGTGACCGCTGAGTCCAAAGGAGGTGGGTTCCACATGCGTCACTACGAGGTGATGGTCATCCTCGACCCCGATCTGGAGGAGCGCGCTGTCGCCCCCCTGATCGAGAACTTCCTCTCCGTCGTCCGTGAGGGCAACGGAAAGGTGGAGAAGGTCGACACCTGGGGCCGTCGTCGTCTCGCTTACGAGATCAAGAAGAAGCCCGAGGGCATCTACTCGGTCATCGACCTGCAGGCCGAGCCTGCGGTCGTCAAGGAGCTCGACCGCCAGATGAACCTGAACGAGTCGGTCCTCCGGACCAAGGTCCTCCGTCCCGAGACCCACTGAGCACCTAGCTCAGAGGTCTTCGGGTTCGAGTAGCAGCAAGCAGCCAGAAGCACCCCGCCGAGAGGTTCCCCCAATGGCAGGCGAGACCGTCATCACGGTCGTCGGCAATCTCGTCGATGACCCCGAGCTGCGCTTCACCCCGTCCGGTGCGGCGGTCGCGAAGTTCCGCGTCGCGTCCACTCCCCGCACCTTCGACCGGCAGACGAACGAGTGGAAGGACGGCGAGAGCCTGTTCCTGACCTGCTCGGTCTGGCGGCAGGCGGCGGAGAACGTCGCCGAGTCGCTCCAGCGCGGCATGCGCGTCGTCGTGCAGGGCCGACTGAAGCAGCGGTCCTACGAGGACCGCGAGGGCGTTAAGCGCACGGTCTACGAGCTGGACGTCGAGGAAGTCGGCCCCAGTCTCAAGAACGCCACGGCCAAGGTCACCAAGACCACCGGTCGCGGTGGTCAGGGCGGCTACGGGGGCGGCCAGCAGGGTGGCGGCAACTGGGGCGCGGGCCCCGGTGGCGGCCAGCAGCAGGGCGGCGGTGCGCCGGCCGACGACCCGTGGGCCACCAGTGCCCCCGCGGGTGGTCAGCAGGGCGGCGGCGGTGGAGGCGGCGGCGGCTGGGGCGGAAGCTCCGGCGGCGGCAACTCCGGCGGCGGCTACTCGGACGAGCCCCCCTTCTAGGACCCCTCGGGTTCTAGGGCCCATTCGGGTCTTCGGGGCGTTCGATACCCCACTTCTTGATCACACAGGAGAAACACCATGGCGAAGCCGCCTGTGCGCAAGCCGAAGAAGAAGGTCTGCGCATTCTGCAAGGACAAGACCGCGTACGTGGACTACAAGGACACGAACATGCTGCGGAAGTTCATTTCCGACCGCGGCAAGATCCGTGCCCGCCGCGTTACCGGCAACTGCACGCAGCACCAGCGTGACGTCGCCACGGCCGTGAAGAACAGCCGTGAGATGGCGCTGCTGCCCTACACGTCCACCGCGCGATAAGGGAGGGGTGACAGCAATATGAAGATCATCCTCACCCAGGAAGTCACCGGCCTCGGTGCTGCTGGCGACGTCGTCGAGGTCAAGGACGGCTACGCTCGCAACTACCTGGTCCCGCGCGGTTTCGCGATCCGCTGGACCCGCGGTGGCGAGAAGGACGTGGCGCAGATCCGCCGCGCCCGCAAGATCCACGAGATCGCGACCATCGAGCAGGCCAACGAGATCAAGGCCAAGCTCGAAGGCGTGAAGGTGCGTCTGGCTGTTCGCTCCGGCAACGCCGGCCGCCTCTTCGGTTCCGTGACTCCGGCCGACGTCGCCTCGGCGATCAAGTCCGCCGGTGGCCCGGACGTCGACAAGCGTCGTGTTGAGCTCGGCTCGCCGATCAAGACCCTGGGCGCGCACCAGGTGTCCGTGCGTCTGCACCCCGAGGTGGACGCGAAGGTCGGCATCGAGGTCATCGCCGCCTGAGTGGCGGGTTGACCCGGCCGGTTCGACCGAGCCAAGAAGTGGGCCGTACCCCCTTGAGGGTGCGGCCCACTTCTCGTTTCACGTGAAACAGCGGGTTCGCAGCGGGTTCGCAGCAGGTTCAACAGCGGGTTCAGCGTGTTTCACGTGAAACAACGGTCAGACTGGGGCGGCGGCCTCAGCGGGTCGCGCCGGTGACGATCCAGCGCCCGGAGCGGGTCCGCCACCAGAGGGTGGCCATGCGGACGGTCATCATCAGGGTCATCGCCCACCACAGGGCGGTGAGCCCGCCGCCGAGCGCGGGCACCAGCAGGGCGACCGGGGCGAACGCGGCCAGCGTCACCAGCATGGCGCCGGCGAGGTACCGGCCGTCGCCCGCGCCCATCAGAACGCCGTCGAGGACGAAGACGACACCGGCCACGGGCTGGGTGAGGGCGATCACCAGGAGCGCCGGGAGCAGTGCGTTGTGAACCGCAGGATCGCTGCTGAACAGCGGGAGGAAGAGCGGGCTGGCGGCCAGCAGCAGTACGCCGAGCACCACGCCGGAGGCGATACCCCACTGCACCATGCGGCGGCACACCTGACGGGCGCCCTCGGCGTCACCGGCGCCGAGGTAGCGGCCGATGATCGCCTGTCCCGCTATCGCGATCGCGTCGAGGGCGAAGGCCATCAGGCTCCACAGGGAGAGCACGATCTGATGTGCGGCGATCTCGGTGTCGCCGAGGCGGGCGGCGACCGCGGTGGCGATCATCAGGACCGCGCGCAGCGAGAGCGTACGGATCAGCAGGGGCACCCCGGCTTGGGCGCTCGCCCGTATCCCTGCTGCGTCGGGGCGGAGGGAGGCGTTGTGCCGCCGTGCGCCGCGGATGACGACGACGAGGTACGCGGCGGCCATGCCGTACTGGGCGATGACGGTGCCCCAGGCGGACCCGGCGATGCCGAAGCCGGCGCCGTACACGAGCAGGACGTTGAGTGCGGCGTTGGCGGAGAAGCCGCCGACGGCGACGTACAGCGGGGTGCGGGTGTCCTGGAGGCCGCGGAGCACACCGGTGGCTGCCAGCACGATCAGCATCGCGGGGATGCCGATGCTGGAGATGCGGAGATACGTGACGGCGTACGGGGACGCGGTGTCGGAGGTGCCGAAGACGTCGACGACCCAGGGCGCGAGGGGGAGGGTGACCGCGACCACGGCCGCGCCGAGGAGGACCGCGAGCCAGATGCCGTCCATGCCCTGGCGGATGGCGCCGGCGAGGTCGCCCGCGCCGACCCGGCGGGCCACGGCGGCGGTGGTGGCGTAGGCGAGGAAGACGAAGACGCTCACGGCGGTCATCAGCAGGGCGGCGGCGACGCCGAGCCCGGCGAGTTGGGGGGTGCCCAGGTGGCCCACGACGGCGCTGTCCACCATCACGAAGAGGGGTTCGGCGACGAGGGCGCCGAAAGCGGGGACGGCGAGGGCGACGATCTCCCGGTCGTGACGCCGGTCGCGGCGTCGGTCGCGGCGTCGCCGCTGGAGCTTCGGTGCCGCGGGGGCCTGGGTCATCGCATCAATGTAATCGTCCACAGGTAAGAGATGCAAATGCCCTGTGATCCTTACTTGTACTGAGGGTGACGGCTCCGTGCTGGGCCGTTTGTTCTGATCTTGGCCCGGTCGGGAAATTTTTTCTTCCCCACAGCCGGTGGATGGGATAATTGCAGGTCAGGCCCTGTGGATAGCGGAGGCGGCGACTTTGTCCACAGTGCTGTCCCCCGGTCCGTGCACAGGTTCTGCGGAGTTCTCCACAGCATCTGGTCGCTCATCCACATGGCCTGTGGATAACCAGATTGGCTGACGGTGCTGAGCGGCCTAACGTGGACCGTCGCTCGACGCGCCGGAAGCCGGGTCGGGCCACTCGGTTTGTCGGTGCTGTGCCGTAGAAAAGTGGGGCACGGCGAGGTCCGCTGCGCGGACGGGAGGAGGTGGCCCGGGTGAGCATTTCCGAGCCCTTGGACGACCCGTGGGCGGCCGACGGCCCTCCCGGAGACCGTCTTCCCGTCTCCCGACCCCGTCGCACGGACCGCCGGGGTGACGACCGCCGTGGCGGCGGCCGGGAGGACCAGCACGAGCGCGGCCGGGACGACGACGGCTGGTCCGGCTCGTCCGGCGGGTTCGAGCGCGTGCCGCCCCAGGACCTGGACGCCGAGCAGTCGGTCCTCGGCGGCATGCTGCTGTCCAAGGACGCCATCGCGGACGTCGTGGAGATCATCAAGGGCCACGACTTCTACCGCCCCGCCCACGAGACCGTCTACACGGCCATCCTCGACCTGTACGCCAAGGGCGAGCCGGCCGACCCGATCACCGTGGCCGCGGAGCTGGTCAAGCGCGGCGAGATCACCCGCGTCGGCGGCGCCTCCTACCTCCACACCCTGGTCCAGTCCGTCCCCACCGCAGCCAACGCCTCGTACTACGCGGAGATCGTCCACGAGCGCGCGGTGCTGCGCCGTCTGGTGGAGGCCGGCACCAAGATCACGCAGATGGGATACGCCGCCGACGGCGACGTGGACGAGATCGTGAACTCCGCGCAGGCGGAGATCTACGCCGTCACCGAGCAGCGCACCAGCGAGGACTACCTGCCGCTCGGCGAGATCATGGAGGGCGCGCTCGACGAGATCGAGGCGATCGGCTCGCGCAGCGGCGAGATGACCGGCGTGCCCACCGGCTTCACCGACTTCGACTCGCTGACGAACGGCCTGCACCCCGGCCAGATGATCGTCATCGCCGCCCGTCCCGCGATGGGAAAGTCCACGCTGGCGCTGGACTTCGCCCGGGCGTGCTCCATCAAGAACAACCTCCCGAGCGTGATCTTCTCCCTGGAGATGGGGCGCAACGAGATCGCGATGCGCCTGCTGTCGGCGGAGGCGCGCGTCGCGCTGCACCACATGCGCTCAGGCACGATGACGGACGAGGACTGGACCCGGCTGGCGCGCCGCATGCCGGACGTCTCGCAGGCACCGCTGTACATCGACGACTCCCCGAACCTGTCGATGATGGAGATCCGCGCCAAGTGCCGTCGGCTCAAGCAGCGCAACGACCTGAAGCTGGTCGTCATCGACTACCTCCAGCTGATGCAGTCCGGCGGCTCCAAGCGGGCCGAGAGCCGGCAGCAGGAGGTCTCCGACATGTCGCGTAACTTGAAGCTGCTGGCCAAGGAGTTGGAGATCCCCGTGATCGCGCTCTCCCAGCTGAACCGTGGCCCCGAGCAGCGCACGGACAAGAAGCCGATGGTCTCCGACCTGCGTGAGTCCGGCTCCATCGAGCAGGACGCGGACATGGTGATCCTGCTGCACCGCGAGGACGCGTACGAGAAGGAGTCCCCGCGCGCGGGCGAGGCGGACCTGATCGTCGCCAAGCACCGTAACGGCCCCACGGCGACGATCACGGTCGCGTTCCAGGGCCACTACTCCCGCTTCGTGGACATGGCCCAGACCTGATCCGGCCCGCGCGCGGGCGTTGAGCCCCTGGCCACGAGACCGAGGACGTCCGTGGCCCGCTGGAGCGCGCCCTGAACGACGCTTCCGTCGCTGCACGGGGAGTCGACCGCGACGTGGTCGATGCCGATCCGTTCGCCCACGTCCCTGATCGCCGTGGCCGCATTCGGCCTGCCCGCCCGCCTGCCCGCCCGCCCGGTCGTCGGCCGACCGGGCGGCCCTTTGGACCCCTCTCGAAATTTCCGCCTTCAGGGCTCGCCTGCATACCCCCCGGGGGTATATAGTCTGGATCACGTCCTGAGCGGACGGGCGCCGGTAGGCGCATCACAACCAGGGAGATGCCATGCAGAACCACTCCGGTCACCACCAGGCCAACCACGGTGCGCACGGCGGCCACGCCGGGCACGGCGGAGCCCAGCCCGGTGGGCTGTCGGTCTCCCAGCACGGGTACGGCCTTGAAATCGATTCGACGATCCGCACCGCCGGTGTGCAGCCGGTCAGCTTCCGGGTGATCGGCCCCGACGGGGCGGCGGTGACCGAGTTCACCCCCGAGCACGAGAAGGAGCTGCACTTCATCGCCGTCCGGCGCGACACGGCCGGGTTCCAGCACGTGCACCCGGTGAAGGACGGGGAGGGCACCTGGAGCGTCGAGCTGGCGCTGGAGCCGGGGGACTGGAGGTTCTTCGCCGACGTCCACCCGGTCGGCCACGACGGGACCATGACGCTGGGGATCGACGTCGCGGTCGCCGGGGTGTACGACCCGCAGCCGCTCCCCGAGGCCACCGGCATCGCGCAGCTCGGTGAGTACGCCGTCGCACTCGACGGCGAGCTCGTGCCCGGCGAGGCGAGCGAGCTGACCCTCACCGTCAGCCGGAACGGGCGCCCCGTCACCGACCTCCAGCCCTACCTCGCCGCGTACGGACACCTGGTGGCGCTGCGCGTCGGCGACCTGGGCTACCTCCACGTCCACCCGGAGGGCGAGCCCGGCGACGGCACCACCGCACCGGGGCCCGAGGTCGCCTTCACGGCCGTCGCGCCCTCGGCCGGCACGTACCGGCTGTACCTGGACTTCCAGCACGAAGGCGTCGTCCGGACGGCCGAGTTCACGGTGCCGACCACCACCCCCAAGCACGCGGGCGGCCACGACCACCACGCGCACCACTGACCACTCCGAAGGGAGGAGCGTCATGTCACGCCTGACCCGACACGGCGATCGCCGCCCCACCCGCCCGCCTCACACCGTGGAGCGACGCCGGTGACCAGGAACAACGACCCCGCCTGTACCCGCGGGCCACGGCCTCCACCCCGGGGCCGTGCCCCGCCGCATGGACACGGAAGGAACCCGCCATGCGACTGTTCGCCATCCGCGACTACCGCCATCTGTTCGGCGCCCAGGTCATCGCACTGTTCGGTACCGGGCTGACCACGGTGGCCCTCGGACTCCTCGCGTACGACCTCGCCGGCCCGCGCGCAGGCGTGGTGCTCGGCACCGCCCTGACCATCAAGATGGTCATGTACGTGGTCATCGCCCCGCTGGCCGCCGCGTACGTCGACCGGCTCCCCAGAAGAACCCTGCTGTTCCTCCTCGACGTGGTCCGTGGCGCCGTGGTCCTGGCGCTGCCGTTGATCACCGAGGTCTGGCACGTGTACGTGCTGATCGGCCTGCTCCAGGCCGCCTCCGCGGCCTTCACCCCGACGTTCCAGGCCGTCATCCCCGACATCGTCACCGACGAGGCCGACTACACCCGCGCCCTCTCCGCCTCCCAGGTCGCCTACACCATGGAAAGCCTGCTCAGCCCCGTCCTGGCCGCCGTCGCGCTGACGTTCATGAGCTTCAACTGGCTGTTCCTGGGCACCTCCGCCGGATTCCTCGTCTCCGCCCTCCTCGTCCTGTCGACCCGCATCCCCGAGGCCCGCCCCAGCGCCCACACCAAGGCGTGGGACAAGGCGGCGGCAGGCATCAGGACCTTCTTCAGGACGCCGCGGCTGCGCGGCATCATGGCGCTCAACCTCGTGGTCGCGGCGGCCGGGTCGATCGTGGTCGTCAACACCGTCAACTACGTACGGGACGAACTCGGCGGCTCGCAGTCGCACGTCGCCTGGATGCTCGCCGCCTCCGGCACCGGCACCCTCCTGGCCGCCCTCGCACTCCCCCGCGTACTCGACCGGATCGCCGCCCGCACCGTCATGACGACCGGCGCCGGAGTCCTCGTCGGCGGCACCGTCGCCGCGGTGACGCTGGTCGCGGCCGGCCTCACCACGTGGATCGGCACGGCGGTCATCTGGACCGTGATCGGCGTCGGCATGGCGCTGATCGTCACCCCGACCGGCAAGGTCCTGCGCGCCTCCGTCGAGCGGAACGCGATCCCCGAGGCGTTCGCGGCCCAGTTCTCGCTGTCGCACCTGGCCTGGCTGATCACGTATCCCGTGGCGGGATGGCTCGGCACCAGTGCCGGCTTCGCCCTCGCCTGGTCCGTCCTCGCGGTACTCGCCGCGGCGGGCGCGGTCGGCGCCCTCCTCCTCTGGCCGCGGCACGACGGACCGAGCGTCGTGACCAGCGCGGTGACGGCCGCCCGGCAGGTGGCCGGCGAGGACCGGTCCACCCTGTCCAAGGCGGCGTGAAGCGCCGCGCGCACCGCTTCCGACGAGCCGGCCCGGGCACAGCGCCCGGGCCGGCTCGCTCGCTGTCACGACCGCGGGCGTGACCGCGTGCAGGACCGGGTGCGCCGGGTGACCGGGCGATCAGGTGACCGGGCCGCGTGCGGGGTCGTTGGGGGAGTATGCGTGGGCGCTGGATGGTGGCATGGACGCTGTGCGCTGCGGTCGCCGGTGGGCTGGTGTGGCTGTCGGCCGCGGGGCGCACGGACCAGGCGTCCGCCGCGGCCTCCGTGCTGGGCACCGTGACGGGACTGATGGGGCTGCTCACGGTGTGGGCGTGGCGCGGCGCACCCGGCCGCCGCGGCGCCGGCTCCGACACCGGACAGATCGACGAGACGGCGCGGGCGCTCGCCCGCATGGTCCGGCGCCAGTGGGAGGACGAGGCCGTCCTACGGCAGCTCTTCGCGCCGGCGCCGCTGCCCGTGCGCTGGGCACCGCGGCTGCCCCGGGACCCCGCGGACTCCCACGGCCCGACGGCCACGGCGGATTCGGCCCGGGCGGACGACCCCGAAGCGCTGATGCGGCTCTTCCGCGGGGTCCCGGGCCGACGGCTCGTGGTCCTCGGGCCCGCCGGCTCCGGCAAGACGACCTTCGCCGTGCTGTTGACCCTCGCACTGCTGCGAACCCGCACCCCGGACGAACCCGTGCCCGTCCTCTGCCCGTTGGCCACCTTCGACCCGACGCGCGAGAACGCCCGCGACTGGCTGCGGCGCCGCGTCACCGAGGACTACCCGGCGCTCGGCGACGTACCGCGCTACGGCACCGAATCCATCGTCGACCTGCTCACCGAACACCGGCTGCTGCCCGTGCTCGACGGGCTCGACGAGGTGCCCCGGCCCCGTCGCGCCGCGGTACTGGCAGCACTCGACGACACCCTGCCGACGGACGCGCCGCTCGTGCTGACCTGCCGCACCGACGACTACGCACGGATCGTGCGGCACTCCGCGCCCCTGGCGAACGCCACCGTGCTGGAGCCGGTGCCGCTGCGCGTGGCCGACGCGCTCGCCGCGCTGCGCCACACCTCCCCCGCCGACCGCCGGGCAGCCTGGGACGACCTGTCCGAGCACCTCGAACGGCACCCCGAGTCCCCGCTCGCCCGCGTCCTGACCGGCCCCCTGATGGCGACTTTGGTCCGCTCCGTGTACGGCGGCGGCGACCGCGACCCCCGCGAACTGACCGACCAGCGGCGCTTCCCCACCGTCCCCGCCCTGGAGCACCACCTGCTGGACGCGCTCGTGCCGACGCTCTACGCCCGCTCCCGACGGCAGGACCCCACCCGCAGATGGGGGCCGGACCGGGCCCACGGCTACCTCACCTTCCTCGCGCGCGGGCTCAGCCGGCACGGCACGTTCGACCTGGCCTGGTGGCAACTCCACACGTGGAGCCCTGCGCTGGCGGGGCCCTGGCGGCGGGCCGCCGTGTGGACCGGGGTCGCCCTCATCGGGCACCTCGTCACCAACCCGTTCCTGGTGCCTCTGGGGGCGCCGGTGCGGTTCGTGCCGCTCTCCGTCGCACTGGCCTTCGTGGTCGGGCCCGTGGTCGCCCTCAGCAGCCGGCTGGCGCCGGCCGCGACGACGCCGGTGCGACGGGCCGCCGCGAGCACTGCGGTGGCCGTCGTCGGCGGCCTGGCCTCGGTGCCGGCCGTCGCCCCCTTCCTCCCCGCCGGGAACGGGGTGCAGCGGACCCTCGTGGCCGTCGCGTTCGCGGCGCCGTGCCTGATGCTGGTCGTCCTCGCCGCGGGCCTGCCGGTGCCGCCCGGGCTGCCGAGCCGCGGTCGCCCCAGCACGGCGCACTGGCGCCGGCGCCTGCCGCGCGCCCTGCTCGGTGTGGCCTGCACCGCCTTCTGCTGCGGGGTGAGCTTCGCGAGCTATTCGGCGTACGTACTGCGCGGCGGGGAGCCGCACTTCGCCACCAGCCTGCGCGACGGGCTGGTGGTCGGCGCCGCCCTGGGCCTGTTGCTCGTCTTCTTCCGCTGGATCCGCGCGCCCCACCCCTCCGACGAGCACGAGACCGTCGAGGGCACCCTGCGCGCCGACCGGCTGATCGCGCTGCTGAGCGGAGCCGCGGGCACGGCCCTGCTGGTGGTCCCCGACGCCGGCGTCCGTACCAGCGTCTGGTTCACGAGCACGCTGGGCGACTTCGCGATCGTGGCCGCAGTACGGCTCCTCGACGTCGGGGCCACCGGCTTCGTCCTCGCGCTGGCCACCTGTGCCTGGCCGTACTACGTCGTCGCGCGCTGCCAGTTCGCCCTCGGGGGCCGACTGCCCTGGCGACTCCAGGGCTTCCTCGCGGACGCGCACCGGCTGGGGATCCTGCGGCGGGTGGGCTCCACCTACCAGTTCCGGCACGCCAGGCTCCAGGACCACCTCACCGAGCGGGTCCACCTGCCGGAGCCGCGCCCGTGCGCCGACCTGCCGGGCCGGCACACGAGCGCCGCGCCTTAGCTCCGTTCACGTGCCGTTCAGCGCCGGTTGGCGCGGTCAGTGCCGACGCAGCAGCAGGTGGCCGCGGCGGAAGCGTTCGTCCTCGACCGGCTCGCGCAACATCCGGCCCACCTCGACGAACCCGGCTTCGCCGGCGAGCCCCGCCACCTCGTCGACGGGCCAGCGGTACGCCTCGACCACCTTGTGGTCGAAGGAGGCGAGCGGTCCGCCCTCGGACTCGAAGAAGGCGAGCGCCAGATGACCGCCGGGCGTCAGCAGTCGACGGAACTCGGCGAGGTAGGACGGCAGGACCGCGGGCGGGGCGTGGATCGTCGAGTACCAGCAGACGATGCCGCCCAGCGCGCCAGCGGGCAGGTCCAGCGCGTCCATGGAGCCCACGTCGAAGCGGACCCCGGGGTACGTCGCACGGGCGATGTCGACCATCGTCGGCGACAGGTCGACGCCGAAGACGTCCAGCCCCCGGTCCGCCAGGTGTGCGGCCACGTAGCCGGGGCCGCACCCCAACTCGGCGACCTTCCCGGCGCCGTTCGCCAGCACCGTGTCGGCGAAGGCGTCGAGGAACGCACGGTCCAGGGGCATCGTGGCGAGCACGCCGTGGACCAGCTCCGCGTACTGGACCGCGACGGCGTCGTAGGCGTTCGCCGTGGCGGTCAGATGGGTCGCGGAGGGGGAGACCCCGGGCGACGCCCCCCAGACCGTCTCGTAGTAGCGGACGCGGTCGTCCGTGCCGACCAGCCGCATCCCGGCGGAGGCCATCACCCGGTGCGACGCGACGTTGCGGTGGTCCGCGTCGGCCTTCACCCGTGCGATGCCGGAGCGCTGTGCGAACGCGAGGAGTTCCCGCAGCGCCTCGGAGGCGTAGCCCTTGCCGCGGGCCGACGGGACCAGCCCGTAGCCGATGGTGACGGTGCCCTGCGCGTCCGGGGGCCCGTGGAAGTCGGCGCCGCCGATGGCGGATCCGTCCTCGCGGAGCCGGATCTCGAAGGCTCCGGGATGCGGGGCGTCGGGGTCCGCGGTGAGGCTGTGCAGATAGCGCCGGGCCGCCGACTTGTCGTCCTCCATCGGGTACTCGGGCGCCCACCGGGCTCCTACGCCAGGGGAAGCGGCGTTCAGCCGCTCCGCCTCCTCGGCGGTCAGCGGGTGCAGCACCAGACGCTCCGTTACGAGATCGCTCATGGCGAGGTTGTCTAGCACGAGCCGCGAGGCGTCCGCACCGCATTTGCGAACAGCGCCCGCGGGGGCGGGAGTCGGGAACCCTCTGCGTACGGGAACCTCCTCTGCGTACGGAAAACCCTTTGCTTACGGGATGCGGCGGTGCGATAGACCTGCTGCATGACCTCACCGCTGACGGAGCGGCTGCTCCCCTCCACCGAACGCACCTTGCTGCACCACGTCGCCACCGCCCAGACGGAAGGGCGCACGCCTTCCCTCGTCGCCGGGGTCGCCCGCGAGGGGCGGCTCGTGTGGAGCGCCGCCCGCTCCGCCGCCGACGGACCCGAGCAGGGCACCGACACCCAGTACCGCATCGGCTCGATCACCAAGACCTTCACCGCGGTGCTGGTGATGAGGGCGCGCGACGAAGGGCTGCTCGACCTCGAAGACCGCTTGGAGCAGCACCTGCCGGGCACCGGAGTCGGGGAGGTGACGATCGCCCAGCTCCTCGGCCACGGCGCCGGCCTGGGCGCCGAGACGCCGGCTCCTTGGTGGGAGCGGACCCCGGCCGCGCTGCGCCCCGGGCTCGCCGACGTCCTCGGCGAGGAGCCGGGCAAACACCCCGTCGGCCGTCGCTTCCACTACTCCAACCCCGGCTACACGCTCCTCGGATCGCTCGTGGAGGCGGTGCGCGGGAAGCCGTGGGCCGAGGTGCTGGAGCAGGAGGTCCTTCGGCCGTTGGGCCTGGAGCGCACCGGCGTACGGCCCGTGGCCCCGTACGCGGAGGGCTGGGCGGTGCACCCGTGGGCCGACGCCCTGCTGCCCGAGCCGGTCGAGGACCTCGGGCTGATGGCTCCGGCCGGCCAGATGTGGTCGACCGTCGGTGACCTCTGCCGGTTCGGCTCCTTCCTCGCGGAGGGCGACGAGCGGGTGCTGAGCGCCCCGTCCGTACGGGAGATGGCGGTGCCCGCCACGCCCCTGGAGGCCGGTGACTGGGGCGGCACCTACGGGCTCGGGCTCCAGGTCCTCCAGGTGAACGGGCGCACGCTGATCGGGCACTTCGGCTCGCTGCCCGGATTCCTCGCGGGACTGTTGGTGAGCCCGGCCGACGGGGTCGTTGCCGCGGCCCTCGCCAACGCCACCTCGGGGCCCCAGCCCTGGGCCGTCACGGCGGAACTCGTACGGATCGTGGCGGAGGCCGAGCCGCGGATCCCCGCGCCCTGGCGACCGCTGAAGGAGGTCGACCCGGAGCTGCTGGCGCTCACCGGGACCTGGTACTGGGGGACCAAGCCCTACGGGCTACGGCTGCACCCCGAGCAGGCAGTGGAACTCCAGCCGCTGAACGACTACGGCCGCGGGGCACGGTTCGAGGCCCGGGCCGACGGCACGTGGATCGGTCAGAACGGGTACTACGCGGGGGAGACGCTGCGCGTGGTGCGCCGGGAGGACGGTTCGGTCCGCCATCTGGATCTGGCCTCGTTCGTCTTCACACGCGAGCCCTACGAGCCGGATGCGGGCGTACCCGGTGGTGTCGACCCCAAGGGCTGGCGGGGGCTCGCCGGCTGACGCCGAGGATGGCCGTGTCGGGCGGAGTGCCGTGTTTCACGTGAAACGTGCACTCCGCCCCTGCCTGCCGACCCCGCGGCCCGCCCGCGGCCGGTCTCGTAGGACCCCGTATCTCAGAGGGGGAGCTTGAAGCCGAGGTGCGAGGCTTCGAAGCCCAGCCGCTCGTAGAAGCGGTGGGCGTCCTTGCGGGTGGCGTCCGAGGTCAACTGGACGAGCTGGCAACCCTGTCGACGGGATTCTTCGACGGCCCACTCGATCAGTCGGCTCCCCAGCCCGCTGCCACGTTCGTCCGCGTGGACGCGGACGCCCTCGATGACGGAGCGGGTTGCCCCGCGGCGGGACAGCCCTGGGATGACGGTGAGTTGCAGGGTGCCGACGACGCGCCCTGCGCGTACGGCCACCATGAGGTGCTGGTGGGGATCGTTCGCCAGCCGCTCGAAGGCGGTGAGGTACGGGCCGAGATCATCAGGGGACTCCCGCTGGGCACCCAGTGGATCATCGGCGAGCATCGCCACGATGGCCGGGACGTCGGTGGTCGCTGCGGGGCGTATCTCCAGGTCATCGCTCATGGTCCGCAGGGTACGCGCGGCTGGCCCCTGGGCCTCGCCAGGGGCCATCGTCGAGCCGGCCAGCCCGTCGAGCCGATCAGCCCGTCGCCAGGGAGAGCGGGGAGAAGCAGCGCCGCCAGTCGCTCGGGAGGTCGCCGCCGCCGTGGGTCATGATGACGGTGCCTTCGGCCGACTCCAGACCGCTCTCCCGTGCCCAGTCCAGCAACTCCTTGTGCCGGACGTCGATGTGCATCCGGAGGGGGCCGGCCGTGTTGCGGGCGAGCGAGGCGATGAGGGCCCGGGCCGTACGGCTGTCCCGTGCGGTGACCGGAGCGATGGTCGAGCTGGCGCCCGGCCAGCTCGCCGCGTAGCCGACGAGTGAGCCGTCCTCCTCCGCGACCCATAGTTGGTCCATGGCGGCGGGCAGCCGGGTGATCAACGAGGTGCGGTCCACCCCGAAACACTCGGCGTCCAGCCGGACGACCTCCGGGATGTCCTCGGCCATCGCCCGTCGTGTGACGAGGCCCGCCGGTGCGTCCACCGCCGTGTCGCGCAGTCGCCCGTGGAACCGCTCGACCCGTCCGACCTCGATGAACCCCAGCTTCTGGTACAGCGGCTGGCCGTACGCGGTGGCGTACAGCAGCAGCTGGGTCTCGCCGGCGGCCTCCAGCGCATGGCGCATCAGCCGACCGCCGAGGCCTCGGCGCTCGTACGCCGTGGCGACCAGCAGTTTGCCGATGGCGGCGAGCCGGGGACCGTAGGACGTCACCACGTAGCAGGCCGCCAGCCCCTTCCCCGTGGGGTCGTCGATGCCGAATCCCGTGCCCGCTGCCAGCAGCAGGCCCCACCCGCCCTCGTCGCGCGCCCAGCCCCGTCCCTCGGAGAGGTCGGCGCAGAGTGTGAGGTCGTCCCTGGTGAGGCGGCGGATCGGAAGCTCGGGCAGCGCTGTCGACATAGAAGTCAGACTGTCTGCCTCGGTGATCGCTCGTCCAGTGTTTTCCTGGAACTGATCTCGGCCCGCAACCGTCGACCGCGGCGAGTGAGCCCCCAGGGCTTGAGGATCGAGATCACGGTCATGAACAGATAGGCACTGAGGGAGACGATCGGGCCCATCACCAGATCCGTGGGGGAGGCGAGGGCGGCGTGCTCGGAGACGGCGTCCACGGCCTCGTTGACCCCGGGCCGTAGGGCGAAGGTCGAGGCGACGACGGTGGCCAGGGTGATCCAGAACTTGATGACCACCCAGCGGTGCCGGGCCAACCCCCAGGGCGTGCCGAGCGCCAGGACGAGTCCGCTCAGCAGCGTCAGTAGGGCGAGCGGCAGCACCAGCCAGTCCGTGAACACCTTCATCGACCGGGCGGCGGCCCCGACCGTGGTGGCGGACTCGGTGGTGGTCGCCGTGACGGCCAGGGCGAGCAGACCGAGGGTGAGTCCAAGCCAGCCGGCCGCCGCACAGACGTGGACGACGAGAAGGCTCCGGCGTACCGGGCGTTTGAGTGGTTTCACGTGAAACACCGTGCCGCGGACGTCCCGCGCATCGCGTCCGACAGCGGGAGTAACCGCCCGTACGAGCCTGGGCGTACGCACGGCCCGCCTGCTGCTCCACCAGAAGGCCTGCGACCCGCCCCGGGGCGGGCCGCAGGCGGGGCTCAGCCCAGGTCGGGCGCGTGCATCGCCCGTACCCCTTCGATGTTGCCGTCGAGGTAGTGCCGCAGGGAGAGCGGTACGAGATGGACCCCGGCGATCCCCATCCGGCTGAAGGGCACCCGGACGATCTCGTACGTCCCGATGGGGTCGTCGACCTCGGGGCCGTGTCGTCGGGCGGGATCCATGGACTCCAACCGGCAGACGAAGAAGTGCTGGACCTTCACTCCGGCCACTCCGCCGCCCGCGATGTGCTCCACGGTGTCGACGAAGCAGGGGACCACGTCGGTGATCTTGGCGCCCAGCTCCTCGTCCACCTCGCGGTGCAGGGCGTCGACGACGGTGGCGTCCCCAGGCTCGACCCCGCCGCCGGGCGTCAGCCAGTACGGATCGACGCCGGGTTTGGTCCGCTTGATCAGGATCAGATCGTCGCCGTCGAGCAGAATGGCGCGTGCGGTGCGCTTGACCACGGGCCGTTGGGTCATGTCTGGACCATGGCCCGTGTCGACCGCTCTGAAACTCCCGGAGCACCCGGTCAGCGCGCGGTCGCGGACGGTCACTGCTCTCGGACGGTCACCACTTGTGGACCGTCACCGCTCGTGGAGCTTCACGGCTCGTGGACCGTCACCACTCGTGGGCGGCGCGCATCAGCCACTCGTGGGCCCGTGCGATGTGCGGAAGTGCGAGCGTCCCGGTGCGCACGACGAGGAAGTACGTCCGCAGCGGCGGGACCGGGGGGTCGAGCAGCGCCACCACCCGGCCGCTCTTCAACGCGTCCTCGCACAGATAGCGCGGCAGCACGGCCAGCCCGGCGCCGGAGACCGCGGTCTCCAGCACGGCGCGCAGATCGGGCACGATCACCGTCCCCGCGGCGGCGGGCCGGGACTCGAACACGGCGGACCAGTAGCGCGAGACCAAGGGCAGGGACTCGTGGACCTCGACCACCGGCAGCTGCTCCAGCACCACGTGCCCGCCGCGCAGCACGTCGGGGCCCAGCCGGGCCGCCCAGCGCGGGGAGGCCACCAGGACGTGTTCCTCGTCGCAGAGCGGAGTCGAGGTCAGCAATTTCCCGCGTGGCCGGGCCGTGGTGATGGCCAGATCGTGGTGCCCGGCGGCCAGCCCGTCCATCGCGCCCTCGGCGTTCCCGAACGACGCGCGCAGGGCGAGCCCCTGGGCTATCAGCGGGGTGAGGGCGGGCAGCGCCCGTATCGAGGTGAACTCCGGGGGCCCCACGAGGTGCAGGGTGCGGACGCCGGACTCCTCGTCGAGACCGGCCTCGGCGATCTCCACCAGGGCGTCCAGGTGCGGTGCCGCGCGATGAGCGAGCTCGTCCCCGATGGTGGTGGGGGTGACGCCTCTGGCCTGGCGCAGGAACAGCGGTTTCCCGAGCTGGCGTTCCAGCGTGCGTATCTGACCGGTCACGGCGGGCTGGGAGAGTCCGAGGAGGGCGGCGGCACGGGTGAACGAACCGGCCCGGTGCACCGTGACGAAAGTGCGCAGCAGCGCCAGATCCATGCCGAGCGCCTCCTGACCGACTGCGTCCGTGGACGACGGTGTCCGCGGACCGGACAACTATAAATAAGTCGATAGGGTGCTGTCGCTACTGTGATTGGACACTGACGCAGAGTCAACTAGCCTTGTTCGGGCGGTTCTTCGGGGGGATGAACCGGGGCGGTCCGAGCCATGAGGGGGGAGGCTCGGACCGCCCGCCCGGTGTGCCCGGGCAGGGGGGAACACGCTCCGGGCACACCCCGGACCCGCCCTGAGGGCCTGCCCTAAGCCGCTGCTTCGTCCAGCGCCCGCAGTACGTCGGCCACCAAGTCATCGGTGTCCTCCGCGCCCGCGGACAGCCGGATGAAGCCCTCCGGCACCGCGTCCCCGCCCCAGCGCCCGCGTCGCTCGGCCGAGGAGCGCACCCCGCCGAAGCTGGTGGCGTCGTCCACCAGCCGCAGTGCGTCGAGGAAGCGCTCCGCGTGCTCGCGGTCGGGCAGGACGAACGAGAGCACCCCGCCGTACCGGCGCATCTGCGCGGTGGCGAGCCGGTGCGAGGGGTCGTCCGGCAGGCCCGGGTAGCGCAGCCCGGTCACCTCCGGCCGTCCGCCCAACGCCCGGGCGACGGCCAGTGCGTTGGTGCACTGGCGCTCGATCCGCAGGTGCAGGGTGGCCAGCGAGCGGTGCGCCAGCCAGGTCTCCATCGGGCCGGGGATCGCCCCGACGACCTTGCGCCAGTGCCGCACGCCGGCCGCCAGCTCCGCGTCCCGGCAGGTCACATGGCCGAGCAGCAGATCGCCGTGGCCGGTCATGCCCTTGGTGTCGCTGGCCACGGAGAAGTCGGCGCCCAGGGCCAGGGGCCGCTGGGCGAGCGGCGTCGCCAGGGTGTTGTCCACGGCGACCAGCGCGCCCGTCGCGTGTGCGGCGGCCACCAGCCGGCGTACGTCGCACACGTCCAGCTCGGGGTTGGACGGGGTCTCGATCCACAGCAGCCGGGCCCCCTCCAGCGCCGTGAGCTGGGCGTCGCCGCCGGTCCGCGCGGTCCTGACCTCGATCCCGTACGCCTCCAACTGCTCGCGCACCAGGGGCAGCGCCTGGTAGCCGTCGCTGGGCAGCACCACGGTGTCCCCGGCGCGCAGCCGGGAGAAGAGGACGGCGGAGATCGCCGCCATCCCGGAGGAGAAGACCACGGTCTCCACGGCTTCGCCCGGCGCCTCCAGCTCCCCGATGGCCTGTTCCAGATGGGTCCAGGTCGGGTTGGTGTCGCGGCCGTAGGTGTACGGCCCGGTCGGCTCGCCCGGCAGGTGGTAGTGGGCGGCGAAGACGGGGCCCGGAAGGGGCGGCTCGTACTTCACCGGCTTGGGCAGCCCCGCCCGTACGGCCCTCGTACCGTCGCCGATGCCTGTGTCCATGGCTCCCACGGCCCGTCACGCTCCTCTCACCGCTCCGCGCCCGTGCGCTCTTCCGCCATCCTGCGGGACGGCGCCGCCGACCGGGACCACGGGGGTCGCCTCCGGGTCCGTCGGGGCCCGTCTTGACGGCGCATCCCTTCCTGTGTCTGATCGTGGCTGACGTGATCGGACACGACAGCAGGGCGGAGCACGATGAAGGCATTCCGGCTGGACGAACTGGAAGCGGAACGCGCCGCGAACGACGGTGCGTACCTCCAGTTCCTGCGGGAGCGGAACATGTCGGTCGGGTTGTACGCGCTCGACGCGGGCACCGTCGACCCCCAGCAGCCCCACCGCCAGGACGAGGTGTACTTCGTGGTGAGCGGTCGCGCCTCGATCACCGTCGGCATGGAGACCACCGCGGTGGCGCGCGGCAGTGTGATCTACGTTCCGGCCGGAGTGGCACACAAGTTCCACCACATCACCGAGGACCTACGGGTCCTGGTCGTCTTCTCTCCGCCTGAGAGCTGAGACGCCCCTCCGGGATGCCCTAAGGGACGGGTCAGGGGAGATCAAGGGCCACGGACCGCCCGCGACGCACCCGGCCCGCCTAGCATCGAAGGCGGCAACCCCCAGCGGGACGAACACCCGCGCGGGATGAACACCCGAGTGGGACGAACCCGAGTGGGACGAACCCGAGTGCAATGAACGCCCGAGCGGGACGAACACCCGAGCGGGACGAGTAGGAGAGGCAGGGACGACGATGGCGGTACGGGAGATCTTGACCGGTTTGCCGTGGTGGGTGAAGTGGGTCGCGGTCCCGCTGGTCGCGCTCGCGGTCTTCGGCGGTCTGATAGCGAGCGTCGTCGGCTTCGTGATCGGCCTGCTCTTCAAGATGTTGGCGTTCGTCGCCCTCGTCGGCGGACTCGTCTTCGTCGTACGGAAGTTCAAGGGATCATCGAACTCCCGCGGGGACTGGTAACCACTGCGCGGTACAGCTTTAACCCAGGCGAGGGAACCCCGGGCCAACGCAGGGTCTCATTGGTTGAATGGCCATTACAGTGGCAGTCCGCCGCTGGGCATCCGGTTTCACCACCCCTAGTGCGCCCTGTCGTGCGCCCGTGAGCGCTCCCCCGTCAGGGGAGACGTGGGAACCGGGCGGCCCGGCACGGCGGATCCACGGGGACGGCCCCCGCGGACGGGCGAGTCGCCCGTCACCACGTCAGGACATTCTGGGGGTGATTCGTGGCCACGGCGGCGAGCGAAGGCGCTCCCCCCACCCTGATCACATCCGTGCAGCGGGCGCTCAGGCTGCTGGAGGCGGCCTCCCGGCACCCGGGGGGCGCGCCGGCGAAGGTGTTGGCCCGGCAGGCGCGCCTCCCCCTCCCCACCGCGTACCACCTGCTGCGCACCCTGGCGCACGAGGGGTATCTGCGCCGGGAGAAGGGGGTGTTCCTGCTCGGGGACGCCCTTGAGCGGCTGAGCCCGGTCGGCGGGGCGACGGTGCAGAATCGTCGCAGCAAGCTGGAGGAGTCGTTGGAGCACTGGCGGGACGCCATCGGCGTGCCCGTCTACTTCGCGGTCTACCGCGAGGGCGAGATCGACATCGCCGGCATCGCCGACGCACCGCAGACCCCCGCCGTCCGCGAGTGGGCCGACTTCCGCGCGACCGGGCACGCACACGCCCTCGGTCAGTGCCTGCTCGGCCAGCTCGGCGAAGCGGCCCTCCACGACCACCTCGACCGGTATCCGGTGCGGCCCCTGACGCCCCACTCCGTACCGGACCGGCGCACCCTGCTGGACCGGTTCGCGGCGACGGGGCGCACGGACCCCGTGGTCGAGCGACAGGAGTACGCGGTCGGCACGGTCTGCGCCGCCATCCCCATCACGGCGGGCTCCGGTGCCGCGGCGATGGCGATATCCCTCCCGCTCGATCAGGAGGAACGATTGCTCCCGGCGATCGAGCAACTGAGGACGGGTATAGGCCGCTTGCTGAGCTCCCTCGCCTTCTCCATCAGCATCTGAGCCACCCTCCCGACCTGCTCCTTCTCCATCTGCACTCCATCTGCTCACCAGCTCTCAGCCAACCGATTCACCTGATCTATCAGTATCTGAAAAATCACTCCTTGTAGTCCTCTGGTCGCATACAGCACGATTGTGGGAAGAGGTTCAGGGGTATCCTTCCTGACCCGTTTTCTGCTGACTTCATCCAGAAGGCTGCCAACCAGGCCCGATCCGGGCCTCCTTCATTGCGGGGTACACGATGCGCGACGAGTCGGTCCAGGCCGAGGTCCTGATGAACTTCCTTGTCTCCGAGGAGCTCTCGTTCCGGATCCCGGTGGAGCTGCGCTACGGGATCGAGGACCCGTACGCCGTGCGGATGACCTTCCACCTGCCCGGCGACGCCCCGGTGACCTGGGCCTTCAGCCGCGATCTGCTGCTCGACGGGATCGTCGGCCCGAGCGGGGACGGCGACGTGCACATCGCGCCGATGGGCCCCGGAGACCTCGCCGACCTGGGCATCCGGCTCCAGGTCGGCGGCGACTGTGCGTACTTCCAGGTCAGCGCGGCCCCCGTGGTCGCCTTCCTCGACCGCACCGACCGCCTGGTCCCGCTCGGACAGGAGCGGGCCTTCGGCGACTTCGACACCGAGCTGGAACAGGTGCTCAGGTCCATCCTCACCGGCGAGAACGCCGGCTGAACGGAGCCCGCGCCGGCTACTTCTTGCGGCGCCGGCCCCGGCCCGAACCACGGCTCGCGGGGATCGCCGCACCCGTCTGCGGACGGTCGGCGGAGACGACCAGCGCCGCGAGCGCGGTGGTCACCGGGACCGAAGCGACCAGACCGATCGACCCCACGAGGGTCCGTACGATCTCCTCCGCCACCAACTCGCTGTTGGCGACCGTCGCCACCGGGCTCTGCGCGATGGTGAAGAGCAGCAGCAGCGGCAGCGCGGCACCCGCGTAGGCGAGCACCAGCGTGTTCACCACGGACGCGATGTGGTCGCGGCCGATCCGGATGGCCGCGCGGTACAGCGCCCGCGGCCCCATGCCCGGATCCGCCTGCCGCAGCTCCCACACGGCCGAGGTCTGGGTCACCGTCACGTCGTCGAGCACGCCGAGCGAGCCGATGATGACGCCGGCGAGCAGCAGACCGCTCATGTCGATCTCCGGGTACAGCCCGTGGATCAGCCCGGTGTTGTCGTCGGTGTTGCCCGACAGCACCGCCCACTCGATGAAGACCGAACCGAGCAGCCCGATCAGCAGCAGCGAGATCAGCGTCCCGAGGACCGCGACCGAGGTGCGCGCCGTCAGCCCGTGACACATGTAGAGCGCGATCAGCATGATGGCGCTCGCCCCGACCACCGCGACGACCAGCGGATTGGACCCTGCCAGGATCGCCGGCAGGATGAACAGCGTCAGTACGGCGAACGAGATGACCAGCGCAATCAGCGCCATCACCCCGCGCATCCGCCCCACCAGCACCACGGCGAGGGCGAAGATCCCGGCCACCACCGCCAGCGGGACCTTCCGGTTCACGTCGACGACGGCGTACTGGAGGTCCGGCGGCGCGTCCGGGGCGTACGCCACCACGACCTCCTGGCCCTTCTCCAACTGCCGCACCGCGTCCGGCTGGACGACCTCCGCGAACACCCGGCCCTTGTGCTGTCCGGAGTCGATCTCGATGGTGGCCTTCTTGCACTCGCCGTCCTGCGCGGCGATCGCCTCGCGGCCCTGGGGCGTGCCGGCGTCCCCGGTCGGCGGCACCTGGGCGGAGTTCACGGACTTGCAGTCGATCCGCTCGATCCGGGTCACCGTGGCCTGTTCGGTCTGCCGGTCGAAGCCCACGCCGGTGCGCTCGTGGCCGGGGGCGGAGCCGGGCCACAGGACGGCCAGCCCCACGACGACGGCCGTGGCGAAGGGAATCAGCACCGCGGCGATGACCCGGCGCAGATGCCGGGAGACGGGAGCGGCCGGCCCGTGCGAGTGGCTGTGCCCGTGTCCGTGGCCGTGTCCATCTCCATGACCGTGGCCGTGGCCATGGCCTTGGTCGTGCGCGGGCTGGGGAGCAGGGCCCTGCTGGGGGCCGGGCGGTGGTGAAGTCACCGACCGATCATCGCAAGAACGGCAGGGGCCCCCTGGTCAGCACGCCAGAAATGACGCTAGCGTGGTGCCACCTTTGCACACGCGGGAGCTCGGAGCACCGGGCTGAGAGGGCGCTGACCTCCGTAGACGCACTGCCGACCGGCGCGAGAGCGCGCCGGCACGCAACCCGTCTCGGACACCGCTGCGTCGACCGCCGAACCTGTTACCGGGTAATGCCGGCGTAGGGAGTAGGTCTTCCATGACCGTTCAGGACGCACGCACGCCTGCCGTCGAACCCGCTGTCGACGGCGCCCGCACACCGGGCTGGCACAAGGCGCACATCGAGGGCTCCCGCCCCGACCTGCGGGTGCCGGTCCGTCAGGTGCACCTCACCAACGGCCGGGACGTGACGCTGTACGACACCTCCGGCCCGTACACCGACCCCACCGTCGAGACCGACGTGCGCCGCGGGCTGGCACCGCTGCGCGAGAGCTGGATCGTCGCCCGCGGCGACACCGAGGAGTACGCGGGACGCCCCGTGCGCCCGGAGGACGACGGGATCAAGCACACCTCGCCCCGCGGCGGGCTGCGCAATCTGGACGCGGTCTTCCCCGGTCGGCCGCGCCAGCCCCGGCGCGGCCGGGACGGTCGGGCGGTGACCCAACTCGCGTACGCCCGGCGCGGCGAGGTCACCCCCGAGATGGAGTTCGTCGCCCTGCGCGAGAACGTCTCCCCCGAGGTCGTACGGGAGGAGATCGCGGCCGGCCGCGCCGTGCTGCCGGCCAACGTCAACCACCCGGAGATCGAGCCGATGATCATCGGCAAGCGGTTCCTGGTGAAGGTGAACGCCAACATCGGCAACTCCGCCGTGACCTCCTCCATCGAGGAGGAGGTGGAGAAGATGACCTGGGCCACCCGCTGGGGCGCCGACACGGTCATGGACCTGTCCACCGGCCGCAACATCCACACCACCCGCGAGTGGGTGCTGCGCAACTCCCCCGTACCGATCGGCACCGTGCCGCTGTACCAGGCGCTGGAGAAGGTCGACGGCCGGGCGGAGGAGCTGACCTGGGAGATCTACAAGGACACCGTGATCGAGCAGGCCGAACAGGGCGTCGACTACATGACGGTGCACGCCGGCGTGCTGCTGCGGTACGTGCCGCTCACCGCCCGGCGCAAGACCGGCATCGTCTCGCGCGGCGGCTCGATCATGGCCGCCTGGTGCCTGGCGCACCACAAGGAGTCGTTCCTGTACGAGCACTTCGAGGAGCTGTGCGAGATCCTCGCCGCGTACGACGTGACGTACTCCCTCGGCGACGGGCTGCGGCCCGGCTCGATCGCGGACGCCAACGACGCGGCGCAGTTCGCCGAGTTGGAGACGCTCGGCGAGCTCAACAAGATCGCCAAGCGGATGAACGTGCAGACCATGATCGAGGGCCCCGGGCATGTGCCCATGCACAAGATCAAGGAGAACATCGACCTCCAGCAGGAGATCTGCGAGGAGGCGCCGTTCTACACGCTCGGCCCGCTCACCACGGACGTGGCACCGGCGTACGACCACATCACCTCCGGCATCGGTGCGGCGATGATCGCCTGGTGGGGCACGGCCATGCTCTGTTACGTGACGCCCAAGGAGCACCTGGGGCTGCCCAACCGGGACGACGTGAAGACCGGGGTGATCACGTACAAGATCGCGGCGCACGCGGCGGACCTGGCCAAGGGGCACCCGGGGGCGCAGGAGTGGGACGACGCGCTCTCCGACGCGCGGTTCGAGTTCCGCTGGGAGGACCAGTTCAACCTGGCGCTCGACCCGGACACCGCGCGGGAGTTCCACGACGAGACGCTGCCGGCCGAGCCGGCGAAGACGGCGCACTTCTGCTCGATGTGCGGGCCGAAGTTCTGCTCGATGAAGATCAGTCAGTCCATCTCGGAGCAGTTCGGCGGTGACGCGGCGCCCGACGCGACGGCGCAGGAGATCACCGAGGGGATGCTCCAGAAGTCCAAGGAGTTCGCGGCGAGCGGCAACAGGGTGTACCTGCCGATGGTCGAGTGACATGAGTGATGGACCGGCTGACTGACCTGTCCGGACAGTCGCGACAGTCCGGACAGGTCAGTCCGGGCGGTCAAGTTCGGGCGATCGGTCAGTTCGGTCGGGTCGGTCCCGGCGGGTCAGTCCGGGCGGTTCTCGGGGCCGCCGAAGTCCGGGCTGGTGAAGTCGGGGCTGGTGAAGGTGGGCCGCTGACCCGCCGACTTGCCCTCGCTCGGACTGGAGTAGTCCGGGCTGTTGTACCCCACCTTCGGTATGCGGGTCACGGGCCGCGGCGGCGCCCCGGACATCGGGTCCGCCGCCGGGTCCTCCAGCGCGATCCGGAGGAACGGCAGTACGCCGCGCTCCAGCACCGCGTGGAGCCAGGCGTCCTTGGCGCGCGCCACCTCGTCGGGGAGTTCGTTCGTCAGCTCTTCCGCCGGAAGCTGCGTGGCGCTGTTGCGCAGCGCGGTGCGCAGCAGTCCGACCCCCGCGTACAGGATCGCCGCCGCGGTGAGGGCGGCGAAGAACCAGCCCGCCGACACCATGGTCTGGGCGAACGACGGGGGCGGGTCGAGCATCTTCAGGACGTAGCCGACCAGCAGGAACAGCAGGGCGGCTATGCCGGCGAGGACCGGGGCGAGGACCGCGACCACGGCCGCGAAGCCGGCCCCGCTGCCGTCGCCGTCGACCCCGGTCGCGCCCGCGACGCGGACGGACCCGGTGATTCCGCTGTCTCCGGTGGCCGGATCGGAGCCGCCGGGCGAGCGGGCCTCTTCACGGATCCTGACGTAGTGCTCGTACTCGGGCGCGGCGGACGCGGTGATCAGCGCCGTGGCGTTCAGGGCCATCGTGCGCAGCTGTGCCGCGTTCAGCCGCTGCCCCACGGTGGCGAGATCGGGCCGTTTGTGGGCGTTGCGCAGTGCGTCTTCGAGGAGCCGCTCGAACTCGGCGCGGTCCTCGTTCTGCAGGTGCGGAGCGCTGTTCATGTGCATCCCCCGATGCTCCGTAAGGCCGGAACCACCCGTACCGGACGGGCGGTTGGGCGTTGGTGGAGGAGTGCCTGCGTCGGATAGCCCGATGGTAGAGCGGTTACGGCACGGAGTGACAGAGGTTTAGGTAAAACGCGTACCCGGCTTGCGTCAGGCGGGTAGCGGAAGCTGGACGACTAGGAGCTTTCCGGCCATCGTGACTCCGCCGTCCATGGCGATCGCCAGCCCGTCCGCGTACACGTGCGGCCCCTCGACGACCGGGCGGTCGCCGTCCTCGCCGTCCTCCGTGCCGACCTCGCCGAGCAGATACGGAATCGGGCTGTGGCCGTGCACGATCCGGCTGCCGCCGTAGGCGGAGAGCAGTTCGCGCACCGCGAGGGGGCCCGCCTCGTCGTCGCGGAAGGCGAACCGCTTGGTCATCTTGCGGAAGAGGTCCCAGCACTCGTCGGCGTCGTTGCGGGTGAGGATCTCGTGGACGGTGTCGTTCACGTCCTCGATCGTCTCGCCGTACTCCAGGTACGCGGTGGTGTCGGAGTGCAGCAGCAGGTGGCCGTCCTCCTCAACGACGGCGTCCAGCCGGGACATCCACTGGAGGTGGACGTCCTGGAGGCGGTCCATGTCGTTCTTCTGGCCGCCGTTGAGCAGCCAGGCCGCCTGGAAGGTGGCGGTGCCGGCGCCGGAGTTGACCGGGGTGTCGGAGAACCGCTTGGCGCCGAGGAGCAGCAGTTCGTGGTTGCCCATCAGGGCCTTGCAGTAGCCGCCGGCGGCGGCGGCCTCGGCGGAGAGCCGCATCACCAGGTCGATGACGCCGATGCCGTCGGGGCCGCGGTCGGTGAAGTCGCCGAGGAACCAGAGGCGGGTGTTGCCGGCGGCCCAGTTGCCGTCGGCGTCGATCAGGCCCTGGGCGGTGAGGGCGGCGACGAGTTGGTCGAGGTAGCCGTGGACGTCGCCGACGACGTAGAGCGGGCCGAGGCCGTCGGGGGCGGGGGGACCGTTCGCACCGGTCTGGAGCTGGATGGTGGGGTCGCTGGGCCCGCTGCGGCTGATGATCGGGAGGTCGCGCTCGGTGGGGGTGTAGCCCTCGGGCACCTCGTCCTCCGGCACGGCGTTGCCGGGGTGGTCTCCGGGGCGTACCTCAGGACGGTCTTCGGGGCGGACCTCGGGGTGGACCTGAGGACGAACCTCGGGGTGGACTTCGGGGCCGGTCTCGGGACGGACCTCGGGGTGAGTGGCGTGGGGCGGGTGTTCCACGGGGTACGCCGGAGCCGGGTGCTGCTCCTGCTGCTGGTAGTGCTCCTGCGGTCCCTGCTGCTCGGGCTGCTCGAGCTGCTCCTGGTGCACGGGAGGCTCGGGCGGCGACGCCTCCTGCTGCACGGGCATCTGTGCGTACGGCGGAACGCGGAAATCGCGCAACGTCGCCGTACGCACCACGGGTCCCTGACCGGCCCCCTGAGTCATCGACCCCTCCACCACCGTCGCGCCGCCGTTCACCTTTCGGCCCAGCCTGGTCGGGGTGGTCCGCGGTGTCGTGCGCCCATCATAGGAATGAGCTCCGCGCTGTGTGATGCACCAGGGGTGCTGAATCCAGCCGCACCCCTGACACGTCGGCTGTTTCGCCCCAATAGGGCCCTAATTGGGGACGCTCGGCGGATCCCGATTCCTCGGGCCGTCCTAGTCGGGCGACGGCGAGCGCGGTGCGCTCACGGTCGTCCGCGGGGAGCGGCGCTGCGAGGACGTCCGGATGATCAACTCCGTTGGTATCACCTGCTCGACCGGCCGGTCCTCGTCGATGCCCTCGATGGCGTCGATGAGGAGCTGGACGACCGCGGTGCCGATGCGGCGCGGCTTGAGGGAGAGCGTGGTGATGGGCGGCTCGGTGGTGGCGTACACCGTCGACTCGCTGCAACAGACGAGCAGCAGGTCGTCGGGGACGCGCAGGCCGTAGCGGCGGGCCGCGGCGAGCAGGTCGGTGCCGTTGGGGTCGAAGAGGCCGTAGACCGCGTCCGGCCGGTCCGGGCGGGCGAGCAGCCGGTCCGCCGCGACGGCGCCCGCGCAGGGGTCGTGGGCGGGGTACGACTCGTACACCGGGTCCTGGCCGACGCGTTCGCACCAGCTCAGGTAAGCGGTGGTGGAGAGCCGGGTGTAGGTGTCCGTGGTGGTGCCGGTGAGCAGGCCGATCCGGCGGGCGCCGGCGTCGGCGAGGTGGTCCAGCAGATCGAGGACGGCGGCCTCGTGGTCGTTGTCGACCCAGGCCGTGACCGGGAGGGTGCCGGCGGGTCGGCCGTCGGAGACGACGGGCAGGCCCTGGCGGACCAGCTCGGTCACGACGGGGTCGTGGTCGGAGGGGTCGATGACGACGGTGCCGTCCAGCGCGACGTTCGACCAGACGTCGTGCCGGGAGGTCGCCGGGAGGATCACGAGGGCGTAGCCGCGGGCCAGTGCCGCGGAGGTCGCGGCCCGCGCCATCTCGGCGAAGTAGGCGAACTCGGTGAAGGTGAAAGGTTCATCCCCGTACGTCGTTACGGTCAGGCCGATGAGGCCCGACTTCCCCGTACGGAGGGTGCGGGCCGCCGCGGACGGGCGGTAGCCGAGCCGGTCGGCCACTTCGCGGACGTGTCTGCGGGTGGCGTCCGGGAGTCGGCCCTTTCCGTTCAGCGCGTCGGAGACGGTCGTGATGGAGACACCGGCGGCGGCGGCGACGTCTCGAATGCCCGCCCGACCTTGCCGGCTTCCCCGGCGGGATGTGTCCGTCCGGCTCACCTGGTGCTTCCCTGCTGCTGTCATGGCGAGCCGATATTAGGGCTCGCGTGGGGGGTCGGGCTGATCGGGCATTCAGTCGTTGACAGGCACGATTCTGCATGATCATAAACCATGAACTGCCTTGGAAAATAAGGGACTTGCCAGGTAACTGTGTGGCGTATGCAGTGTTCTACGGGTCTGACTTGTCGGTGGTTCCTCGTGCCGGAGAGGTCTCAACTCACCTCTACGGGGGACGCGCGACACGGAGCGAACCGCGGGCGCGCGCCCGGAAAACGAGCGCTCCCCCCGCTTCGGGGCGGTCCGCGGCGGGGTCGGGCGCGCGGCGGACGGGGTCGCGGAGGGATCGATCCGGGGCGGGACCGGGCGCGCGGCGGGATCGAGGCCGGGTCGAGATCGGTTCGCAGTGACCCGTTCGCAGCGGAGGCGAATCCTCATAAGGTGTGGAGCATTGGTTGCCGGACGGGTTTCCGGACAACGGTCGGACGGTCGAGGAGGACCTGCGGTGAGCGAGACGAGCCCGAAGCTGCGCGCCGAGCTGGACGGCATCCCCACCTACAAGCCGGGCCGGCCCGCGGCCACCGGCGGCCCCGTCGCGTACAAGCTGTCGTCCAACGAGAACCCCTACCCGCCGCTGCCGGGCGTGCTGGAGAGCGTCCTGGCCGCGGCGCACGAGTTCAACCGCTACCCGGACATGGCCTGTTCGTCCCTGATGGAGGAGCTGGCGAACCGGTTCGGGGTGCCCGCCTCGCACCTGGCGACCGGCACGGGGTCCGTCGGGGTCGCGCAGCAGCTGCTGCAGGCGACCGCCGGCCCCGGCGACGAGGTGATCTACGCCTGGCGCTCCTTCGAGGCGTACCCGATCATCACGCAGGTCAGCGGGGCGACGTCGGTGCAGGTGCCGCTGACGGCCGGGGAGGAGCACGACCTGGACGCGATGGCCGACGCGATCACCGACCGGACCCGGCTGATCTTCGTCTGCAACCCGAACAACCCGACCGGCACGGTGGTGCGCCGGGCGGCGCTGGAACGGTTCCTCGACCGGGTGCCGTCGGACGTCCTGGTGGTGCTGGACGAGGCGTACCGGGAGTTCATCCGGGACGCCGAGGTGCCGGACGGCGTCGAGATCTACCGGGAGCGGCCCAACGTGGCGGTGCTGCGCACGTTCTCCAAGGCGTACGGGCTCGCCGGGCTGCGCGTGGGCTTCGCGATCGCCCACGAGCCGGTGGCGCTGGCGCTGCGCAAGACGGCGGTGCCGTTCGGTGTGACGCAACTCGCACAGAACGCGGCGGTGGCCTCGCTGCGGGCCGAGGACGAGCTGCTGGGGCGGGTCGGGTCGCTGGTCTGCGAGCGGACCCGGGTGTACGACTGCCTGGTCAAGCAGGGGTGGACGGTGCCCCAGACGCAGGCCAACTTCGTCTGGCTGCGGCTCGGGGAGCGGACGGTGGACTTCGCGGCGGCGTGCGAGCGCGCGGGGGTGACGGTGCGGCCGTTCCCGGGCGAGGGGGTGCGGATCACCATCGGCGAGCCGGAGGCCAACGACCTGTTCCTGCACGTGGCCGAGGTCTTCCACCGGGAGATGTGACGGCGGTCGGCGGGTGATGTGACGACGGTCGACAGCGGCCCGGGTCCCCATCGGGGGCCCGGGCCACTGCCGTTTCCTGGCCGGTTCCACCCCGGGGCGGCCTGCGCGCCCTAACCTCCGGGCGGCTGTCACGTCAAGAGGTACCCCCCGGTCATCAGTGTGGATTTCGTATGAGACATAATCTCATGTGAATGTGAACGCTTTCACAAGCGTGTCCCGTTCATCCCGCAATGACTGGGATTAACCAGGCAAACTGCCGATCGACCTCGTCGATGTAAGGAGATGACGACGTGGACTTGGCTCTGGCGCCGGAGACCTTGGCGCGATGGCAGTTCGGCATTACGACCGTGTATCACTTCCTCTTCGTCCCGCTGACGATCTCCCTCGCCGCCCTGACCGCGGGGCTCCAGACCGCCTGGGTCCGGACGAACAAGGAGAAGTACCTCAAGGCGACCAAGTTCTGGGGCAAGCTCTTCCTGATCAACATCGCCATGGGTGTCGTCACGGGGATCGTGCAGGAGTTCCAGTTCGGCATGAACTGGTCCGACTACTCCCGCTTCGTCGGCGACATCTTCGGCGCACCGCTCGCCTTCGAAGCGCTGATCGCGTTCTTCTTCGAGTCCACCTTCATCGGGCTGTGGATCTTCGGCTGGGACAAGCTGCCGAAGAAGATCCACCTGGCCTGCATCTGGATGGTCTCGATCGGCACCGTGCTCTCCGCGTACTTCATCCTGGCCGCCAACTCCTGGATGCAGCATCCGGTCGGCTACCGCATCAACGAGGAGCGCGGACGGGCCGAGCTGACCGACTTCTGGCGGGTGCTGTCGCAGGACACCGCCGTCACGCAGTTCTTCCACACCATCACCGCCGCCTTCCTCGTCGGTGGCGCGTTCATGGTCGGCATCGCCGCGTACCACCTGGCCCGCAAGAAGCACGTGCCGGTGATGCGCACCTCGCTGCGGCTCGGCCTGGTCACCGTGATCGTGGCCGGACTGCTCACCGCGATCAGCGGCGACTTCCTCGGCAAGGTCATGTTTAAGCAGCAGCCGATGAAGATGGCCGCCGCCGAGGCCCTGTGGGACGGCGAGGCGCCCGCGCCGTTCTCCCTCTTCGCCTACGGGGACGTGGACAAGGGGCACAACGAGGTCGCCCTGGAGATCCCCGGGATACTGTCCTTCCTCGCCAACGGCGACTTCGACTCGTACGTCCCCGGGATCAACGACGTCAACAAGGCGGAGCAGGAGCGGTTCGGGCCCGGTGACTACCGGCCCAACATCCCGGTCGCGTACTGGGGCTTCCGCTGGATGATCGGCTTCGGCATGGCGTCCTTCGCCATCGGACTGCTGGGGCTCTGGCTGACCCGGAAGAAGTTCCTGCTGCCACCGGCGCTGCGGACCGGTGAGGACGAAGTGCCGAACCTGGTGCTCTTCCGGAAGAAGCCCCTGGGCGCCCGCTTCAGCCGCTGGTACTGGATCGTCGCGCTCTGGACCATGACCTTCCCGCTGATCGCCACCTCCTGGGGCTGGATCTTCACCGAGATGGGCCGTCAGCCGTGGGTCGTCTACGGCGTGCTGCGCACGAAGGACGCGGTCTCCCCCGGGGTCTCCCAGGGCGAGGTGCTCACCTCGATGATCATCTTCACCCTGCTCTACGCGGTGCTCGCCGTGATCGAGGTCAAGCTGCTGGTGAAGTACGTCAAGCTCGGCCCGCCCGAGCTGACGGAGGCCGACCTCAACCCGCCCAAGAAGATCGGCGGCGACGATCGTGACGCCGACCGGCCGATGGCCTTCTCGTACTGAGGCCGCAAGGAGCTGCTGAGGCATGGAACTTCACGACGTCTGGTTCGTACTGATCGCCTTCCTGTGGATCGGCTACTTCTTCCTGGAGGGCTTCGACTTCGGGATCGGGGTGCTCACCAAGCTGCTCGCCCGGGACCGCAAGGAGCGCCGCGTACTGATCAACACGATCGGTCCGGTGTGGGACGGCAACGAGGTGTGGCTGCTGTCTGCGGGCGGTGCCACCTTCGCCGCCTTCCCCGAGTGGTACGCCACCCTCTTCTCCGGCTTCTACCTGCCGCTGCTGGTGATCCTGCTCTGTCTGATCGTGCGCGGCGTCTCCTTCGAGTACCGCCACAAGAGGCCCGAGGAGCGCTGGCAGACCAACTGGGAGCACGCGATCTTCTGGACCTCGCTCATCCCCGCGTTCCTGTGGGGCGTCGCCTTCGGCAACATCGTGCGCGGCGTGAAGATCGACCAGGACCTGGAGTACGTGGGCAACGTCGCCGACCTGCTGAACGCGTACTCGATCCTGGGCGGACTGGTGACGCTGACCCTCTTCACCTTCCACGGTGCGGTGTTCGCGGCGCTCAAGACCGTGGGGGACATCCGGGTACGGGCCAGGGCGCTCGCCACCAAGCTGGGCGTGCTCACCGCCGTGCTGGCGCTGGGCTTCCTGATCTGGACCCAGGTCTCCCGCGGTGACGGCAGCAGCCTGGTCGCGATGATCGTCGCGGTTGCCGCGCTGGTGGTGGCGATCGCCACCAACATGGCGGGGCGCGAGGGATGGTCGTTCGCGTTCTCCGGGGTGACCATCGTGGCCGCGGTCGCGATGCTCTTCCTCACGCTCTTCCCGAACGTGATGCCGTCCTCGCTGAACGACGCCTGGAGCCTGACCGTCACGAACGCCTCGTCGACCCCGTACACCCTGAAGATCATGACCTGGTGCGCCGGTATCGCCGCCCCGCTGGTGATGCTGTACCAGGGCTGGACCTACTGGGTGTTCCGCAAGCGCATCGGTACGCAGCACATCGCCGACGCGCACTAGTACGACCTGGGCCGGGGCCCGGACACCACGTTCGGGCCCCGGCCCCCAGCCACCCGCCTCTCGTCCGTAGGGGATGTTTCACGTGAAACCGATCGACCCGCGTCTGCTGCGATACGCCCGGACCACCCGCCGCTTCCTGATCGCGGTGGTGCTGCTCGGCCTGGTCGGGGCGGCGTTGGTCATCGCCCAGGCGATGTTGATCGCCGAGGTGGTGGTCGGGGCCTTCCAACAGGGGCTCTCGGTCTCGGACGTGCTCACCCCGCTGATGTTGCTCGCGGCGGTGGCCGCGGCCCGGGCGCTGGTCTCCTGGCTGACCGAACTCGCCGCCCACCGGGCGAGCGCGGCGGTCAAGTCGGAGCTGCGGGGACGGCTGCTGGAGCGGGCGACCGCGCTCGGCCCGGGGTGGTTGAGCGGACAGCGCACCGGCTCCCTGATGGCCGTGGCGACCCGGGGCATCGACGCCCTCGACGACTACTTCGCCCGCTATCTGCCGCAGCTCGGCCTCGCGGTCGTCGTGCCGGTGGCGGTGCTGGCGCGGGTGGTGACCGAGGACTGGGTCTCCGCGGCGATCATCGTGGGCACCCTGCCGCTGATCCCGATCTTCATGGTTCTGATCGGCTGGTACACCCAGACCCGGATGGACCGGCAGTGGCGGATGCTGTCCCGGCTCTCGGGCCACTTCCTCGACGTGGTCGCGGGGCTGCCCACCCTCAAGGTCTTCGGCCGGGCCAAGGCCCAGGCCGATTCGATCCGCTCCATCACCGCCGAGTACCGGCGGGCCACCATGCGGACGCTGCGGATCGCCTTCGTCTCCTCCTTCGCGCTGGAGCTGTTGTCCACGCTGTCCGTGGCCCTGGTCGCGGTCACCATCGGCATGCGGCTCGTCCACGGCGGGATGGACCTCTACACCGGGCTGGTCATCCTGATCCTGGCGCCCGAGGCGTATCTGCCGATCAGGATGGTGGGCACGCAGTACCACGCAGCCGCCGAAGGGCTGGCCGCCGCCGAGGAGATCTTCGAGGTACTGGAGGAGGAGCGGCCCGCCGCCGGCACCCGGCCCGTCCCGGCCGCGCTGCGGCTGGAGCTGGACGGGGTGACCGTGCGGCACCCGGGGCGTACCGAACCCTCGTTGGACGCCGCGTCCCTGACGGTTGCGGAGGGGGAGACCGTCGCCCTGGTCGGCCCCAGCGGCATCGGCAAGTCCACGCTGCTCGACGTGGTGCTCGGCTTCCGGGCCCCCAGCGCGGGGCGGATCAGCGTCGACGGCGTCGAGCTGTCGGAGCTGGACCCGGCGCGCTGGCGGGAGCGGATCGCGTGGGTGCCCCAGCGGCCGTACTTCTTCGCCGGCACGATCGCGGAGAACGTACGGCTGGCCCGGCCGGACGCCGAGGACGAGGCGGTGCGGACGGCGCTGCGACAGGCCGGGGCGTACGACTTCGTGGCCGCGCTCCCCGCCGGCGTCGAGACCCGGCTGGGCGAGGACGGCGCCGGGCTCTCGGCCGGTCAGCGCCAGCGGCTGGCGCTCGCCCGGGCGTTCCTGGCGGACCGGCCGCTGCTGCTCCTCGACGAGCCGACGGCCGCGCTGGACGGGGAGACCGAGGAAGGCGTGGTGGAGGCGGTACGGCGGCTGGCGGCCGGCCGGACCGTGCTGCTGGTGGTGCACCGCCCGGCGCTGCTGGCGGTCGCGGACCGGGTCGTCACCCTGACCCGTACCTCTCCCGTCGACGACGTTCCGGCGGCGGAGCCGGAGACGGCCACCGTGCGGGAGCGGGCCGCCGTGCGCGCGGCGGGCCGCGGCGACCGGGTGGAGTGGCTGGAGGAGTCGTCCCGCCCGACGGGGACCGCGCGGGACACGGAGGACGCGAAGGACGCCGAAGGCGCGGCGGGCGCGGCGCAGGGCGACGCGTACGACTTCGATCCCGCCGGTGACGATCCCGCCGGGGACGGACAGAAGCGGGTGCCGGTGCTCACCCGGGTGCGGCGCGCCGCCGAGCAGCAGCGGGGCCGCTTCTGGCTCGCCCTGCTGCTGGGCAGTCTGGCGCTGGCGTCCTCGGTGGGCCTGATGGCCGTCTCCGGCTGGCTGATCTCCCGGGCCTCCGAACAGCCGCCCGTGCTCTATCTGATGATGGCCGTCACCGCGACCCGCGCCTTCGGCATCGGGCGGGCCGTGTTCCGCTACGCGGAGCGGCTCGTCTCCCACGACGCCGTGCTGCGGATGCTCGGCGAACTGCGGGTCGCCGTCTACCGGCGCCTGGAGCGGATCGCCCCGGCCGGCCTCGGCGCGCGCCGCCGCGGCGACCTGCTGGCCCGGCTCGTCAACGACGTCGACGCGCTCCAGGACTACTGGCTGCGCTGGCTGCTGCCGGCCGGCTCCGCGGTCCTGGTCAGCGTGGCCGCCGTCGGGTTCACCGGCTGGCTGCTGCCGGAGGCCGCCGCGATCCTCGCGGCCGGGCTGCTCGCCGGCGGCCTCGCCGTGCCGCTGCTCAGCGGCGCGCTCGCGCGGCGGGCGGAGCGCCAACTCGCGCCCGCCCGCGGCAGGCTCGCCGCACGCACCGTCGACCTGCTGCGCGGCACGGCCGAGCTGACCGTGGCGGGGGCGCTCGGCGCCCGGATCGCCGGCACCCGCGAAGCGGACCGGGAGCTGACCCGGATCGCGCAGCGCGGCGCCGCCGCCACCGCGCTCGGCGCCGGGCTCTCCGCCCTGGCCTGCGGGCTCACCGTCGTGGCCGCCGCCGCCGTCGGCGTCCAGGCGGTGCGGGACGGCCGGCTCGACGGCGTCAACCTCGCCGTCGTCGTCCTCACACCCCTCGCCGCCTTCGAAGCCGTCACCGGCCTGACGCTCGCCGTGCAGTACCGGCAGCGGGTCAAGCGGAGCGCGGAGCGGGTGTACGAGGTGCTGGACGCGCCCGTGCCCGTACGCGAGCCCGAGCAGCCGGCCGCCGCGCCGGACACCGCGTTCCCGCTCCGGCTGACCGGGATCCACGCCCGCTACCCGGGCGGGCGGCTGGACGCGCTCGACGGTCTCGACCTCACCGTCACGGCCGGCAAGCGGATCGCCGTCGTGGGCGTCTCCGGCTCCGGAAAGACCACGCTGGCGCAGGTGCTGCTGCGCTTCCTGGACGCCCGGGAGGGCACGTACGAACTCGGCGGCGTGCCCGCGCACCAACTCGACGGGGAAGCCGTCCGCGGCTTCGTCGGACTCTGCGCCCAGGACGCCCACATCTTCGACAGCTCGGTGCGGGAGAACCTGCGGATCGCCCACACCGAAGCGAGCGAGGACGAGTTGCGGCGGGCGCTCGCCGGCGCCCGGCTCCTGGAGTGGGTCGACGCGCTGCCGCAGGGCCTGGACACCCTCGTCGGCGAGCACGGCGCCCGGCTCTCGGGCGGCCAGCGGCAGCGGCTCGCCCTGGCGCGGGCGCTGCTCGCGGGCTTCCCCGTGCTCGTGCTCGACGAGCCGGCGGAGCACCTGGACGTGGCGACCGCGGACGCGCTCACGGCTGACCTGCTGGCGGCCACCGAGGAACGCACCGCGCGCGGGGCCGCGACCGTGCTCATCACGCACCGTCTGCACGGGCTCGACGCCGTGGACGAGGTCGTCGTCCTGGCGGAGGGCCGGGTCGTCCAGCGCGGTCCGTACGCCGACCTGGTCGCCGTCGACGGGCCGCTGCGCGCGATGATGGAGCGCGAGCGCGCGACGGACGCGGCGGCGGAGCTGGTGGGGGAGCCGGTGGGGGCCGGCAAGGGCTGAGCGGCGCGGCGCCGGGCCGCCCGCGGAGCCGACTTTCCTCGCTAAATAGGAATTACTAGGCTCAAGGCCATGACAGTGCCCGAACCGAAGGACGCGGTGGAACCGACCGGATCCGGGGATCCGCGGCCGACGGAGCCGAGTGACGGTGCGGGGGGCTGGGACGCAGGGCCTGCGGGGCCGGACGACGGGTCTGCTGGGCAGGGCGTCGGGGCTGCGGGCTCGGGTGGGGGGCCGGCCGAGGCGTCGTCGGTCGTACGGGATCCGCTGGAGGCCGCGACGCGCGCCACCCGCAGCCTCCAGGGCCTGTCCACCGAGCTGACCGCCCGGGTGCCCCAGCTGCTGGAGGCGATGCGCTCCGTCGGCACCGGCCTGGAGCTGCACACCACCCTGGACCGGATCTGCGAGACCGCGGCCGAACTCGCCGACGCCCGCTACGCCGCGATCGGCGTCGTCGACGAGGAGCGCCGGGGCCTGTCCGACTTCGTCACGCACGGCATCGGCGACGACGTCGCCGCCCGGATCGGCCACCGCCCCGACGGCCACCGGGGGCTGCTCGGCGCGCTCATCCACGACCCCGTACCGGTGATGCTCGCGGACCTGACATCCGATCCGCGCGCCGCCGGCTTCCCGCCCGGCCACCCGCCGATGCGCACCTTCCTCGGCGTGCCGATCCGCGTCCAGGGCGAGATCTTCGGCAACCTCTACCTCGCGGAGAAGCGCGGCGGGGCCGAGTTCAACGACGACGACCTGCACATGGTGCGCGTCCTCGCCACCGAGGCCGGCATCGCCATCGGCAACGCCCGGCTGTACGAGGCCGCCCGGCAGCGCGAACGCTGGATCGACGGCTCGGTCGCCGTCACCACCGCCCTGCTCTCCGGCGGGGACGCCGAGGACGCCCTCACCGTCGTCGCCGAACAGGCCCGCAGGCTCGCCGACTCCGCGGCCGGCATCGTGCTGCTCCCGGCCGAGGACGGCGGGCTGGAGATCGCCGCCGTCGCCTCCGACCAGCCCACGACGTTCCTGGGCGAGGTGATGCCCCCGGAGAGCCCGGTGATCGCGCAACTGCTCTCCGGCGAGCCGGTCTTCGTCGCCGACGCGGCCAGCGATCCACGGATCATCACCAAGGTCGCCGGGCGGTACGGGCCGTGCATGATGCTCCCGCTGCAGAGCGGCGGACGGGTGCTGGGGGCGCTCGCCACGCCGCGGCGGCGCGGCGGGAAGCAGTTCACGGAGGCCGAACGCACCCTCGCCAGCCAGTTCGCCGCGCAGGCCGCACTGGCGCTGATCATGGCGGAGGCCCAGCGCGACCGGGAGCGGCTCGCCGTCTTCGAGGACCGCGACCGGATCGCCCGCGACCTGCACGACCTCGTCATCCAACGGCTGTTCGCGACCGGGCTGATGCTGGAGGGCGCCCAGCGCCGCTCGGTCGTGCCCGCGCTCCAGGACGGCGTCGGCAAGGCGGTCGACGAGTTGGACGTGACGATCCAGGAGATCCGCACGGCGATCTTCGCCCTGCAGCAGAGCCCGGCGGAGGCGCCGTCCGGGCTGCGGACGCGGGTGCTGCGCGAGATCAACATGGCGGCGGTGCCGCTGGGGTTCAAGCCGGGGCACCGGTTCGTGGGCGCGGTGGACGCGCTCGTCGGCGAACTCACCGGGAAGAACCTGATCGCGGCGTTGCGGGAGGCGCTGTCGAACGCGTTCCGGCACGCGGACGCCTCGCGCATCGAGGTCGTGGTGGACGCGACCGTACGGCTGCCGGACGGCGCGGACGGCGTACGGCTGACGGTGGCCGACGACGGGGTCGGCATCCCGGACGGCGGCCGGCGCAGCGGGCTGCGCAACCTCGCCCGTAGGGCCGAGTCACTGGGCGGGTCGAGCACCTGCGGGCCGGGCGTCGGGCCGGACGGCCGGGGCACGACGGTCCGGTGGGAGGCGCCGCTGTAGGGGTTGCCGGGGGACTGCTGCAGGGCACCGCCGTAGGGGGCCGCCCGCGGCCGGGTCGACTCCGCCGACCGTGGGCGGGTTGTCCGTGGCCTGGGGGTTTTTGCTGGGCCGGGTGGCCGTACGACCTCCCTCGGTCCGTGGAATCGGGCGGGGACGGGGTGACCATCCCGAGCATGTCCCGTTGTAGACGCCGGTCGCCGCTGCTCGCCCTCGTGGTGGTGCCGTACGCGCTGCTGACGCCTGCCGGGGCTGCTGGGTCTGCGACGGCAGCGACGGCTGCTGGGGTCTTGGCGGTCGACGAGCTGCCGCCCCCCTCCCCCGTCGCTTCCGCACCGTCGCTCACGCCGGCACCGTCGGACGGTCTGGTCCGGCAGGCGCAGGCGGTGCTGGCCCCGGTCGCGGCCTCCCCGTCCAAGGACGCGCCGAAGCCCCCGGCACCGTCCCGGAAGCCGTCGGGGAAGACGTCCGGGACGGCGTCCGGTGAGCCGTCCCGAGAGCCGTCGCACGGGCCGGCCACCGGCACCACCGCCGAGGTGGCCCGGCTGTTCGAGGAGGCGGCGGAGGTCACCGCGGCGTACGAGAAGAGCCTGCGGGAGGCCGAGGAGCGCCGGACGGAGGCGATCCGGCTCCAGGGCGAGATCAAGCGGCAGCGCAAGGAAGTGGACGCGATCCACGACGCCGTCGGCGCGGTCGCCCGCGAGCAGTACCGCTCCGGCGGTCAGCTCACGGCGACGGCACAACTGCTGCTCAGCCGGAACCCCGACGAGCTGATGCGGCTGCGGCGGCTCGCCCGCCAGGCCGAGAACGCCGTACGCCAGCTGCTCGGCACCGCCCGGCAGGCGGAGCAACAGTTGGTGGCCGCGGAGGAGCGGGCGCGCCGGGCCTGGCACGACCTCGACGAGCGCAAGGAGAAGCTGGCGAAGGTCAAGGCGGGTCTTGAGGCCAAGCTGGAGAAGGCGCGCTGGGCGCTCCAGGGCGCGGCGGACGGTCGGGTCGCCGCGGGCAACTGCCCCGGGGCGGTCCGCTCCACGCACGAACCGGCCGCGGACCCGCCCGGCGGGGGTGCGCAGTGGGTGGCGCCGGTGGAGGGCTACGAGCTGTCCGCCAGCTTCGGCAGCGGGGGCGCCCGCTGGGCGAAGCGGCACACGGGCCAGGACTTCGCCGTGGACATCGGCACCCCGGTGCGCTCCGCGGGCGTCGGTCGGGTGCACTCCGTCTCCTGCGGGGGCGCCTTCGGGATCGAGATCGTCGTCGAGCACCCCGGGGGCTACTACACGCAGTACGCGCACCTGTCGTCGGTCGCCGTGGACCAGCGCGAGCCCGTGACCACCGGCCAGTTCATCGGCCTCGCGGGCTCCACGGGCAACTCGACCGGGCCGCACCTGCACTTCGAGGTGCGACTCACTCCGTATCTGGGCTCGGGCGTGGACCCCGCGGCGTGGCTGAGGGAGCGCGGGGTGCGGCTGGGCTAGGGCAGGTCCCCGTTTCCCTGCGCGAACAGCCACAGATGGGCCGCAGACGCCATCACGGCAAGCCGTCACGGCGCTATTGCTTCTCGGGCACGACCTAACGCATGCCTTGGAGGATCCGTTCGATGACGACGGCGACGCCGTCCTCGTTGTTGGCCACGGTGCGCCCGGACGCGGCGGCGAGCACGTCGGGGTGGGCGTTGCCCATGGCGTACGAGGTGCCGGCCCAGCGCAGCATGTCCACGTCGTTCGGCATGTCCCCGAAGGCGACGACCTCCGCGGCGGAGATGCCGCGCTCGGCGCAGCACAGCGCGAGGGTGCTGGCCTTGCTCACGCCGGGACCGCTGATCTCCAGCAGCGAGCTGGGGCTGGAGCGGGTGAGGGAGGCGAGCGAGCCGGCGTGCGTACGGGCCAGGTCGAGGAAGGCGTCGGGGGCGAGCTCGCGGTGGTGGGCGAGCAGCTTGAGCACGGGGGCGCCGGCCCCGGTCTCGGCGTGCAGCAGCTTCTCGGCCGCGGCGACGATGGTGCCCGCGTCATGGCTGAACAGCGGCGGGTAGGACGGTTCGTGGTGGAACCCCGCGGTCGTCTCGACGGCGAAGGTGGTGCCGGGCGCGGCGGTGCGCAGCGCGGCGACGACGTCGAGCGCGGTGGGGCGCTCCAGGGGGTGTGCCTGCAGCAGCCGTCCGCCGTCGTGCAGGTCGACGACGGCGGCGCCGTTGGCGCAGATCGCCAGGCCGTGGCCGTGGACGTGGGCGCTGACGACCTCCATCCAGCGCGCCGGCCTGCCGGTGACGAAGAAGACCTCGATGCCGGCGTCCTCGGCCGCGGCGAGCGCGGCGACGGTGCGGGCGGACACGGACTTGTCGTCGCGCAGCAGCGTGCCGTCCAGATCCGTGGCGATCAGCCGGGGCGTGCGGGGGTCGGTTGCAGGGGTCACACACGCATTCTTGCGCACGAACCGCACGGGCGTGCGATGCGCTGCGGCGAGCTCCGCTGCGGGCTCCGCTACGGTGCGCCCTCGCCGCTGCGACCGGGTCTGCGTCCTCGCGCAGTTCCTCCCCCTGTGCCCCTGACACACCCGCCGTTTCCCTGCGGGAGCATCGGTCTCTGCCGCAAGCCACAGAGCAGCCGCAGACGCCACGGTTGCCCGAGCAGCTACGGCGCTTTGGCGCAGCCAGACGCAGCCAGACGCAGCCAGACGCAGCCAGACGCAGCCAGACGCAGCCAGACGCAGCTGGGTGCGGCCTAGGTGAGTTGTGCCAGGGCGTCCGTGGCGATTTTTTCGAAGACTGCCTCGTCCGTGGCGAACTCCGAGTCCGCGATCGGCGCGTGGATCACGATCTCGTCGATCCCCAGCGCGAAGTATCCGCCTGCGAAGTCCACGAACGCGTCCAGGGACCCCAGCATCCGGCCGTGCTCCGGCGTGAAGCCGGTGAGCAGGACCTTGTCCAGGTCGCGCACGTCCCGGCCGTCCTCCTCGCACGCCTCGCCGAGGCGTCGCACCTGCGCGCCCACCGCCAGGAGGGACTCCTCGGGCGTGCCGCCCGTGCGGCCGATCTTCGGGTCGCCCGTGGTGACCCACGCCTGCCCGTGGCGCGCGGCGAGCCGCATGCCGCGCGGCCCGGTCGCGGCGACCGCGAACGGCACGCGCGGACGCTGCACGCAGCCGGGGAGCGCCCGCGCCTCCTGCGCGGAGTAGTGGGTGCCCTCGTGGGTGACCGCCTCCTCCGTGAGCAGGCGGTCGAGGAGCGGGACGAACTCCGCGAACCGGTCGGCCCGCTGCCGCGGGGTCCACGGCTCCTGCCCGAGCGCGGTCGCGTCGAAGCCGTCGCCGCCCGCGCCGATGCCGAGCGTGAGGCGCCCGCCGGAGACGTCGTCGAGCGTCATCAGCTCCTTGGCGAGGGTCACGGGGTGCCGGAAGTTCGGCGAGGTGACGAGGGTGCCCAGGCGCAGCCGCTCCGTGGCGGTCGCGGCGGCCGTCAGGGTCGGTACCGCGCCGAACCACGGGCCGTCGCGGAAGGCGCGCCACGTCAGGTGGTCGTAGGTGTACGCGGTGTGGAAGCCCAGCGCCTCGGCGCGGGTCCACTGCTCCCGCCCGCCCTCGCTCCAGCGGCGTACGGGCAGGATCACGGTGCTCAGGCGCTGACTCATGGCACCGAGGCTACGTCCCGGAGAACCGCAGGAACTCCGGGGGCACCGTGTCCGTCAGCCAGACGCCGTTGGCGCTGATCCGGAAGACGTGGCCCGCGCGGTGCAGCGCGCCGGAGTCCACGGGGAGCACGACGGGACGGCCGCGTCGGGCGCCGACGCGGGTCGCGGTCTCGCGGTCCGGGGAGAGGTGCACGTGGTGGCGGCGCATGGGGCGCAGCCCCTCGATGCGGATCGCGGGGAGGTTGGCTGCCACCGTGCCGTGGTAGAGGTACGCGGGCGGGGTGGCCGCGGGCAGGTCGAGGTCGACCGGGACCGTGTGCCCCTGGTTGGCGCGGATGCGGCTGCCGTCGATGGCGAAGCGGCGCTTGTCGTTGACGGCGACGACGTGCTCCAGTTCGGCGCGGCTGACCGGGAAGCGGTGCGCGGCGAGCGCCCGCAGCAGCTCGTCTATCTCCACCCAGCCGTTCGCGTCGAGGGCGATGCCGATCCGCTCCGGTTGGTGGCGCAGGTGTTTGGCGAGGTGCTTCGACACCTTCACGGTGCGTCTTTCGTCCATGTTCATGCCACTAGGGTGGCGCGCTTCCGGCTCGCTCCGCCACTGAGAAACTTTCTTCGCGCAGAGGTTTGATCCACAGCCAACAAGACTTATCCACAGGGTAATTGGCGAATCTGTGGACAACTACTCTGTGTCGACGTCGTTTTGGGTAACTTTGTGATCAGTAAGGGATCTTGTGGCCAGCGCGTCCAACGTCCTCGCCTGCACCTCCCGTTCGGTGGCCGCAGTGACGAACGCCGCCACGTGCTCCGCACCAACCAGGCTCTGCACGGCTCGGATCGTCTCCGGCGGAAGGGCGACGGTCCGCGGTGCATCCGCTTCCGACGACTCCGACGTCGGGGCGTTCGCCGTCAGATGGTGATGGAGGTGGCGGGTGGCGAACGTGCGCATCGCGCGAGCGAGTTCGGCGTCGACGGTCTGTTGGGCGAGCGGGCGCAGGCGACGGACCAGGGACGCGGCTTCTGCCGCGTCCGCGTCGTTCGGCGGGCGATGGCCCAGGTAGCGGGCGAAGACGTGCTCCGTCGTGAACTCCAGGAAGCGCGACGCTATGTGCTCGACCTGGCCGCGAAGCTCCCGCAGATGGCCGGAGATTGCGGACAGCGGGACGCCCGCGGCGTGCAACTCGGCCGCTACGGCGAGCTCCTGGGGGCTCGGCACCAGGAATTCGTCGTCCCGGCCCGGGACCGGCTCCAGTACGCCCAGCTCGACCGCCTCCGCCACGGCGGCCTCGTCCGGGCCTTCGCCGAACGTCGCGGCGAGTTCGGTGCGGGTGATCCGTGCGGCCTGTTCGTCCGTCCAGGGGCCGTGCACCTCGGCGACGAGCCCCAGGACCCCGCCGAGGCCGCGGCCGGTGTCCCACGCCTCCAGCAGCTCCTTGATGGAGGCGAGGGTGTAGCCGCGGTCGAGGAGGTCGGCGATCTGCCGCAGCCGCGCCAGGTGGGCGGAGCCGTACACGTTGGACCGGCCCCGCCGCTCGGGCTTCGGCAGCAGGCCGCGGTCCTGATAGGCGCGGATCGTGCGGACCGTGGCACCGCTGTGGTGGGCCAGGTCCTCGATCCGGTACTCACCGGGTCTCACAGCGGCGGCTCCAATCGGGCGACCCCGCGCAGCGCCCGCGGGGTGAACCGGGACATCCACAGCGCACCCCGCGCCTCCGGCGTCACCGGCACCACCGCCTGGTTGCGCACCACCGCGGCGAGGATCGCTTCGGCCACCTTCTCCGGGGGGTAGTTCCGCAGGCCGTACAGCCGGGAGCTGCGCCGCTGCCGTCGCTTCTCCTCCGCCTCGTCGACGCCGGCGAACCGCGCGGTGGACGTGATGTTGGTGTTGACGATGCCGGGGCAGATCGCGGAGACGCCGATGCCGCGGCCCGCGAGTTCGGCCCGCAGGCACTGGCTGAGCATCAGCACCGCCGCCTTGGAGGTGCTGTACGCGGGCAGCGCCTTCGACGGCTGATAGGCCGCGGCCGACGCGACGTTGACGACGTGGCCGCCCTGGCCGCGCTCCGCCATCTGCCGGGCGAAGAGGCGACAGCCGTGGATGACGCCCCACAAGTTGACGTCGAGGACCTTGCGCCAGTCCTCGGGCGAGGTGTCCAGGAAGGAGCCCGACAGGCCCACGCCGGCGTTGTTGACCAGGACGTCCACCACGCCGTACTCGACGGCGACCCGCTCCGCCAACTTCTCCATCGCCGCCTCGTCTCCGACGTCGACCGCCTCGCCCCAGGCCGCGGGCGAACCGATCAGCCGGCACATCTCGGCGGTCCGCACCGCGCCGTCCGCGTCCCGGTCCACGGCCACGATCCGCGCGCCCGCCTCCGCGAAGGCGAAGGCCGTGGCCCGCCCGATGCCGCTGGCCGCACCCGTCACCAGCACGAGCTGGCCGCCGAACCGCTCTCCGTACGCCCCGCGGACGACGGGCGCAGCGGCGGTGCCCACCGCCGTCCCCGCGGTGCCCGTGGGGCTGTCCTCGTGGGCGTGGACGAAGTCGGAGATCCACGCGGCCAGTCGGTCCGGACGGGAGCGGGGGACCCAGTGCCGCCCGGGCAGGGTGCGACGGGTCAGCCGCGGCGCCCACTCGCCCAACTCGTCGTACAGCCGGGGGGACAGGAAGACGTCGCCGGTCGGGGTGATCAGCTGGACCGGCACGTGCGCGTACGCGTCGGAGCGGGGGCGCAACAGCCGCGCCCGGATGTTGTCGCGGTAGAGCCAGGCGCCGTGCGCCGCGTCCTCGGGCAGGGAGGAGGTCGGATAGCCGGCCGTCGGCGGCTTCTCCATCCGCTCCAGGACCTTCGGCCACGTGCGGCCGAGTGGACCGCGCCACAGCAGCTCCGGCAGCGCCGGGGCGTGCAGCGCGTACACGTACCAGGACTTGGCGCCCTGGCCCAGCAACTGGCCCACCCGGCGCGGGGTGGGGCGGCGCATCCGCTTCTTGATCCACTGGCCGAAGTGGTCGAGCGACGGGCCCGAGATCGAGGTGAAGGAGGCGATCCGGCCCTCGGTCCGCGGGACGGTGACGAACTCCCAGGACTGCACCGAGCCCCAGTCGTGCCCCACGAGGTGCACCGGGCGGTCCGGGCTCACCTCGTCGACGACGGCGAGGAAGTCGTCCGTCAACTTCTCCAGTGTGAAGCCGCCGCGCAGCGGCTTCGGCGCGGACGAGCGGCCGTGGCCCCGCACGTCGTACAGCACCACGTGGCAGCCGTGGTCGTCGACGAGCCGGCGGGCGACCTCGGACCAGACCTCCTTGCTGTCGGGGTAGCCGTGCAGGAGCACCACCGTGGGCTGCGTCGGCTCGCCCAACTCGGCGACGCACAGCTCGATCCCGCCCGTACGGACCCAACGCTCACGGGCGCCCGGGATGCCCGCGCCCACCGCCTCGTCGCTCATGCGCTCCACACTTCCCTCGGTGTCTTCCCTCAGTGCTGTGCCGTGTGCTGTGCCGTGTGCCGTGCTCTGCGATCGGTGGTGCCGTGTCCGCTCACGCAGCCCAGCGGCGTACGTGCGGCAGGTCGTCGTCCAGCCAGAAGGCGCTCTCCTGCCGGTCCTTGGAGTCGGTGACCACCAGCAGCTCCTCGAACTTCGCTCCCGTGCCCCGGAATCCGAGGTGTGGCTCCACGGCCCACAGCCCCGGCTGCGGCGGGTGGTCCGAGAAGCGGTACGGGCTCCAGAGCGGGGACCAGCCCTCCCGGTGCCCGTGGACCGCGTCGCTCAGCAGGCCCTTCAACGCCTGTGTACCGAACCCGAAGACGGTGGGCGACCAGCGCCGCTCCCGCACCCGGTCCACCTTGTGGGCGATCACGCCGAACGGATAGGCGCGGTGGCGATTGGCGTAGCCCTGGCGGACCATGAGGCGGTCCACGTCCTCGTAGATCTCCCGCAGCGAGCGGCGCTCGCGCACCTCGCGCAGGATCAACTCGCGGTGCTCGCGCAGGTCCGTCACCAGCTTGTCGTGCAGCGGGCTGGGGCCCAGACAGCCCGAGTAGCCGACGTCGGCGGTGAAGCCGCGGTGCACCGGGGCCATGTCGAGGATGAACGGCATCCCCGGCTCCAACGCCCGGTCCGTGGGGAAGAACTGGAGCGGTATCCGGAAGCCGGTGAAGGCCGTGCGGTCGCCGAACCAGGCGAAGGGGAGGTGGAACCAGTCCCGCACGCCGCGCCGCCGCAGCCACTCCCGCTGCATCCGGGCCGCCTCCCGCTCGGTCACCCCCGGCTTCAACTGGGCGGCCACCGCCTCGGCGCAGTCGTACGCCAGGCGCTGCACCTCCTTGAACCCGCGCAGATCCGCGCCCGGTCCTCCCGCCGACGTCGCCCGCGACGCCCCGGATGCCACCGACGCCATCACCGAAGCCATGGCACAGCCCCCTCGTCCATTCGAGACGCCCCGAAGGACAGCCGACGACGGCCGTCGCTCTACGCGTCCGTAACGTGACCCACACCCTGCCACTGACGAATGTGACAATGCTCGACGGCTGCGTCAAGTGCCCTGCACCAGCCTGTGGAAAACTCCCCGGACCGACCCCCGGACCGACCCCGGCCGGCCTTCGGCTGCCCCGAACCGAGCCCCGGACTGACCCCCGGCCGACGTCCGGCCCACCCCGACCGATCCCGGCTGCCCCCGGCCGACCCCCGGGCCCGGCGCCTGACCGACGTCCGTACGACGTCCTTCGGATGACAAACGGCCCCGCCCGCACCGCCCCGGCCGTCCACTTTCGTATGCCACCCCTACGGGCCGCTCCCCCTGGAGTCGGATGCCGAACCAACCGCCCAGGCTGACGACCGCCGCGTCCCGCACCACTACGGTCGAACCCGTGACGAGTGTGATCGCGACCAAAGGTCTGAGCAAGCGGTTCCCCAAGGTGACCGCGCTTGACCGGCTCTCCTTGGACATCGGCCCCGGCGTGACGGGGTTGGTGGGCGCCAACGGAGCCGGCAAGTCCACGATGATCAAGATCCTGTTGGGTCTTTCCCCGGCCACCGAGGGGAGCGCCGCCGTGCTCGGCCTCGACGTGGCCACCCACGGCAGCGCCATCCGGGAGCAGGTGGGCTACATGCCCGAACACGACTGCCTGCCCCCGGACGTGTCGGCCACCGAGTTCGTCGTGCACATGGCGCGCATGTCCGGCCTCCCGCCGACCGCCGCCCGTGAACGCACCGCGGACACCCTGCGCCACGTCGGCCTCTACGAGGAGCGCTACCGCCCCATCGGCGGCTACTCGACCGGCATGAAGCAGCGGGTGAAGCTCGCCCAGGCCCTCGTCCACGACCCCAAGCTGGTGCTTCTGGACGAGCCGACCAACGGCCTCGACCCGGTCGGCCGGGACGAGATGTTGGGGCTGATCCGGCGCGTCCACACCGACTTCGGCATCTCGGTCCTCGTCACCTCGCACCTCCTCGGCGAGCTCGAACGCACCTGTGACCACGTCGTCGTCATCGACGGCGGCACCCTGCTGCGCTCCAGCTCCACCAGCGACTTCACCCGCACCACGACCACCCTCGCGGTCGAGGTCACGGACTCCGACGAGCACCCCGACGGCACCGCGGCCCTGCGCGAGCGCCTCGCCGCCGTCGGCGTCCGCCTGCACGCGCACACCGAGGACGGACTGCCCGGCGCCGGCCACATCCTGCTGCTCGAAGCGGAGGGCGAGCAGACGTACGACGTCGTCCGCGACACCGTCGCCGACCTCGGCCTCGGGCTCGTACGGATGGAACAGCGCCGCCACCACATCGCGGAGGTCTTCCAGTCCGGACCGGCGACCGCAGCCGTCCCCGCGACCGGAACCGCAGCCGCGCCCGCCGCGCCCGCCGCGTCCGCAGCCACGCCCGCCGCATCCGCATCCGCAGCCATGCCCGCCGCGTCCGCAGCCGCGGCGACCGACGCCACGGTCACCACCGACGCGATCGACGCGACCGACACGACGGCTTCCACCGCGAACACGATGGGGCGGCCCCGATGAGCACCCACACCCCCGGCGCGGCCCCCGAGTCCGCCCGCATCCACAACATCGGCTACCGCCACTACGACGGCCAGCGCCTCGGCCGCGCCTACGCGCGCCGTTCGCTCTTCTCGCAGTCGCTGCGCGGCGCCTACGGACTCGGCCGCTCCGCCAAGTCCAAAGTGCTGCCGATGATCCTCTTCGCGGTGATGTGCGTCCCCGCGGCCATCATCGTCGCCGTCGCCGTCGCCACCAAGGCGTCCAAGCTGCCGCTCGAATACACCAACTACGCCCTGGTCACCCAGGCCGTCATCGGGCTCTTCCTGGCCGCCCAGGCACCCCAGTCCGTCTCCCGCGACCTGCGGTTCAAGACGGTCCCCCTGTACTTCTCGCGCCCGATCGAGCGGGTCGACTACGTCCTCGCGAAGTACGCCGCGATGGCCTCGGCCCTCTTCGTCCTCACCGCCGCACCGCTGCTGGTCCTCTACGCGGGCGCGCTGCTCGCCAAGATGGACTTCGCCGACCAGACGAAATGGTTCGCCCAGGGCATGGTCTCCGTCGCTCTCCTGTCGGTCCTCTTCGCCGGGCTCGGCCTGGTGATCGCCGCCCTCACGCCGCGCCGCGGCTTCGGCGTGGCCGCGATCATCGCCACCCTGACGATCACCTACGGCGCCGTCTCCACGGTCCAGGCCATCGCCCACACCACCGAGTCCACCGGCACGATCCAGTGGTTCGGCCTGTTCTCCCCCATCAGCCTGATCGACGGCGTGCAGACCGCGCTGCTCGGCGCCTCCTCCGGCTTCCCCGGCGGCGAGGGCCCGAGCACCGCCGTCGGCCTGCTCTACCTGCTGGTCGTCCTGGGGCTCGTCGCCGGTTCGTACGCCGTGCTGATGCGCCGCTACCGGAGGGCCGGCCTGTGACCGCGACCGCCGCCAACCGCCCGGGGCACACCGAGCCCCTAGAGCCTCAAGAGAATGGGCCGCGCCCGTGAGCACTATCTCGATCGAGCACGCCTCCCGGTGGTTCGGGAACGTGGTCGCCGTCAACGACGTCACCATGGACATCGGCCCCGGGGTCACCGGACTGCTCGGCCCCAACGGCGCCGGGAAGTCCACCCTCATCAACATGATGGGCGGCTTCCTCGCCCCCTCCACGGGCGGCGTCACCCTCGACGGTCAGCCGATCTGGCGCAACGAGTCCGTCTACCGGCACATCGGCGTGGTGCCGGAGCGGGAGGCGATGTACGACTTCCTCACCGGCCGCGACTTCGTCGTCGCCAACGCCGAACTGCACGGCCTCGGCGAGAAGGAGGCCCGGCGGGCGCTGGCCACCGTCGAGATGGAGTACGCGCAGGACCGCAAGATCGCCACGTACAGCAAGGGCATGCGGCAGCGCGTGAAGATGGCCTCCGCGCTCGTCCACGAGCCGTCCGTACTACTGCTCGACGAGCCCTTCAACGGCATGGACCCGCGCCAGCGCATGCAGCTGATGGAGCTGCTGCGGAGCATGGGGGCCGCGGGCCGCACGGTGCTCTTCTCCTCCCACATCCTGGAGGAGGTCGAACAACTCGCCTCGCACATCGAGGTGATCGTCGCCGGCCGGCACGCCGCGTCGGGCGACTTCCGGAAGATCCGCCGGCTGATGACGGACCGTCCGCACCGCTACCTGGTGCGCTCCAGCGACGACCGCGCGCTCGCCGCCGCGCTCATCGCGGACCCGTCCACCGCGGGCATCGAGGTGGACCTCACGGAGGGCGCACTGCGCATCCAGGCCGTCGACTTCGGCCGCTTCACCGAACTGCTGCCGCGCGTCGCCCGGGACAACGGGATCCGGCTGCTGACGGTCTCGCCGTCGGACGAGTCCCTCGAATCCGTCTTCTCCTACCTCGTAGCGGCCTGAAAGGAGCTGTGACGCCATGTACCACCCCACAGTCGCCAAGCTCACCTATCGGGCCGTGCTCGGCCGCCGCCGGGCCGCGATCCTGTTCATCCTGCCCGGTCTGCTGCTGCTCATCTCGATCGCCGTACGGGCCTTCCAGGGCGCGGACGACCAGGTCGCCAACGACCTGCTCGCGGGCTTCGCCATCGCCACGATGGTGCCCCTCGTCGGAGTGATCGCGGGCACCGGCTCGATCGGGCCCGAGATCGACGACGGCTCGATCGTCTACCTGCTCGCCAAGCCGGTGAAGCGGCACACGATCATCTGCACCAAGCTGATCGTGGCGATCGCCGTCACGATGGCGTTCTCCGCGATCCCCACCCTCATCGCCGGCTTCATCCTGAACGGCAACGGACAGCAGATCGCGATCGCCTACACCGTCGCCGCGCTCTTCGGCTCGATCGCCTACAGCGCGATGTTCCTGCTGCTGGGCACGGTCAGCCGGCACGCCGTCATCATCGGACTGATCTACGCACTGGTGTGGGAGGGCATCTTCGGCAGCCTGGTGTCCGGCGCCCGCACGCTCAGCGTGCAGCAGTGGTCGCTGGCGCTCGCGGAGAAGATCGCGGGCGAAGGGTTCGTCGGCTCGGCCGTCGGACTGCCGCTCGCCGTGGTGCTGTTGTCGGTCGTCACCGTGGGCGCGACCTGGTACGCGGGGCAGAAGCTGCGCGTGCTGAAGCTCGCCGGCGAGGAGTGAGACGGCCACCGGCCCTCGGTCCCGGCGCCCAGCCCCAGAGCCCAGCCCGTACCAGCCCCAGAACCTAGCCCGTACCAGCCCCAGAGCCCAGCCCCAGAGCCCGTCCCCGATCCGGAAATAAGGTGACGGCACAGGGTTGTTGGGAGAGAGTGAAGACACCGGGCGCACATCAGTGCGGGCGGTGCACCTACCGGGAGCGGAGCGGGACGTCGACCTCAGAAGGTCCGTCCCGTTCCCGACTGGGCGCCGGTGGACCGGCCGTGGAGCAGTCTCACCCGCTGCTCGCGCCGCGCCGGTGCCCGAGGGGGCGGTCGCTTCGAGCGCGCGCAAGCGCGGACCGCCCCCTTCCCCGGTGCGTACGGACCACCGGTACGTACGGAAAGCACCACAAGCAGAGGGCGGCCAACACGGCGGCCGGACAGGAACTCAGCCCGCGAGCAGGGCTTCCAGCTTCGCCGCGATGCCGTCCTCGTCGTTCGACAGGGTCAGCTCGTCGGCCACGGCCTTCAGCTCGGTGTGGGCGTTCGCCATCGCCACGCCGTACGCGGACCAGCCGAACATCGGCACGTCGTTCGGCATGTCCCCGAAGGCGATCGTGTCCGCGGCCCGCATCCCCAGCCGGCGCGCGGCCAGCGAGAGGCCCGTCGCCTTGGTCAGCCCCAGGGGGATGATCTCCACGACGCCCGGCCCGGCCATCACCACGTCCACGAACCCGCCGATCGTCTCCTTGCCGATCAGCGTCAGTGCGTCGTCGTCGAGCGTCGGGTGCTGTATGTAGATCTTGTTCAGGGGCTGCGCCCACAGCTCGTCCACGTCGGTGAGCGGCACGTACGGCAGCGGGCCGTCGTGCGCCGCGTAGTCCGGGCTCACCAGCACGTCGCCGTCGAGCCCGTCGCGGCTGGCCGCCAGCGCCAGCGGCCCGACCTCGGCCTCCAGCTTGGCCAGCGCGATCGCGGCGATCTTGCGGTCCAGGGTGAGCGAGGTCAGCAGTCGGTGCTCGCCCGCGTGGTACACCTGCGCGCCCTGGCCGCAGACCGCGAGGCCCCGGTAGCCCAGGTCGTCGAGTATGTAGCGGGTCCAGGGCACGCCGCGGCCGGTCACGACGATGTGCGCGGCGCCCGCCTCCGTGGCCGCGGCCAGCGCGGCGCGCGTGCGCGCGGAGACGGTGCCGTCCTCGCGCAGCAGCGTGCCGTCCAGGTCGGTGGCGATCAGCCGGTACGGGAAAGCGGTCGCGGCGCTCACCGGGCGATCGGCTCCAGGGTCTCCCGCCCGCCGAGGTAGGGGCGGAGCACCTCGGGCACCCGCACCGAACCGTCGGCGAGCTGGTGGTTCTCCAGGATGGCGACGATGGTGCGCGGGACGGCGCACAGCGTGCCGTTCAGCGTCGCGAGCGGCTGGACCTTCTTGCCGTCCCGCATCCGGACCGACAGGCGGCGCGCCTGGAAGCCGTCGCAGTTCGACGCGGAGGTCAGCTCGCGGTACTTGCCCTGGGTCGGGATCCACGCCTCGCAGTCGAACTTGCGCGAGGCGGACGAGCCCAGGTCGCCCGAGGCGACGTCGATGACCTGGAAGGGCAGCTCAAGGGAGGTCAGCCACTGCTTCTCCCAGTCCAGCAGCCGCTTGTGCTCGGCCTCCGCGTCCGCCGGGTCGACGTACGAGAACATCTCGACCTTGTCGAACTGGTGCACCCGGAAGATGCCGCGGGTGTCCTTGCCGTACGTGCCGGCCTCGCGGCGGAAGCAGGGCGAGAAGCCGGCGTACCGCAGGGGCAGCTTGTCGGCGTCGATGATCTCGTCCATGTGGTACGCGGCGAGCGGGACCTCGGAGGTGCCGACCAGGTAGTAGTCGTCCTTCTCCAGGTGGTACACGTTCTCCGCGGCCTGGCCGAGGAAGCCGGTGCCCTCCATGGCGCGCGGACGGACCAGCGCGGGGGTGAGCATCGGGGTGAAGCCGGCCGCGGTGGCCTGGGCGATCGCCGCGTTCACCAGGGCCAGCTCCAGCAGGGCGCCGACGCCGGTGAGGTAGTAGAAGCGCGATCCGGACACCTTCGCGCCGCGCTCGACGTCGATGGCGCCCAGCGCCTCGCCCAGCTCCAGGTGGTCCTTGGGGGCGAAGCCCTCGGCGGCGAAGTCGCGGACGGTGCCGTGGGTCTCCAGGACGACGAAGTCGTCCTCGCCGCCGACCGGGACGTCCTCGTGGACCAGGTTCCCGAGGCGCAGCATGAGCTTGCGGGTCTCTTCGTCGGCCTCGTGCTGGGCCGCGTCGGCGGCCTTGACGTCGGCCTTCAGCTGCTCGGCCCGCTGGAGCAGCTCGGCGCGCTCCTCGGGGGTGGCCCTGGGGATCAGCTTGCCGAGCGCCTTCTGCTCGGAGCGCAGCTCGTCGAAGCGGACGCCGGACGACCTGCGCCGCTCGTCGGCGGAGAGCAGGGCGTCGACGAGTTCGACGTCCTCTCCACGGACGCGCTGGGAGGCGCGCACTCGGTCGGGGTCCTCACGGAGCAGGCGAAGGTCAATCACCCCACCAGGCTACCGGTGCCCGCCCGGCGCCCGGCCACTCGATATTGCGTTGCGCCGCCCTTTGTCCCTATTTGGAGGTTTTGGTGGAGTATGGGGTGGGCCCGCCCTAAGCCCGCTCTGTCGTCAATCGCGGCGGTTTCGTTCCCCGGAAAGAAGCATCTTGGGGCGGCTGGAATTGACCCATGTCCCTTGTGGGCTGCGGGACTTGGTCCTTCGTTGTCCACAGGGGGGTTCATGAGGGAAAAAGTTATCCACAGGCTGTGCGAAGAAACTGTGGATTACGGAATCGATCATTCCTCGATGCGGGGCCGTCTTGTCGGATTCTTCTCTCAAACCTCTCCGACCCACTCATTCGGGTGGGAATTGCTCGCTCCAAAGAGTTGATCGATGAAACGTGGGTGACGGGAAGATGGCAGGGCCACATACCGGTCCTGTGGAGAGGGGCGGGTCGAGTGCAGCGATTTGTCGACCGGGATGGCGGGCGATGTCGACTTGTCCCCAGGGTGGAGTCATCGCCTGTGGATAACTGTGGATAACTCCGATGGCCCTGTGGATGGGGAAAGTCAGCAGGTAGGACAGTTCCGGTCAGGGACGGCCGTCCTGGCAGCGGGCCAGCCACTCCGCCGCCGAGGTGAACTCGGTGTCCGACGTCCCCGTCCGCGGCCCCGCGACGTCCGCCGGCAGCACCCCGGCCCGCGGATACGAACCGAGGAACCGCACCTCGGGACAGATCCGCTTCAGGCCCATCAGCGCCTCCCCCACGCGCCGGTCGGAGATGTGCCCCTCCGCGTCGATCGCGAAGCAGTAGTTCCCGATGCCCGCACCCGTCGGACGGGACTGGAGCAGCATCAGGTTGACGCCGCGCACCGCGAACTCCTGCAACAGCTCCAACAGCCCGCCCGGGCGGTCGTCGTGCTGCCAGATGACCACCGACGTCTTGTCCGCACCGGTTGGCGCGGCGGGCCGCGCCGGGCGCCCCACCAGCACGAACCGGGTCTCCGCGTTCTGCGCGTCGTGGATGTCCTTGACCAGCGGCTCCAGCCCGTACGTCGCCGCCGCGAACTCGCCGGCGAAGGCCGCGTCGTACCGCCCCTCCTGCACCAGCCGCGCACCGTCGGCGTTGGAGGCGGCCGACTCCCACAGGGCGTCCGGGAGGTTCGCCCGCAGCCACTTGCGCACCTGGGGCTGGGCGACCGGGTGCCCGGTCACGGTCGCGACGTCGGAGAGCTTGGTGCCCGGCCGCACCAGCAGCGCGAACGCGATCGGCAGCACCACCTCGCGGTAGATCATCAGCGGCTCGCCCGCCGCCAGCTCGTCCAGGGTCGCGGTCACCCCGCCCTCGACGGAGTTCTCGATCGGTACGAGGGCCGCCGCGGCGTCCTCGTTGCGTACGGCGTCGAGTGCGGCCGGGACCGAGACCATCGGGACGAGCTCCCGCGTGGCGGCTTCCGGCAGCGTGCGGAGGGCGGCCTCGGTGAAGGTGCCCTCGGGACCCAGATAGGTGTACCGCGTGGCTGACATACGGTCACCCTAGAACGTGTCGGCCCCGGGCCGCCGCCGGCTGATCGATCACGCACGGGCCCGGCGCCACGGGTCAGGCCTCCAGCAGCCGCTGGCCCACGTACTCGCCCTCGCCGGGCCCGCCCGGCACCGCGAAGAGCCCGCTGGCCTCGTGCCGTACGAACGCCGACAGCGCGTCGCCCCGGTCCAGCCTGCGCTGCACCGGCACGAAGCCCCGCAGCGGATCCGCCTGCCAGCAGACGAAGAGCAGCCCGGCGTCCGGCGCCCCGTCCGCGGCGGCGCCGTCGTGGTACGAGAAGGGGCGGCGCAACATCGCCGCGCCGTTGTTCTGCTCCGGCGCCGAGATCCGGGCGTGGGCGTTCGACGGGATCACCAACTGACCGTCCGCCCCCCGCTCGTCCAGCGCCAGCGGCGTCGTCTCCGAGCCGCCCGTCAGCGGGGCGCCGTCGGACTTGCGCCGCCCGATGACCCGCTCCTGCTCGCGCGGCGACAGCCGCTCCCAGGGGTCGAGCAGCATCCGGATCCGGCGTACGACCGCGTACGAGCCGCCCGCCAGCCACTCCGACTCCGGCCCGCTCCCGGCGGCGGGGACGAAGATCCGCTCGTCGAAGTCCGGGTCGGCGGGCTTGGGGTTGTTGGTGCCGTCGACCTGGCCCATCAGGTTCCGCGCGGTCATCGGGCGGCTGGTGGCGCCCGGCGTGCGGTTGAAGCCGGCCATCTGCCAGCGCACTCGCGCCGCCGCGCCCGCCTCCCGCTGGAGCGCGCGCACCGCGTGGAAGGCGACGAGCGCGTCGTCCGCGCCGATCTGCACCCAGACGTCGCCCTCGGAGCGCCGCGGGTCGAGCTGGTCCGAGGAGAAGGGCGGCAGCGGGTCGAGGCCGGCCGGGCGCCGCGCCGTCAGCCCCGTGCGGTCGAAGAAGGTGCGGCCGAAGCCGAAGGTGAACGTCAGCGAGGACGGCCCGGCGTCCAGGGCCACGCCCGTGTCGGCCGACGGGGCGGGCTCGCCGGCCATCAGCGCCGCTGCCAGCGTCGACCAGCGGCGCAGCAGGGCCGCGGCCTCCTTGCGGCCGGCCCCCGCCGCCAGGTCGAAGGCGAGCAGCTGGCCGTGGGCCTGCATGGGCGTGGTGATGCCCGCCTGGTGGGCGCCGTGGAACGGCACCGAGCTCGCGCCGACCGTCGTCAGGGCGGTCGGCGCGTCGTCGGCGGCGACGGCGTGCGCGACCGCGCCGCCCGCCCCGCCGAGCGCGAGCCCGGTGGCGCCGGCCGCCGCCGCGGTCGACAGCACCCGCCGCCGCGACGGCCCTTCAGCTGCGGAGGGTTCGGTAGCGGGGGGTGCGGCCGGTTCGACCGGTTTGCGGGGGGAGTCCAGGGGTGCCACGGTCGCTCAGCCGATCCTCACGTGCTCGTCGACGGTCGTCTGGTCGATGTCCGACGTCCGCACGGTCACCTTGACCTGCCATTCGCCGGGCATCGGAATCTGTACGGAAGCCGCGCTCCAGTGGCCGGCCGCCACCTTCGCGAGGGTGACCGGCAGCGGGCCGATCTGCTTGTCGGCGAGGGTGAAGGACACCCGCACCTCGGGTGCGTCCAACGGCTTGCCGTCCGCCGCCGCGACCCACACGTGCAGCTCGTTCCCGCCGGGGGCCGCGGGCCCCAGCGTGAGCCGTACGGTGCCCTTGCCGTTCGCGGCGCCGGTGTCGAAGGGGACCTCGACCTCGGCCGGTCCTTCGGACCGGGACGGAGCACCGCTCTGGCCCGCGGACGCGGCCGGCGAGCGGCCCGCCTCCTGCTCCGTACGGCCCGGTTCGGTGGCCGTCAGCACGGTCGTCACGGCCAGCACGACCGCGGCGACGCCCGCCTCGACCAGGACGGAGCGGCGCAGCCGGGTCCGTACGGGGTCGGCGTCGCGCGCCTTCTTGCGGCGGACGGTGGCCATCGCCGCCCGCTGCCGGGCGAGTTGGGCGGCGCGTACGGGATCGTCGCCGGCACCCGTCCCGTCCGACTCCTGCGCCTCCCCAGGCGCATCGGCTCCGTCGGTTTCATCGGGCCCGTCGGCTTCATCGGCCTCGTTCACGGGCTCGGCCAGTTGCGCGGTCCAGCGCCGCGACGCCCGGGCGATCGCCACCAGCGCGGCCACCAGCACGACCTTCGCGATCAGCAGCCGCCCGTAGTCCGTCCCCGTCAGCGCCGACCAGGAGCCGACCTGCCGCCAGGACTGGTAGAGCCCGGTCACCGCGAGGACGACGACGCAGACGAAGGCGGCCCGGGAGAACTTCCGCACCGCCGACGGGTCGAGGGCCGGCGCCCGGTGCAGCGCCGTCAGCAGCGCCGCGAGCCCGCCGAGCCAGCCCGCGACGGCGAGCAGGTGCAGTACGTCCACCGGCATCGCCAGGCCGGTCTGGATGCCCGTCGACGCGTGCTCCGACAGGGCCCAGGTCGCGGCGATCCCCGCGGAGACCACCGACCCGCCCACGGCCAGCCCGAAGGTGAGGTCCTTCCGCCGCGCGTCGCGCCCCTCACCTCCGTTCTCGTCGCGCCCGTTCTCGTCGTCCCCGCTCTCGTCATCCGCGGGATCGGCGTGCTGGCGCTGTGCGTACGCCCCGAACAGCACCGCGACGAACAGCGCCGCCACGCCGAGCAGCAGCAGCCGGGAGACGAGCGCCGTGCCCGTCTTCGTCTCCAGGACGTCCTGGAGCCCGCCCAGGTCGAAGGCGTCGGCGAGTTCGCCCGAGCCCGTGTACGGGGAGCGCAGCATCAGCATCGCCAGCGTGGCCGCGGTCAGCGCGACCCAGCCGTACGCGACCAGCCGCTGCACGGGCCGTACGGACGCCCCCCGGGGCCAGCACAGCAGCACGAACGCGGCGCCGCCGACGAGCAGCACGAAGCCCGCGTAGGCGACGTACCGGGCGACGTCGTAGAGCACGCCGACGGCACCGCCGCCGGCCGCCCCGTCGGGCAGGGAGACCGAGGTCGCCGACGGTGCGCCGATGGAGAAGGTGAACGCGCCGGAGATGGGGTGGCTGTCGGCGGAGACCGCCTGCCAGGCCACGGTGTAGGTGCCGTTCGGCAGGTCGGCCAGCAGGTCGACCGCGTAGGAGACCTTGCCGCCGGCCGACGTGTCACGGACCTTCGCCGCGTCCGCCCGCTTGCCGCTCGGTTCGAGGACCCGGATCGAGTCGTCCCCCATGGCGATGTGCTCGGAGAAGCCGAGCGTCACTTCCCTGGGAGCGGTGGCCACCACCGCCCCGTCGGCGGGGCTGCTGCCGGTGAGGGCCGCGTGCGCGCTCGCGGGGCCGGCCGCGGTCAGCAGCGCGGCCAGCACGGTGCCGATGAGCACGGCAGCGGCGAGCAGCGGCCGGAGCGGCGCCCGTCGGGTCGGGGCGGTGGTTGCCATGTGTCGTCGCGTCCTTCGCTCAGTGGTGCCCGGACGTGGAACCGGTACCGGTCGAGCCGCCGTCGTGCGACGCGTCCGCCTTCTCCTTCGGCGGCACGTACGTCGGCTCCATGACGGGAAGCTCGACCCGGATCGGGTCGGACTTCTCGAAGCGCAGCTCGACGGTGACCTTCTCGCCCTTCACCGGCCGCTGCTTCAGCCGGTCGAGCATGATGTGGCTGCCGCCGCGCTTGAGGGCCAGCTCCCCGTCGGCGGGGACGTCGAAGCCGTCGACCTTCCGCATCGTCTGCCCCTTCGACTCGTGGATCGTCACCTCGTCGGAGAGGGGGCTGGACACGGACGTCAGCCGGTCGGCCGCGCCGCCTTCGTTGCGCACGGTCAGGAAGCCGGCGGCCATGTCGCTGACGGGCTGCGGCATGAAGGCACCGCTGACGCTCAGCTCGGGGCCGCTCGCCTCGCCCTTCGCCCCGCCCTTCGTCACGCCGTCGTCGGAGCCCGACGAGCAGCCGGCGAGCGCCAGCGCCGCCGCGACCGCACCGGCTATCCAGGGCAGTCGGGTGCGGCGGCTCACGGCTTCTCCCCGCGCACCAGCTTCGGCAGGTCCTTCTTGTAGTCGTCGGGGGTGGTGTCCTCGCCGTAGACGACGTATCCCCGGTCCGTCTTCGGGGAGAACGCCATCACCTGGGCGCCGTGCATGGAGACGACGGCGTCGCCCTCCTTCTTGGCCGGGTCGATGCCGATGCCGATCGACTTGGCCGCGGCCTGGATCTTCGTGAAGTCGCCGCTGAGGCCGACGAAGGAGGGGTCGCCCGCGCCCGGCAGCCACTTGGCGAGCTGGGCGGGGGTGTCCCGCTCCGGGTCGGTGGTGATGAAGACGACCTGCAGCTTCTCCTGGTCGGCCGCGGAGAGCTTCTTCTCGGCCATGGCGATGTTGCTCATGGTCAGCGGGCAGACGTCCGGGCAGTGGGTGTAGCCGAAGAAGATCAGGGTCGGCTTGCCCTTCGTCTCGGCCCGCAGGTCGTACGGCTTGCCCTTGGTGTCCGTGAGCACGAGGTCCGGCTTCTCGAAGGGCTGGTCGAGCACGGTGCCCGGCTTGGCTTCCGGTACGGAGACCTCGGCGACGGAGCTCTTACCGCTGGTGCTGCTGCTGGAGCAGGCGGAGAGGGTGAGCGCTGCGGTCGCGGCGAGTGCTGCCGCCAGGGCGGTCTTCTTGCGCATGGAGGGAGTCCTGGTTCGAGGAGTTCGAGGAGTTCGAGGAGTTCGAGGAGTTCGAGGAGGGGTGCTGTTCTGGTTCGTACGGTCGGTCGGGGAGGCGTCAGGAGGCGCGCCGGCGGCCGGCCAGCACGCCGAAGGCGACTCCCGCGGCCCCCACCAGGATGCCGACCACGCCGAGGACCCGTGCAGTCGCATCCGTCCCGTCGTCCGAGTCGCCCTTCGCGGCCTGGTCGGACCCCTTGTCGGCGGACTCGTTGCCGGCCGCGCCGTGGCCGTGGCCCTGCGCGGCGGTGAGCTTCAGCACGGGCGCGGGCGACTCGGGCTCGGCCCCGTCCTCAGCCGGGGCCTCGATCCAGCGCACGACCTCCTTGTTGTCGTACGTCTGGAGCGCCTTGAAGACGATCTGGTCGGCCTTCTCGGGCAGCGGCCCGAGGGAGAGCGGGAACTGCTGGAACTGCCCCGGGCCGATCTTGGAACCGTCCGCGGTCCAGGTGACCTTGGAGACCGCCTCGGTGACCTGCTTGCCGTGCACCGTCAGCGGCTCGGCGAGCTTCGTCTTGGTGACCTCGGCCTGCCAGCCCGGCACGGGCTGCGGCATCACCGAGGTCATGGGGTGCTCGGCCGGCAAGTTGAGCTCCAGCTTCACGGTGGAGGCGTTGTCGCGCTCGTTCGGCACCTTGACGAAGACCGTGGCGTAGCCGCCGCGGGCGGCCTCGCCCTGCGGCTGGACGCCGACGTGCGCGGCGGCGGGCCCGGCCAGCAGCAGCGAGACGACCCCGGCACCCGCCGCGACGGCCACGCCCTGCAACGCGCGGGACGAAAGGGACTTACGGGACAGGTAAGAAGAAGCGTTCATGATGACGGCACTCCACGGTGTGGGAGGAACGGTGGGCGCGCCCGGGCGTACGCGGCAGGGCACTCCTCAACCCAGGGGGCGCGGAGGCGCGCGAGGTGCGCGGGCACCGCGGTCGCACTCCCGTCGAGCGGACCGCGTCAGGCGGCGAGGGCGTACGGGGCCGGCGGCCCGCGCCTGATCACCGCGTGCTGGAGCGCCTCGGCCGCGGCGGGCGGCGGCGGGTCGTCCACGGCGCGCGGGGTGCGCGCCCCGGGTGCCGGCAGCCGTACGAGACCGGAGCACAGCGCCCGTACGAGCGTGAGCGCCGCCCGCAGCGAGCGCAGCCGGGCCGCCTCGTCCACCAGCTCCCGGGCCTCCTGCGCGGAGGAGGCGGACAGCCGGATCAGCCGGAGCAGCGCGAGGTCGCCGCGGCGCAGCAGCCAGCCCGTCGCCACCGCGGCCAGCAGGTGCGCCAGCAGCATCGGCAGGGAGGGCAGCAGCTCGGGCTGGCCCAGGGCCTCCTGCGTCGGGTGCGCGGGGTGGCCGGGCGCCGTCGGCGGGGCGATCCCGGCCGAGGTCACGATCTGCCGGGCCTCGTCGGGGGAGAGGGGCGCGGCGCCGACGCCGCACACCAGCTTCGCGGCCATCCTCAGCAGCGCGTCGTCGGCCGTGGGGCCGAGCCGCACCTCGTGCTGCTGGCCCGCGCCGAAGAGCGCGTGCAGCGCGAGTTGGCCGATGCCCAGCGCGACGGCGACGGCCGGCAGGGAGCGCGCCCGGCCGGCGAAGGGCAGCACGAGGGCGAACGTCCCGGCGAAGCCCACCGCCACGGTCCACCACGGGACGCCGGCACAGGCGGCGACGGCGTGCCCCGTCGCGGACAGCGCGACGCAGACCGCGGCGAACACCGCGGCCCGCAGCAACCGGACACCGCCGCCGGTGCGCTCACCGGGGGCTCCGGTCGGAGCGGCAGCACCGGGCGCGCCGGGTGGGTACGACAGGGACGACATGGCCGCCCCATCATCCCACCACGCCCCCCCGGCGCAGTACGGCAGGCCCTTGCAGAAGCGCAAGCCTCCTACACCTTCGCGCCACTGGCGCGCTTCCGCCGAATGAGCGCAATCACAGCAACTCCGCGCTTACGGACCGTGTCTTGGGGCAATACGTATCGGTATGTCGAGCCGCAGCCAGGAGGCTAGAGCATGAGCATCTGGTGGTCTCTGCACTTGCGGCGCGAAGCTGCGAGCATCCCGCTCGCCCGGCGACTGCTCATCGGCGCGATGGAGACCGCGGGTGTGGATCCCGACATCTCCTTCGACCTTTCGGTGGCGCTGAGCGAAGCATGTGCGAACGCCGTCGAGCACGGCGGCGGGCCGGCCCCGGGCGATCCTTCGGGAGCCTCGGGGGCTTATCGCGTCACGGCGTATTTGGACGGCGAGAGGTGTCGCATCGAAGTGGCCGACTCCGGGCCGGGCTTCCCCGCCAGGGCCGCGCGGCACGGCGGCTGCTCCCACGCGGCGGGTCTGCGCCAGGACGGCAGGGAGGGGAGAGACGTGAGAGACACGAGAGACGCGAGAGACGCGAGGGAGGGCCGGGAGAGACCGGAGCGGCAGTCCGTGGCCCTCGCGGAGAGCGGGCGCGGGCTCTGTCTGATCGAGGAGCTCGCGGACCACGTCGACTTCAGCAACCGCCCGGGCCGGGGCGCCGTCGTCAGCTTCGACAAGGTCCTGAAATGGCGGGAGGACGCGCTCCTCAAGGTCTCCTGAGAGACCCCGGTCGCGCGCCCTCCGCTTGGCCCCGGCTCAGCCCTTGAGCGAGGCCATCCACGTCTCGATCTCGTCGGCCTGCCGCGGCAGCGAGTCGGAGAGGTTCCGGTTGCCGTCCTCCGTGACGAGGATGTCGTCCTCGATCCGGACGCCGATGCCGCGGTACTCCGCCGGCACGGTCACGTCGTCGGCCTGGAAGTACAGCCCCGGCTCGACGGTCAGGCACATGCCCGGCTCCAGGGTGCCGTCGACGTACGCCTCGGTGCGCGCGGCGGCGCAGTCGTGCACGTCCAGGCCGAGCATGTGGCCGGTGCCGTGCAGCGTCCAGCGGCGCTGGAGCCCCAGCTCCAGGACCCGCTCGACCGGCCCCTCCACGAGGCCCCACTCCACCAGCCGCTCGGCCAGCACCCGCTGGGCCGCGTCGTGGAAGTCGCGGTACTTCGCGCCCGGCTTGACCGCCGCGATGCCCGCCTCCTGGGCGTCGTACACCGCGTCGTAGATCTTGCGCTGGAGCTCGGTGAAGCGGCCGTTGATCGGCAGGGTGCGGGTGACGTCCGCGGTGTAGAGGGTGGTGGTCTCCACGCCGGCGTCCAGGAGCAGCAGGTCACCGGAGCGGACCGGGCCGTCGTTGCGGACCCAGTGGAGCGTGGTGGCGTGGGGTCCGGCGGCGCAGATCGAGCCGTAGCCGACGTCGTTGCCCTCGACGCGGGCGCGCAGGAAGAACGTTCCCTCGATGTAGCGCTCGCTGGTCGCCTCGGCCTTGTCGAGGACCTTGACGACGTCCTCGAAGCCGCGGGCGGTGGAGTCGCACGCCTTCTGCAGCTCGCCGACCTCGAACTCGTCCTTCACCGCGCGGGCCTCGGAGAGGTACACCCGCAGCTCTTCGTCGCGCTCGGCGGTGACCTTGTCGGTCAGCGCCGTCTCGATGCCGGCGTCGTGGCCGCGGACGACGCGGACCGGGCCGGTCGCCTCGCGCAGCGCGTCCGCCAGCTCCCGCACGTCCGCGGTGGCCAGGCCCAGCAACCGCTCGGCCTCGCCGAGGGAGGTGCGGCGGCCGACCCACAGCTCGCCCTGGCCGGAGAGCCAGAACTCGCCGTTCTCGCGGTTGGAGCGGGGCAGCAGGTAGACCGTGGCCTCGTGGCCGTCGGCCGTGGGCTCCAGCACGAGGACGCCGTCCTCGGTCTGGTCGCCGGTGAGGTACACGTACTCGGTGGAGGCCCGGAAGGGGTACTCGGTGTCGTTCGAGCGGGTCTTCAGCTTCCCGGAGGGGACCACCAGGCGCTCGCCGGGGAACCGCTTCGACAGGGCCGCGCGGCGGGCCGCGGTGTGCGGGGCCTGCGGGATCGGCGCCAGGTCGTGGCGCTCGGTGTCCGCCCAGCCGCTTGCCATGTTGGCGGCAAGCTCATCGGAGACATCCGGGTAGAGGCCGTTCTTGCGCGGCTTGACCGGCTGCTCTTCTTCTTCCGGAGTGCTCGGGTTGAGCTCCTCGGCCACGTCTGCCTCCTCGATACGTCATCGGACCGGAGTCCATCGTATGTGCCATGTGAAGACACTCTCCACGGGTGTGAGGAGCACGACATTTGGGGCGTACTGCCCTGGCTCGGGGCGGGCGGGGCCGAGGTCGGCCGGGTGTGGCCGATCGTGTGCGGTCGGTCGTGAGTGGCCGGCGGTGAGTGGCCGGTCCTGTGTCGTCGGTCGTGTGCGGTCGGTCGTGTGCGGTCGGTCAGTCGAAGCGCGCGGCGAGTAGGACGACGTCAGCGCCGTCCGTGTCGTCAGTGCCGTCAGCGCCTGCGGGCACCATGGCGCGCAGGACGTGGTCCGCGATCGCCCCCGGGTCCTCCCGGGCCGCCCTCGGCACGCTCGCCGCGGCGGCGTGCAGCCGGGCGAACGCCCGGTCCATGGGGTCGCCGCCGCGCCGCAGCAGCCCGTCGGTGTAGAGGAGCACCGTTTCTCCCGGCTGCGGGCACAACTCGGTGCTCGGCGCCTCCCAGCAGGACAGCATCCCCAGCGGCGCCGACAGCGAGGTCTCGACGAACTCCGTGCGCCGGTCGCCGATCACCAGCGGCGGGGTGTGCCCGGCCCCGGCCAGCACCACCTTGCCGGCGGCGGGCTCGGCGTACGCGAAGAGCGCGGTGGCGGTCCGCGCCGGCTCGGTCAGCCGGAGCAGCAGTTCCAGGTCGGACAGTACAGCGACGGGGTCCTCGCCCTCCATGACCGCGTACGCCCGCAGGGAGGCCCGCAGCCGCCCCATCGCGCCGAGCGCGCTCGGCCCCGCCCCGCTGACCGAGCCGACCGCGAGCCCCAGCGCGCCGTCGGGCAGCGGCAGGGCGTCGTACCAGTCGCCGCCGCCGAGGGGGCCGGTGCGGTGCCGGGCCGCCAGCCGTACGCCGGGCACCCGGGGCAGCCGGCTCGGCAGCAGTTCCTCGGCGATCGTGGCGACGGTCTGCCGGGCGCGGGCCACCTCGATCAGCCGGGCCAAGTGCTCGGTGGCGTACCGCACGTAAAGGTGCATCAGATGGCGCCGCCGTTCGACGGGGGCGGCGGGTTCGTCGTAGAGCCAGACGGCCGCGCCGAGGGTGCCGGCCGCCTCCGAGGCGAGGGGCTGGGTGTAGGCGGCGGCGCAGCCGAGGCGCAGGGCGACCTCCCGGCGCACGGGGTCGAGCGTCGCGTCACCGAGGATGTCGGGGTGGGCGACGGCGTTCGGCACGGCGCTCGGGGCAGGGGCGGCGTTCGGGGCGGAGTGCGCGGCGTAGTGGGCGGCCGGGTCGCGGCGGCCCTCCAGGATCCGGCCGTACGCGGTGAGGGCGCGCGGCACGGTCTCGATGTGGCCGAGTTCGGCGTGGGACAGCCCGTATCCCCTCGTAAGGCTCGTAAGACTCGTGAGGTTGGTGAGGTTGCCGGGGCCGGTGGGCGGTTCGAGGACGGCGAGGCCGCGACGGGCGCCGATGAGCGCGGCGCCGGCGCGCAGCAGTTCGTCGAGGGCGGCTTCGAGCGAGCGGGTCGCGGCCAGGCGTTCGGTGAGTTCGTGGAGGGTGGTCAGTTCGGAGACCCAGCCGGCGAGCCGGTCGTGGAGCGCGGTGCCGCGCGGGGCGCCGTGCGCCGAGCCGTCTTCGGCTGCGTCGTCGCTGCCGGCCTTTGCGGCGGGTGCGGCGGATTCGGCTGATTCAGCGGATGCGGTGTCTTCGTCGGGAGCGGCCCGGTCGGACGGTGTCGCCGTGACGCCTTCCGCGAGGGCCGCCGAGGGCGCCGCAGTGTGCGGGGAGTGAGGACTCGAAGAGTCGATTCCGGCCACTTTCGGAAAGTGAGGGGCGCTCACGAGAGTGGTCTTTCCAATGGGCGCAATTCATGCAATAGCATCGCAAACCCCCATGTCAATTCGCGCGCCTGGCAATGGGTCCACATCTACACGCAGATGTAAGGGGATGTCCAGCATTGCACCAGTGGGATTGATGGTGTCTACGGGTCTTTGGGAAGGCTTTGGGCTGTTCTTGACGGAGAGTTTCGCTCCTCGTCGCACCGCCGCTTCCAGGCATGCATGTATCGCGAACTTGGCTGGAAATTGCACCTCGTTGCCGTTCTTTGCGATCGACTGAGCGCGCTTGACAGTGATCCTTCAGCGGATCCCCCGGGGCGCGACGCCCGGGCGGGCGTCGCCGAGGGCGACTGCACGGGCGCGTCATACCGAACGTGGTGGGTACGAAAAGGGTGACGTCCGGCGGTCAGTTGGCATCGTCCGGAACCTGGCGACGGGCTCCGACGTCCTACTGTCCGTAGGGCCGAGACGGAACCCGGGAAAGAACCCCGGGCAGACCCCCGGGGTGTGGGGAAGTGCCGGATCGACCCGTCTGTGCGGGTTTGACTCGGTGGTGTCGGTCACGGGACACGCAAGCGCCGAGCGCGCATTCCCCGTCGTGCGTTTAATGGAGTAGGGCCCACGTTGGACCCTCGGGCGGCGATCCTGCCGCAGGCCACCGAGGGACGTCCGTGCCGACGGCACGGGCGGTGACGCGCCGACCAGCCGATCCGTACGTACGCGTACCCGCGTCACATGCGAAGGACGACGTACGTACACGCACGCAGTAAGTACATGCAGGGCGTATTCGTACGCACAGTGAAAAGCTGCACACATGGTGTGATGTGGACCTCGGCGTTCAACGGAAAGGAACGAGCGCTCATGCGCGAGATCCTCGGAAGGCGACGCAGGCTCCGGTTGTGGCGCAAGAAGGGGCCGGCACAGCCTGCACAGCTGGAAGCGGCGCTGACCTGCGCCGCATGGCGGTGGCCCGTCATCCCCGGGGTGGGACTTCCCGCGGCGGGCGCCGGCAACGGGCGGCGCTGCGCCTGCCCGGACCCCGAGTGCGTCGTCCCCGGCGCGCACCCCTTCGACCCCTCCGTCCTCGCGGCGACGACCGACGAGCGCATGCTGCGCTGGTGGTGGACGAACCGGCCGAACGCGCCGGTCGTGCTCGCCACCGGCGGCGCCGCGCCCTGCGCGGTGAGCCTGCCGGCGCCGGCCGGTGCGAGGGCGCTGGCCGAGCTGGACCGGATGGACATGCGGCTCGGGCCCGTCGTGGCGACGCCCACGCGGTGGGCGCTGCTGGTGGCCCCGTACACCCTCGAACAACTCGGTGAGCTGCTCTTCGCGAAGGACTGCGTGCCCAGCTCGCTGCGGTTCCACGGCGAGGGCGGCTACGTGGTGCTCCCGCCGTCGGAGACGGGCACGGGGCAGGTCCGCTGGGAGCGGGCGCCGCTGCCCGGCTCGGCCGCGCCGTGGCTGCCGGACGTGGAGGCGGTCGTGGACGCGCTGGTCGAGGCGAGCACGAGCGCTCCGGACGAAGGAAGCCGGCTGGCTTACTGAGCCAGGGAGACCGGGTCGACGACCGGATGACGACTGATTGAGGGCGCGCGGCGAGGAAGCGGCGCGCCCTCCTTCATGTCCCCGCGAGCCGTGTCCCCGCCGGCGATGTCCCTGTCAGTCATGTCGCCGTCGGCCGGTCGTCGTGCGGCGGGTGGGGTCGGGTCACCCGATCGGGTAGGAGTGGGCCCGAGTTGTACGGGAATCGGGTGTGCGGCTGGCCTCGTGCCCGTACTTCCGTCGCTATCGTCGCCCCACCGTCGCCCCGCGGACGTGCCCCCGGCACGGCGTCGGGGCAGTTCCCCGCGTCCCGCGCCTTCGCGCGATCGGCAGGTGGCCATGTCCGTGTACGTCCGTGTGGTCGGGCTCGCTTCCGTCGTGATGGCCGCGGTGCTGCTGCCGCTGGCGGCCTGGGGCCAGGTGGCGCCGGGCGGCGCGGAGCGCGGGTACGGGGTCGTACGAGCCGACGCTTCTCGAAGCACGCACGACGCTCAGGGTGCAGAGCCCACTGAGATCACTCAGCCCACCAAGCCCACTCGGTCCACTCGGTCCACTCGGTCCACTCGGTCCGCTTGGCCCACTCGGTCCGCTCGGGCCACTCAGGGAACTGAAGGAACACAGGTCGCCCGTGTGCACTGCGGACCGGAACTCTCCTCGCCCGAAGGAGTGGAAGCGCAGACGTGTGTACTGGCCGATGGCCTTGCCACATGGGCACGTACGTACTACCGGAATGCCACGGGCGCGGAATTGACTTCCGTACTGACTCTGATGGCCCCGGCGGGGCGCACGCTACAGATCAACTGCACCGTCGAAGCAGGTGATGAGCCTGGCGTCTGCGAGACCCCGCGAGAGCGTTCCCGGGGCGGTGCCGGCTATTCGGCGGTGGCGGAGTTCGCGGGGGCCGAAGCGGCACGTGACGCGGTGGTCGACGCGGCGAACGGGGCGACGACAGGACCGGTGGCGAACGGACTCGGGGGCGGTCGACTGCTACTGCGGGCCGGGAGCAACTCCGCGCGGTCCGGCGGGGGTTGAGAGGAAGTCACGGTTTCGGTCGGGACGGGCGATCCGTCCCCCGAAAACGGAGAGGCCCGGTCGCTGGCGACGGGGGATGCACCAGCGACCGGGCTCTAAGAACGGTAACAAGAGATCTGCGGTTCGCAAATTCGATCTCGGTTATTCGGACACGGAAACGGCTGACAGTGGCGGGAGTTGTGACTGGAGTCACCCGGTAATGCCGCGCGGTGTACCGAGCTCAACCGCGGGTCCCGGGCCCGAAGACGGCCCGGGATTCCAGCCGACGTCGCGTTCCGGCCAGTTTCCCGGCGGTCTCGATATTTGGCGTGTTCAGCTCAGGGTGACCTGACGGTTGGTGAGGCCGCCGCGCGCCCGGCGCTCGTCGGCGCTGAGCGGAGCGTCAGCTTCCAGGGCCTCCGCCAGTCGCTCGGCGAACTCGGCGGCGGGCTTCTCGCACTCCTCGGCGCCCATTCCGCTCGGCAGGTCCCAGACCGGGACCACCAGACCGTGCGCCCGGAACGAGCCGACGAGCCGCGTCCCCTCGCCCAGCGAGCTGCGGCCGGCGGCGTGCAGCCGGGCGAGCGCGTCGAGGAGCTTCTCCTCGGCGTGCGGCATGACCCAGCGCAGGTGGTTCTTCTCCGGGGTCTCGCACCAGTACGCGGCGTCGACGCCGGCGAGCTTCACGGTCGGGATCGCCGCGGCGTTCGCCCGCTCCAGGGAGGCGACGACGTCCGGCGTCGAGGACTCCGCGTCCGGCACCCAGAAGTCGAAGCCGGAGTGCACCACCGGGGCGAACGGCGCGTCCGCTGCCAGCAGGTCCTGGAGCCGTACGCCCTCGTCGGACACGGCGCGCTCAGCGCCGACCGGGCTGCCGGGCTCGGCGCGCAGCGCGCGGGTCAGCGTGTCGCCCAGGTCGCGGCTGAGGTCGCCGGACGAGCCGTCGTTCTGCAGACCGAGCAGGACGGAGCCGTCGTCGCGGCGCAGCGCGGGCCAGGCCATCGGCAGCACGGTCGCCAGCGTCACGGACGGCACGCCCTCGGGCAGCCCGCCCTTGAGGGAGAGCTCCACGGTGGCGGCGGGGACCAGCTCGCGCAGGGCCACCCAGTCGCACTCGCCCGGCAGCCCCTCGAAGGGCCGCTGCACGAGCTCGGTCACGGCATGCGCGGCGGCGCGGCCGTGGCACGCCTTGTAGCGGCGGCCCGAGCCGCAGGGGCAGGGCTCGCGGGCGCCGACCACGGGCACGGACTCGGCCGCGCCCGTACTGCCGGCGGACTTGCCCCGGCCCTGGGGCTGGTGCTTGGCGGCCTTGGTCTGGGGGCGCTTCTTGGCCATGGTGCGGCTTCTCCCGGATGCGGCGATGCGTGGTGCGGTGCTTGGGCGAGCCTAGTCGTCCGTTCGACCGGCGGGGGCGCGGCACCCGAGACCGGGGTGCGAGCCGCTTGACCCCCGGTCTTTCGAAGAGCCCCCGGCCTTACGTGCGGTGCGCTGACGGTTCTCCCTCTGGCCCCCGGAGCGCCTTCGATCAGTTGTGTTCGTCGTGTGTGACGCGCGTAGCGAAATGGTCGTGGCGCTGCCCATCCGTAACGAGCGCCCACACGGTGACCTCGCCGGCTGGGTCGTCGCGGACGCCCCACTCCTTGGCCAGGGCCGTGATGATGTTCAGCCCGCGACCGCCGCGCGCGGTGACCGAAGGCGTCGACGGCACCGGCCGGGTGGGCCCGCCGCCGTCCGTGACCTCGACCATCAGCCGGCCGTCCAGATCGACGCGCCACGCGGCGCGCACGTCCCCGTCGCCCACTTCCGTACGCCCCAGTGGCCTGCCGTGCCGGCAGGCGTTGCTGAGCAGTTCGGAAAGGATCAGAATCGCGTCGTCGACGACCGATTCGGGCACTCCGCCCAGACGCAATTGCTCGCGCATGCGGTGTCGCGCCTCGCCCACGCCCGCAGGGCCATGGGGTACGGCCATGCTCGACGACGTGGGCACTTCTTGTGCCACCACCAACGCCACCCCCGAGACCTCCTTTGCCCCACGCCACCGTCTGAATGCCCCCCTGGACTGGACCGGAAACCGGACCGGCGCAGCCCGGTGGGGCACAACTGACCGGTGAGTACGTTACGAATGCGCCGGTGCACTCCCCGTAGTGGTTGCCATGGCCAAGCATCGCGGGGCGGAGGGTGGTGAACCGGACCGTAGGCGTACGAATGCGACCGTACGGGTCGGCCGCGAGCGCCCCGTGTGTGCTTCGTCTCTCCGCGGTTCTTCTTTTGTTCGGCCGGCCCTTCTTGTAGCCCTGCGGCCCTTCTTGAGGCGTGCCCTAGGAGCGACCGAGTTGGGCGAGGACCTGGCGCGGGCGGTTGGTGATGATCGCCTCCACGCCGAGGCGGGCGCACAGCTCCACGTCCTCCGGCTCGTTCACCGTCCACACGTGGACCCGGTGGCCGGCCCGGTGCAGCCGCTCGACGTACCCGGGGTGGTTGCGCACCAGCCGGATGCCGGGCCCGGCGATCCGCGAGCCCGCCGGCAGCCGTCCGTCGCGCAGCCGGGGCCCGATGAACTGCATCAGGTAGACGGTGGGCAGGGCGGGCGCCGCCGCCGCGACCCGGTTCAGGGAACGGGCCGAGAAGCTCATGATCCGCACCGGGGAGTCCGCCGGGTCCGCGGGCGCCGCGAGCCCGAACCGGTCGAGGAGCTGGAGCAGCTTCTCTTCCACCTGTCCGGCCCAACGCGTCGGGTGCTTGGTCTCGATCGCCAGCTCCACGCGCCGCCCGGAGTCGGCGACGAGCTCCAGCAGCCGTTCCAGCGTCAGTACGGAGGTGAGCGACGGGTCGCCCCAGTCGGGGCTCTCGGCGGAGTCCTCGCGCCCCTTCCAGGTGCCGAAGTCGAGCGCGGCCAGGTCGGCGAGCTCCAGCGCGGAGACGGCGCCCCGGCCGTTGGACGTACGGTTGACGCGGCGGTCGTGGACGCAGACGAGGTGTCCGTCGGCGGTGAGCCGCACGTCGCATTCGAGCGCGTCGGCGCCGTCCTCGATCGCCTTCATGTACGCGGCCAGCGTGTGCTCGGGGGCGTCCTCCGACGCACCGCGGTGGGCCACGACCTGGATGTTGGGGTGCCGTGCTGGGGTCACCGCGTCATGGTGTCACCGGGGCGGGTCGGGGCAGGCGCGGGGGTGTCGGCACGGCTGACCCCACGGCTGAGGCACGGCTGACGGCACGCCCATTATGTCCGTTGTAAGGGAATGCTGGAATACGCACAGGTCCTGCTTACAGTGGCCTGACGGGTTGTGGGAAATGCTTACCTGAGACCGCTGCGGAGCGGATTTTCCGGCCGACCAGAACTTGCCGACCAGAGCTTGTGGACCTCAGAGGAGAAAAGCGTGAGCACCGAGAACGACGGCCACGAGGGCACTGCGCAGCCGGCCGCCCCGTCCGCGCCTCCCGTGCCGGCAGCCGCTCCTCAGGGCCCGCCCCCGCCGCCTGCTCCGCCAGCGGCCCCCGCACCTCCCGCACCGCCGGCGCCTCCGGCGTACGGCGACCAGGACACGACGCGGGTCCAGGACGCCGCGCAGGCGCAGGGCGAGACGCAAGCACCGGCGCAGGCCACGACGCCCGAGCAGCAGCCTGCGGCGTACGGCCAGGCGGCACCGCACGGCCAGCCCGCGGCTTACGGGCAGGACACGGCGTACGGCCAGAGTTCGGGTCACGGGTATGACACCGCTGCGGGTCACGCACAGGCCGGCGCATGGCCCCCGCCGCCGCACACCGCGGCCCCCGGCAGCGGGGACGGCACGGCCTGGGGCGCCCCGGTCCAGCCCGGCGCCAAGCCCCCGCGCAAGCGCCCCGGCGCGCTGGCCGCAGCCGTCCTGGTCGCCGCCCTGGTGGCGGGCGCCGTCGGCGGCGCCGCGGGCTTCTGGGCCGGCGGTCGCGAGGACGGCCCCGACGACTCCACGACCGTCACCGCCTCCGAGATCCCCAAGGACCTCAAGCGCGAGCCCGGCACGGTCGCCGCGGTCGCCGCGAAGGCGCTGCCCAGCGTCGTCACGATCGAGGCCAAGTCGGGCGGCGGCGAAGGCTCCGGCGACATCGGCGGCCGACCCGACTCCGGCACGGGCACCGGCACCGGCTTCGTCTACGACAAGCAGGGCCACATCCTCACCAACAACCACGTGGTCGCCACCGCGGCCGAGAACGGCACGCTCTCCGCCACGTTCTCGAACGGCAAGACGTACGACGCGGAGGTCGTGGGCCGCGCCCAGGGCTACGACGTCGCCGTCCTGAAGCTGAAGAACGCCCCCGCCGGGCTGACCCCGCTCGCCATCGGCGACTCCGAGAAGGTCGCCGTCGGTGACTCGACCATCGCCATCGGCGCCCCCTTCGGGCTGTCCAACACGGTCACCACGGGCATCATCAGCGCGAAGAACCGCCCGGTCGCCTCCGGCGACGGCAGCAGCGGCAAGAACTCCTACATGAGCGCCCTCCAGACGGACGCCTCGATCAACCCCGGCAACTCGGGCGGCCCCCTCCTCGACTCCCGCGGCTCGGTCATCGGCATCAACTCCGCCATCCAGTCCACCGGCGGCGGCCTCGGCCAGTCCCAGGCCGGCTCCATCGGCCTCGGCTTCGCCATCCCCATCAACCAGGCGAAGAACGTCGCGGAGCAGCTCATCAAGGACGGCAAGCCGGTCTACCCGGTCATCGGCGCCACCGTCGACATGACCGAGACGACCAACGGCGCCAAGATCGCCGCCGACGGCACCAACGGCACCCCCGCGGTCCCGCCGAACGGCCCCGCGGCCAAGGCCGGCCTGAAGTCGGGCGACATCATCACCAAGCTCAACGACAAGCCCATCGACAGCGGCCCGACCCTGATCAGTGAGATCTGGAACCACAAGCCCGGCGACCAGATCACCCTCACCTACGAGCGCGACGGCAAGGAGTCCACGACCCCGGTCACCCTCGGCTCCCGCACCGGCGACAGCTGACGCCGCACCCTGGGGCCCCGTCGACGCACTGTCGGCGGGGCCCTGCGCGTTCTCTGAAGAGGAGAGGCCCCACGGCTCCTCCGCCGTTCGCCATGCGGCCGGCCGCCCGGGTGCTCGGCACCAGGTCCGTTTCCAGGTAGCCCGCCGCCCGCTTCTTGTCGCTCGACGAACTGGCAAGCGTCTGCTCGACAGAGCGTCCGGATCCCATGGCAACCCCCGCTACGGTCGTGCTTCACCCGTCGCGCCCCCAACAACCCTGCATGCAACCTTGTTCGGGGGCGCCAGCGACTTCTCATCGAGCCTTGGTGCGCATTCCGATATCCGCGCAAAATCGCGTACAAGCCGTACCCATTTGAGGCCCGTTGGCGGCCATCGGCACGGCCGGTGCGAGCCGCGGGGCTCGTGCAGCAGGCGACGTGTGCCCTTCCCGCGTACCGGCACCCCACGAGAATGAGGCCAACGCGCCGAGTAGGCTTCCTGCTTCATTCCTGCTTCCCGCCCAGATCCCCGGACCGGAGTCCATCATGACCGCAACCCGGTTGACCGCAGCAACGTCGATCTTCACGGCAGTGGCCGCCGGTGCACTGCTCGTCGGGTGCTCGGCCGAGGCTGAGGTCAGAACGTCCGAGCCGAAGATGTCCGCGGACAAGCTGGCCGACACCGTGGCCGAGAAGCTCGCCGAGACGACGGGCCAGCCGAAGCCGAAGGTCACCTGCCCCGACGACCTCGCCGGCAAGGTTGAAACCACCACTCGGTGCGAACTGACGGCGGGCGACGGCAGCACCCTGGGCGTGACGGTCAAGGTGACCTCGGTCGAAGGCGACCAGATCAACTTCGACATCAAGGCCGACGACACGCCCACCCCGTCCCCGAACTGACCCTCACCCCCAAGCTCCCTCCCCGAACCGCCCCCATCCGCCCTCCGACCACCACTCCGCACCCCAGCCGTCCAGCCGGTACGCTGTAGCCGCTCCGCCGCCGCCGGCCGGAGCGAGGGTGGGTTGCCCGAGCGGCCTAAGGGAACGGTCTTGAAAACCGTCGTGGCGCGAGTCACCGTGGGTTCAAATCCCACACCCACCGCGCAAGGCGAAGGCCCCTGACCAGCAAATTCGGTCCGGGGCCTTTGCCGTGTGTGGTGCCTGTCGGTGACCGCTATTCTCCGTGAGTTCCCGGTCTATCGGGCACGGATGGGGCACGGCTGCTCTGAGCCCCTCCCGTCGTCCGGAGGCGCGTGGCAAGATCGGTTGATGGCAGTCGAGTATGTGCGGTTTCAGTCGGCCACGTCCGATGAACGAGGCCAGTTCAAGGGCGTGTTCGGTTTGGTCAATAACCTCGCCCGCGATGGACGGCTGACGGCTGAGCAGAATCGGTTCCGAAGCGAGAACAATGCCTGGTACGACGCTGCATATACGGACCCATCCACCGTTGACTCGAGCGTGTATGACCCAGCCGTCAACGCTGGAGCCACGGCTTGGTTCAAGCCTTCGGCTTCCCATCTCATCGAGCGCGTGGCGGGCTACCTGGAGATCCTCGCTGCGCACGGTGTGGACTGCCACGCAGTGAAGTCGACTGACCCCGGGCGGGTGATCTACGAAGACGATGTGCAGATCGTAGTTATCCCTCACGTGTGCTGATGCGGCAGGTGCACGGCTCCGGGGCTCGCGTGTGACCCCAACCGGAACCCACCACTCAACCCCGACTCCCATCCCGTCTGCCGTCGGCCCACACGCCGTGGAGCAGGCGCGGTGCCGGCGCGCGGGGACGACATGCCGAGGATCGGTACCACGGCTTCGACGCCCGGAACACCCCCGCAGGCGCGGGGCCGACACTTCCTGACCTGGGGTTCTTTCAGCAGGCAACGCGGATTTCATTTAGTTGGAACGCGTGGTCACGGCTACCAGCCGAGCCCGTGTGGCGGGCATCAGGTAACACCGTGGTCATGATCACCGAAGCGCCTCCGGAGGAGTTACGAGGCACTCGGCTCCTCCCTCGTCGCGGAAAGGCCGAACAGCCTCGCCATCGTTCCCGACGTCGCCCTTCGCCGTCCAGCACACCACGGACCCTCAGAAGGAAGGCCATTCTCCTCTGATTGGTCGCTGCCACGCCGTGGAGCAGCGGTTGTCGACGGGCGAAGGCCAGCGGGCGCGGTGGCGTCAGGCTCGTAGGGATTGGCGTGCGCGCTTCATGATGGTGTCGCGTTGGGTCGCGCGGCGTGTTCCGGGGCAGGCGTGGCCGCCCCAGGCGGCGCCGCCCATGGAGTGGGTGCCGAGGCCGCGGCCCTGGGGGGAGTCCGTCACTTCGAGGGGCCAGTCGTGCACGCGGGCGCCCCAGGCGTAGACGCGGGCGACGGCTTCGATTTGGGCCGTGGTGAGTGGTTTGCCGGTGAAGCCGGACGTCTCGATCGAGGCCCAGTCGGTGTTGCCTGCGCGTTGTGTCCAGGCGCGGTCGTGGATCGATACGTACTGCTCGATCTCGCCGGCCTGCGACACCCAGAAGTGGGCGGAACTCCGTGTCGTGGGGGAGGAGAAGCGTTCGAAGAGCGACCCTTCACCCTCCTGCACGTGCAGTATCAGGCCCCGTTGGACCTCCCGGCCGCCCGGGGTGAAGTTCGCTTCGATCGGTTTTCGGACGACGTCGTCCATCCATCCGGGAGGTTGGGCGGTGGGTGAGGTCGACGTCAGGCGGACGCCCCGTGACGGCGGAGGTGCAGCAGGTGCTTCCTGGGTTGACCGGTCCGTTCGGAGGAGGAGGACCGCCGACAGGGGCGCCAGGGCGAGCCCTCCGCCGAGGGCGAGTACGCCGCGCCGCCTCGGTCGGCGGTGGGCCGGTGTCACGGACGCCTCGTACCGGAGTTGGTCGTCGCACCGCGCTTCCTGGAGGTCAACATGGCGACGAGAGTGCCCCCGCAACATGATCGCCACTGCATGAGCATGTGATGGGACGGCAACATCGGACCTCAAGGACGGTCCCGTTGGCTTCGGCGTCGGCACCGCTGAGGCTCCCCGGAAAACCGCTGGCGTCCGCCCTCCGCCTGGAAAAGGATGCAGGATGCTCTCAGACCAGTGGCTCCTCACCGACGACGTCGACGACCACCTCGCCCGCGCCGGCGACTTCCTGCGCTCCGACCCCGTCCTGCACACCACGGCCCTGTCGGTGGCCGAAAAGGTGCGTACGCTCGGGTCGACTGCGTACGGTCCCCAAGCTCCCGTCTTCGGCCGGTTGGAGTCGGACGGCGAGGTTCGCGCCGCCTTCCACCGCCTCCCGGGTGGCGGCCTCAGCCCCACCGCCCTCACCCCCGAGCAGGCCGACGGCCTCGCCGCGCACCTGCTGTCCCTCGGGCACGCCCTCCCGCACGTCACCGCGGAGGAGAGCACCGCGAACGTCTTCGCCGAGGCGTGGCAGCGGCATACGGGCGCGGCGTACTCGCCCCGCGTACGGCTCCGGCTGAACCGGCTGGGCACGCTCACCCCGCCGGACCCCTTCCCCGAGGGACGCGGCCGGCTGGTCGGAGAGCCGGAGCACGAGCACCTGATGCAGTGGTGTCGTGAGTTCGCCGCGGACGTCGAGGAGGACGTCACCATCGACGCCGACACCTGGGCCGGCACGCGCTTCGCGGAGAAGCACTACACGTACTGGGAGACGCCGGACGGCACGCCCGTCTCCATGGCCGGGGTGAATCCGCTGGTCGGCGGCCAGGTCCGGATCGACCCCGTGTACACCCCGGCCCACCTGCGCGGGCGCGGCTACGCCGGCGCCGTGACGGTCGAGGTCAGCCGCGCGGCGCGGGCCGCGGGCGCGCAGGAGGTCGTGCTGTACACGAACGCGGCCAACCCGACGAGCAACGCGCTCTACCAGCGCGTCGGATACGTCCCCGTGGCCGAAATCGTCGTGTACGACTTCGCTTACCCGGCGGCGCCGGACGTCGCCGGGTAAGCGTCGCAGGTGCTGGACTCGCCGGCGCTGAACTCGTCGGCGAGCATGCCCATCAACACCAGGTCGTGGTACCGGCCGGCGGCGAACACGTGGTCCCGCAGTCGTCCCTCCTCGACGAAGCCGAGTCGTCGGTGGAGCGCCAGCGACGGCTCGTTGTGGGCGAGGATCCGCGCCCGGCACTTGTGGAAGCGCCGCTCGGCGAACATGTAGCGCAGCAGCAGTACGACGGCTTCCGACGCGTAGCCCCGGTGCCGGTGGGCGGCGCCGATGGTGACGCCGTGTTCGAACCAGCCGGCGCGTGCGTCGGCGTGGTGCGACCCCACCGCGCCGACGACCACGCCGGTCTCGACGGCCTCCACGGCCAACTGGAACCGGTCGCCGTCGGACGCCCCGGCAACGGCCAGTTCCCGTGCCCGGGTTCGGTGCTCCTCGGCGGATCGAGGGGGGCGTACGAGATCGCCGAGGCCCTCCTCGTCGGCTGCGAAGCGCATGAACGCCGTCCAGTCGTCGGGCTCGACGCCGCGCAGCCGTACGCGTGTCCCGGTCCAGAAGGAAGCCGTGTTCAAGGAAGCCGTGTTCATCGAGGTCATCCCCTATTTGATCAGCTGCCACGGACCGGACGGGTGCTGTGGGCCGGGGGCTCGGCCGGGCACCGCGCTGAGCGTTGTAATCGAATGAGAGTTCGGATTCGGCGCGCGCTCCGTGCCACGAGTGACTAGCGTGAAGAAGGAGGAAGCACCGGACGGCCCCAGCGATCGGAAGGCAGCGCAGTCATGACCGTGAAACCCCAGGGGACCCCCGTGTGGGCCGACGCGATGTTCACGGACGTCGAGGGGGCGAAGCGCTTCTACGGCGCCGTCCTCGGCTGGACCTTCGGCGAGGCGTCGTCGGAGCACGGAAACTACACGCAGGCGTACGCGGACGGGAAGGCGGTCGCCGCTGTCGTTCCGCCGATGCCGGGCTCGGAGGAAGCATCGCGGTGGTGTCTGTACCTGGCCTCGCCCGACGTCGCCGCTACCGCGGCCGAGGTCCGGAGCAACGGCGGTCGGGTGCTGCTGGAGCCGATGCAGGTCGGCGACTTCGGATCGATGTGCATCGTCAGCGACCCCGACGGCGTCGTCTTCGGTGCCTGGCAGGCCGGGGCGCACGAGGGCTTCGAGGCGACGAAGGAACAGCCCGGCGCCTTCTGCTGGGCCGAGGTCTTCACCCGCGAGCCGGCCCATGCGGACGCCTTCTTCCCCGCCGTCTTCGGGTACGCCTCCCAGCAGATGGACGACCCGAACGTGGACTTCCGCATCTACAACGTCGAGGGCGAGCCCGTCCTGGGGCGGATGAAGATGACGGAGGACTTCCCGCCCGAGGTGCCCCCGTACGTCAACGTCTACTTCAGCGTCTCCGGCTGCGACGAGGCCGTGGCGCGGGCGACCGGGCTCGGTGCCGTGCTCCGGTACGGGCCGGTGGACAGCCCCTTCGGGCGGTACGCCTCGCTCACCGACCCGCAGGGTGCCGACTTCTCGATCCTGGACGTCAACCACCTCACCGGCGAGGCCCCGGAACTGGCCGACCTCCCCTGATCCCGTCCGGCGCAGACGTACCAGGTGCCTCAGAGGTACCTGAGGCACCAGGTACCTCTGGTGTACCTGAGGCGTCGGACGTACCCGACGCATCCACGGCCTCCGCCGCCGTCAACCACGCCAACAACTGCCTCAGCCGCAACCGCCGCGGCGCATACGTACTCGGGTCCGCGATCAGCTCCCGTATCCACCCTGACGCCTCGGACGCCGCCTCCGCCCGCTCGATGTCCATCAGCAACCGCAGCTCCGACTGCTGCGGCGGATACTGCATCCCGATGGCGTGCCGCCACAGCTCCAGCGCCGCGGCGCGCTCCCCCAGCGCCGCCAACCCCTGTGCGATGTCGCAGATGTGCTGCCAGTTGAGCTCGGTGTGCTCCTTCGCCGTCTGGACGACGTACGGGATGGACGCGCGCCCTTCGAGCTCGCCCAGGGTCTCCAGGGCCAGCAGCACGTCCGTGCTCTGCACCGTGCCCAGGTCGATCAGCTCCCTGGCGAAACGGCAGGCCGCGGCGGAGAGGCGCGGCGCCTCCTCCTCGTAGCCGGCACAGGCGTCCAGGACGCCGTGCAGCCAGGCGCTGTTGATCCCCAGGCCGGGGCACTCGTCCCAGATCGTCCGCAACAGCTCGGCCGAGTCCTCGCCGGCCACCTTCAGCAGCACGTCCACCGACTGCTGGTAGCGCTTGTGGGACAGATTGGGCGTGCGCAGCGCGCACTCGGCCAACTCGCCCGCCTCCGCACGGGCGCCCGCGTCGAGCAGCACTTCCGCCGTCTCCGCCCGCGCGTACCCCTCAAGGAGCCGGCCGCGGTCGATCCTCGCCATGACCTCCTCGACCACCGCCGGACCGCCGGACGCCAGCCAGGTGGACACCACGCTGCCGCCCTCGAACGTGCCCCAACGGTGCTTGGTCAGGACGTCCTTGGCCCACTCCGCGATCTGCGACTCCGCCGCGAAGACGGCGACCGACGAGAGGAGCGCGGCCGGGGTGTCCAGGTCGTGGCCCTGGTCGGCGCTGCTGGCGACGAACGCCTCCAGCACCGTCGCCACGGCCTCCGTGCCGCGCACCTTGACCCAGGTCCTGGCCGCGGACGTGAGCGCCGCGGAGTCGGGCGTGCCCGAGCGCAGCACCTCGCCGGCCAGGAGCGCCGCCGCCTCCGACTCGCCGGCCTCCTCCAGCACCTTCGCGACGGTGGCCCTGCCCTGCTGGTCCACGGCGGGGCGCTGCTGCGCCAGCTGCGCCACGGTCGCCGCCTCGGTCGGGATCGCCTTCGTCCAGGCTTCCGCCGCCTCCTTCAGCTGGGGCGAGCCGGCCAGCGGGTCCGTCAGCACGTCGCGCGCCAGCGTCGCCGCCTCCTCGGGCTGGCCCAGTCTCTCCAGGGCCACGGCGGACCGGGCCCGCAGGAACACGTTCGACTCCGGTCCCTGCGCTAGGGCCCAGGCGCGCCGGCGCACCGCCTCGCGCGCGCCGTCCCCGATCGAGCAGGCGACCTCGGCCGCCCGCGGCACGGCCCCGTAGATCCACCCCAGCACCGGGCCGAGCAGCCGCTCTGCCTCCTCCGCCTCCCCGGCCTGGCTGTACCCCTCGACCGCGTAGAGCCGCAGCATCGGGCCCAGCGGCTCCGACGAGGCCATGCGCTCCAGCCGCTCCAGGACGCTCGGCCGGCCGCCGAGGCCGCCGAGGACCTCCAACGCCTCCTCGCTGTCGTCCGTGTCGGCGTTGCGCGCGACCGCTTCGAGCCGGTCCAGGACCAGGGTCTCCTCCGCCGCCCCCAGGGACACGCCCTCCGCCAGCAGCAGCCCGGCCAGCAACGACCGCTCGTGGCCGCCGCGCGTACCGGCCAGCAACTCGCCCGTGATGCGGTCCCCCGCGCACTGCGGGCGCTCGGACCACATGCAGAACACGAACATCACGAACGTCTGCTCGTCGTCCTTGTAGGCCCGTCGGATCCAGTCCTCGACGTCCGGGAAGTCCGGCGGGATCTCCAGGGCGTACGACCGGGCGGCCATGAACTCCGCGAAGGAGTGGTGCAGGAAGCGGTAGTCGTCGTCCGCAGGCACCAGCAGCCCCGTGCCCTGGAGGAACTCCCGCACCTCCGTCTCCCAGCCCGCCGGCAGCGGGCGCTCGGCCGCGTGCTCCGGCACCCAGCGCAGGGCCGCCTCCGACAGGGAGCCCTCGCCCTCCATGCGGCACCGGCCGAGCACGCCCAGCACCTCCTGCTTGTCCTCCTCCAGCCAGAGGTGGAAGTCGCGCCGCTCAGGGTCGTCGCGATGGCGCCGGTACAGCTCGGCGCGGACGGCCGCAGCGCTCTCGCCGCGGGTCAACAGGTGTTCGCAGAAGCGCTGGTAGAGGCTGAGCCGGCTGGTGGGCAGCGGGCGCGAGCGGTCGACCGTGGCGTTCACCGCCGCGATCGTGGCGAGCAGCGGATTGCGGACGAGTTCCTGGAGGCGGCCGTCCCGGGTCTCTTTGAGGAACCGGTCGGCGGCGGCCCGGGCCCGCTCCTTGTCCCCCTCGTACTGCGCCGCGAACCACTTGCCGGCGAAGTCCCGCAACTCGGCGTCGCGGAAGGGCTCCATGCCGTACGCGCCGACGAGCGGGGTGCGCAGTGGCGCGAGTTCGGACTCCGGCAGGGGGCGGGTGGTCACCACGAAGCGGTAGTCGCTGCCCGCGCGCGCGTGTTGGGCGATCGTACGGATCACTCCCGTACGCGCGTCGTGGTCCGCTATTTCGTCCAGCCCGTCCACCATGACCAGCCAGCGCGCGCCCTGCACCCGGCCGGCGAACAGCGTCGGGTCCGGATCGGCGACCAGGCTGCGGCCGAGGCTGCGCCGGGCCGCCTGGCACAGCACCGCGCTCCACGACCCGGCCTGGTCGACCAGGGTGCGGGCGGCGATGCGCAGGGGGATGACGGGCTCGGGGACCGGTGCTTCCAGGCTGGTGTCCTGGCGGAGCCAGATCCGGGAGAGCGTCCAGGCGAGGTGGCTGGAGAGGGTCGACTTGCCGGCGCCGGGCTCGCCCGTGATCAGCAGGTGGTCGTGGCGGGCGAGGGCGTCCGGGACGGGCAGCACCGCATCCAGCGCGGGACCGTCCTCCCGGCCGGAGTCCGGCGAGCGCCGGGCGCCGTCGCCGGCGGTCCGCACGTCCCGCGGGGCGTGGCCGTGTCCTTCGCCGGTACGGGCGGAGGCGCGGATCCGAGGGCGGACGTAGACCGCGGACATCGGCGGCTCCTCCACGGCGAGCCGATCGTACGGAAGGCGCTCCACCGCCTTGCTCTGGGCCTCCACCAGATTGCGCAGGGCGAGCTCGGGCAGGGGGAGCTCCGCCCAGGAGGTGAGGTGCGGGGTCCGGTCCGCGAGGTGGTCAGCGGCGGCGCGGTCGACGGCCTCCTTCGCCCGGGTCCACAGCGGCTCGACCTCGGCGGGGTCGCGTCCGAGGCCCACCGCGAGGGCGCGCACGACGTCCAACTTCAGGAAACGGGCGGCTCCGTGTATTGCGTAGACGACGTTCTTATGGGCGATCTCGGCGCGCACGACCGCGTTCGGGCTGGGGTAGCCGGCGTCCGCAATGGCCTGGCTGAACCAGGTGGCCAGCTCCTCCAACTCCGGGTAGCGCTTGGGTGCGTCGTCCTTCGGCGGGCGACCTCCGGCCATGGAATCCCCATCCCCCTCCGCTGCTGCGGTCCGGTACCCGGTGCCCCGAGTTTCCCGGTGTTTCTTCAGCCTAGAGGGAAATTGACGGCGGGTCGGAAGGTTGTGGACAGGCCGCGGTCGAGCAGCCGTCGCCACCACCGCTCATCCACAGGAGATCGCCATGGGAGCGTCGGGACTGATGGGTCTAGCTGGGCTTTTAGCGGAGCGGCAGCCAATGCTGCCGGTTGTTCTGATTGTCCTACCAGCGATCGCGGCCCTGCGTGGCGGCGGGCGGACGTGGTCACGTGGCAGTCATGCGACGGGCGGAGTCGATCGTCGCGCGGGCTTCGCGTTCGGTGAGGCCCGCGCGGACGGCCGCGTTCACGAGGGCGTCGGCGAGCGCGTCCCCGAAGCCGTTCTCGTACGCACGGCAAGCGGCCCAGAAGAGCCGGGTGTTGCGCTGGCCCTCGTGCGCGGCGAGGACGAAGTGGACGAGGCCCTGCCCCTGGGCGCGACCGGGGCCGGCGGCGCGGGCGGTGGCGGGGGAGGGGTGGTGAGGGCGCGCGGGGGGCGCGACCAGGTGCAGAAGAGCGCGGGGGCAGGGTGCCGGGGTCAATCGGGCGCTCCCGGGCGCGAGCCGGTACCTCCCCTGGGGAGTCACCGAACCTGGTCCGACGAGGTAACCCCCAGCTCCGCGTACGTCGATGCCGGGTGCGAGCCGGCTCGCGGAGTTGGGGACGACGACGTCGGCGGGGCCGGTCAGCCAGAGATGCCGGCCGCCGCTCGGGGTCAGGACGGTGACCGTCTCGGGGATCGTGAAGAGGTGCCGTAGGGCTATGTCCTGGAGCGATGACAAGGAATCGGCCAGTGCGCGATCGGCGCCGGCGCCGTCCACGCTGCTGTGATCGGCGCCACCGCCGCTGTTGCTGCGAGGGCCACCGGTGCCCCTGTCGCCGCCCCCGCCGTCGGGCCCGTGCGCTCCGAATACGTCCAGGTCGATGCCGATCAGATGGTGCGGGGGCCGGCCGCAGGCGATGCCGTACCCCGTGGCCCAGGGCGCAGCGGCGAACAGCGCCCGTACGGCCGCAGGGTCCGTGGTGGCGTCGTGGACGCCGTGTCCCGGGAACCCGCACTCGCCGCGGCACCGGGTCGGCAGTGCGTCCTTGCGGTGCGGCGAGCGCAGGGCCGGGAGCTTGGTCGCGGACAGCGGAAAGACGGGGAACCCGCGCTCAGCAGCGGAGAGGGCGTGGGCCAGGGCCAGGGTGGCGGTCTGCCGATCGGTGATGGCCATGGCTTCAGTTTCGTACGAATGTTCGAAGAAGGGAAGGGTGCCATGTTGGCCAAAACGATGCCGAAACGGTTCACCTCTTGCGCTGCCCCGGTTCCGTCATGCGGCTTCGATGGCTGGACGTCCTGGTGTGCGGTTTTGCGGGGGTGAAGGGGGTTTATCTGCTTGTCCTCACGCTTGAGGGGGAATCGCTACGGGACGGGTGGTTCGCCGGTGGTTCACTGGGCAACTGTGACTGCGCGACGTCGTGTTCACGATCCGGGCGGTCGGCCAGCCGCCCGGGCGATTGAGCGGAGTGCGAGCTCCGCAGTGGTGTGCAGCGCAGTAGCCCGTCCGTACGTGCTCCTGCTCCTCGCTCCTGCTGCTTCTGCTGCTTCTGCTCTTGCTTCTGCCTTCCTAGCTTTCGATCTTTGTGATTCCTGGAGGAAATGACATGGCAAGCGTCCGTACCGCCCGCGTTCTGGCCGCCGTCGCCGCGCTGCCCCTGACGGCCGCCCTCTTCACGGGCGTCGCCGCGGCCGACAACGGCGCCCTGGCGGGCGAGGGGTCCAATGCGTCCGTGGGCTCGATCATCGGCAGTGGTGTCGGTGGCAACAACCTGGGCAACTCCACCACCAGCCAGCAGGTGGCCAGTGGCGCCGGAGCCTCCAACCAGAACAACAACGCCAGCGTGAACGGCTCCGCCTTCACCGCCATCGACCAGGACAACGTGGCGGTGAACTTCACGCACCTGTGGTGGTAGGGGCCGGCCCGATGGGGGTGTGAGCAAGGGGTGAACGACCGCCTGTGCGGCGGTGCTTCGGCGCCGTCGCACGGGCGGTTTCGTGCGTGCGGCGATGACCTTGACAGAGGTCTGTTTCTGACGGACAGTCAGAAATTCAGAAGCGCCGGAACTGGTGTCCATACAGCTCAACCACCGGCACGTCCGCACGTTCACGCGCCCATGCCTTCACGCCTTCACGCCCTTGCACCCGCCCGGGAGGCCGCCGCCGTGCACCTCGCCCCGACCGAGCGCCAGCGAAAGCTGCGCGCCGAACTCCGCTCCTACTTCCGGGACCTGATGCCCGAAGGGCCCCCGCCCGCCACCGACGCACCTCGGCAGCGCGCGCTGCTGCGCCGCATCGGCGACGACGGGCTGCTCGGCCTGGGCTGGCCCGTCGAGTACGGGGGCCAGGGCCGCGGCCCCGACGAGCAGTTCGTCTTCTTCGACGAGGCGTACCGGGCCGGTGCACCCGTCTCGATGGTGACCCTGAACACCGTCGGCCCGACCCTGATGCAGTACGGCACCACGGCACAGAAGTCCCACTTCCTCCCCCGCATACTGCGCGGCGAACTCGTCTTCGCGATCGGTTACAGCGAGCCCGAGGCCGGGACCGACCTCGCGGCGCTCCGCACCCGAGCCGTCCGGGCGCCGTCGACCGCCCCCCGTAGCGCGCCGGCGGCCTCCCCCGACGAGGGCTTCCGGGCCGACTCCCCGGACGAGGGCACCTGGGTCATCGACGGCCAGAAGGTCTTCACCAGCAACGCCCAGAACGCCGACTGGATCTGGCTCGCCTGTCGCACGGATCCCGACGCTCCCAAGCACCGGGGCATCTCCATCGTGCTCGTGCCCACCGACGACCCGGGGTTCTCCTGGACGCCGATCCACACCGTGGGCGGGCTGACCACCACGGCGACGTACTACGACGGCGTACGGGTCCCCGCCGCCAACCTCGTCGGCGCGGAGAACGACGGCTGGCGGCTGATCACCAACCAGCTCAACCACGAACGCGTCGCCCTCGCCGCCATCGGCATGCAGGCCGAGGACGTCTTCGCGTCCGCTCTCGCCCGCGCCCGCCGGCCCGACCCCGTCACCGGCACGCGCCGCGTCGACGAGCCGTGGGTACGCATCCGAGCCGCAGAAGCACACGCCCGGCTCGCCGCGACCCGCCTCCTGAACTGGCGTTTGGTGGGGGACGTGGGCGCGGGGCGGCTGGCGCCGGGCGACGCCAGCGGCGTGAAGTTCGCCGGTACCGAGTCCGCGGTGGAGGTGTACCGCATCTGCCAGGAGATCGCGGGCGACGAGGGCTTGATCCGTGCAGGTTCACCGGGAGCGCTGGGAGCGGGGGAGCTCGAAAGGGGGAACCGGGCCGCTCAGATCAACACCTTTGGGGGAGGCGTGAGCGAGGTGCAGCGCGAGATCGTGGCAACGATGCGACTCGGCATGAAGAGCATGAAGAGGGGGAGCCGATGACGACGCAGACGACGCAAGGGACGACCGTGACTTCGGGATCGGCGCCGGCGGGGGACCCCGCCGACTTCACCGCGCCCGCCGACCCCGTTGACGTATATGCGCAGTTGAAGGAGTTCGAGGGCCGGCCCGCCGTCATCGGCGGTGTCGGCAAGGATTTGATCAACGAGCCCATGATCAGGCACTGGTGCGAGGCGATGGGCGACACCAACCCGGCGTACCGTGGCCCGGACGCCGTCGCCCCGCCCACGATGCTCCAGGCGTGGACGATGGGCGGGCTGTCCGGACACACCCGCTCTCAAGTCCCAGACGCTGGCGCGGACGTGGATGTGAACCCGGACGTGGACTCGGACCACGGCAGCGCCCACGACGAGATGTTCGCGCTGCTCGACTCGGCCGGTTACGGATCGGTCGTCGCCACCGACTGCGAGCAGGAGTATCTGCTTCCGCTGCGCCCCGGGCAGCGGATCACCTTCGACGCGGTGATCGAGTCCGTCTCCCCGCGCAAGCGGACCGCCCTGGGCATGGGCCACTTCATCACGACCCGCATGGACGTGCGCGCCGACGGCCAACTGGCCGGGACGCACCGCTTCCGCATCCTGAAGTACGCCCCCGCGAAGCGCCAGCGCCGACCAGGGGACACCCCCGGGACCGCACCGCCCCGCGGCGCGGGCGTGGCCCGCCGCCCCCGTCCGGTCGTCAACCGCGACAACGCCGGATTCTGGCAGGGCGTTGCCGCGCACCAGTTGCTGATCCAGCGCTGTACGGCCTGTGCGCGGCTCCGCTTCCCCTGGCTGCCCGGGTGCAACGCCTGCGGTTCGGACGCCTGGGACGCCGTTCCCGCCGCCGGCACGGGCACCGTCTTCTCGTACGTCGTGATGCACCACCCCCCGTTCCCGGCCTTCGACCCGCCCTACGCCGTCGGGCTGGTCGAGTTGGCGGAGGGCGTGCGGATCGTCGCCGGGCTGACCGGGGTTTCGTACGACCGGGTGCGCGTCGGGATGCCCGTGGAGTTGGAGTTCCACCGGGTCGCAGACGCGGCGGACGGTGCAGACGCCGAGAACGGGGCGGGCAGGGCGGACAGCGCGGACGACGCTCTGGTGCTGCCTGTCTTCCGCGTCGTCGAGGAGCCGACGGCAGCAGCGGCCCAGTCTGAGGGGAGCTGACATGGACTTCACCCCCACCGAGGAGCAGGCCGCCGCGCGGGATCTCGCGGCCACGATCTTCGGGGACCTGGCCACCCCCGATCGCCTCTCCCGCCTCGGCAGCGGAAGCGATCCCGAGCTGTGGCGTGCCCTGTGCGCGTCCGGGCTGACCGGCGCGGCCGAGGACGTGGGGCTGCTGGGCCTGGTGCTGCTGCTGGAGGAGCAGGGACGCCGGACCGCCCAGACGCCCCTGGCCGTGACCGCGGCGTACGGCCTGCTGCCGGTCCTCACTCACGGCACGGAGGACCAACGCGCCCGCCTGCTCCCCGGGCTGCGCGACGGCACCCGGATCGCGACGGGCGCCCTCACCGCGGGCGCCGGCGCGGTGCGGAGTTCGGACGCGGGCCGGCTCACCGGCACCGTCCCCTGGGTCCCCTGGTTGCGCGACGCCACGGACGTCCTGGTCGCGGACGCGGCGCAGGCCCTGTGGTGGGTACGGGTCGCGGACGCGCCGGCCGTCGAGGACGTGGAGACCACGGCACCGTGGTCGGCCGGCCGGCTCGCCCTGGATGCCACCCCTGCAGAACGGCTCGGCGCCGGCCCGGCTGCGTACGAGGACGTACTCGCCACCGTGCGGGTGGCCTTCGCCGGACTCCAGGCCGGAGCGTGCGCCGGCTCCCTTGCCCGCGTGGTCGAGCACACCGCCGTCCGGGAGCAGTTCGGCCGGCCGCTCTCCACCCACCAGGCGGTCCTGATGCGCGCGGCCGACGCGTATATGGACACGGAAGCGATCCGGGTCACGGCGTACGAAGCCGCCTGGCGCCGTGACGAGGGCCTGCCGTACGACACCCACGCGCTCACCGCTGCCTGGTGGGCCTCCGAGGCGGGCAAGCGGGTGGTGCACACGGGCCAACACCTGCACGGCGGACTCGGCGCCGACCTGGACCACCCGGTCCACCGGCACTTCCTGTGGGGGCGGCAGTTGGACGCGTACCTGGGCGGTGGCGCCGAAGTCCTGGCGGAGCTGGGCACCCTGCTCGCACGCGAGGAGGAAGCGGCATGACCACGACGACCCCGGACACCGACGGCTCACGCGATGACTCGCACCACGACTCGCACCACGGCGCGCGCGACAGCCCGCGCCGTGACCCGGGCCCTGGCGTGGACAGCGTCCCGGACAGTGGCGTCGACCCCGGCCCTGACCTCGACCCCGCGCCGTTGCGGCCCGGGGACGAACTGGCCCCGCTGGAGATCCCCGTCACCCGCACCCTGATCGTCTCCGGCGCGATTGCCTCCCGCGACTACCAGGACGTGCACCACGACGCGGAGCTGGCGCGCCGGAAGGGCTCCCCGGACATCTTCATGAACATCCTGACGACGAACGGTCTGGTCGGGAGGTACGTCACCGACCGCATCGGGCCCCGGGCCGTGCTCCGCAAGGTCGCCATCCGCCTCGGTGCGCCCAACTATCCCGGGGACACCATGGTGCTGCGCGGCACCGTGACCTCGATCCGTGACGACGACGGAGGTGGTGACGGAGGTGGCGGCAGGAGCAAGGACGGCAGGAGCGGCGAGAGCGGCGGCAGCGTGGCGGAGATAAGGATCACCGGCGCCAACGGCATCGGCACCCACGTCACCGGCACGGTCACGGTCACCCTCCCCGCCTCAGCTGCCCCGGCTGCCCTGCCTGCCCCGGCTGCTCGGGCTGACCCGACCGACCCCGGCACGAGCGCCACCCACTCCCCATGCGAAAAGGAGGGTCCCCGATGAGCCTGCACACCAAGGACGCCCTCGGCGGTCGCGCGGCCGTCGTCGGCATCGGGGCCACCGAGTTCTCCAAGGACTCGGGCCGCAGCGAGCTGAAGCTGGCCGTCGAGGCGGTGCGCGCGGCGCTGGACGACGCCGGTCTCTCCCCCGACGACGTCGACGGGCTCGTCACCTTCACCATGGACACCAGCCCCGAGATCACCGTCGCCCAGGCGGCCGGCATCGGCGAGCTCTCCTTCTTCTCCCGCGTCCACTACGGCGGCGGCGCGGCCTGCGCCACCGTCCTCCAGGCCGCCCTCGCCGTCGCCGCCGGCATCGCCGAGGTCGTCGTCTGCTACCGCGCCTTCAACGAACGGTCCGGCCGCCGCTTCGGTGCGGGCGTACAGCAGCGGGAGCCGTCGGCAGAGGGCGCGGCCCTCGGTTGGAACCTGCCGTCCGGCCTGCTGACCCCGGCCTCCTGGGTCGCCATGGCCGCCCGGCGCTACCTCCACGCGTACGGCCTCACCCCGGAGGCGTTCGGCCACGTCGCCGTCACCGACCGCCGGCACGCGGCCCGTAACCCCGCCGCGTACTTCCACGGTCAGCCGATCACGCTCGCCGAGCACGCCGCGTCGCGGTGGATCGTGGAGCCGCTGCGGCTGCTGGACTGCTGCCAGGAGACGGACGGCGGTCAGGCGTTGGTCGTCACCAGCCGGGAGCGCGCCCGGGACCTGCGCCATCCACCGGCCGTGGTCGTCGCGGCGGCCCAGGGCGCCGGGCGGGCGCAGGAGCAGATGACCAGCTTCTACCGTGACGACCTGACCGGCCTGCCCGAGATGGCCGTGGTCGCCCGCCAGCTCTGGCGCACCTCGGGGCTCCGCCCCGACGACATGGACGTCGGCATCATCTACGACCACTTCACGCCGTTCGTGCTGATGCAGTTGGAGGAGTTCGGCTTCTGCGGCCCGGGGGAAGGCGCGGATTTCGTCGCGGCGGACGCCCTGCCGCTGAACACTCACGGCGGGCAGCTCGGTGAGGCGTACCTGCACGGGATGAACGGCATAGCGGAAGGGGTTCGACAGATCCGCGGCACTTCCGTGAACCAAGCGGCGGGCGCGAAGCACACCCTGGTGACGGCGGGCACGGGCGTTCCCACCTCGGGCCTGATCCTGGGAGCGGATCGATGAGACCCGCCGCGGACCGTGGAGACCCGCCGCGGGCCGAAGAGACGGCGTCGTGGACCGATGAGACCCGCCGCGGACGCCTGCCCGCACCCGTCCCCGGTACCGAAGGAGTACGACCCCGGGAATCCCCGAGGGCGATGTCCACCTGGAGTCGTACGGGGTCTCCACCCTGGTCGTACGACTCGGACGCGGGCCCTCGTTGGCCGGTTTACGGCAGTTCTGTGCTCGGTCCACGGTTACGAACGGCATGCGGGGGCACCCGTTCCGTAGGGCCGTCCGCGTCTCTCCCCGAGGGCGGTGTCATCGCTCCTGAGGGTCGTCTCCACCTTCAGGAGGTGGGGTTGACGCCACCACTACAACCTGAGGGGGAGATGCCTTCGGGACCTCTGGCCGATCCGCTGGAGCCGCCTCCGCTCCTACGTTGGAGGCTATGACCACGCCAGTCTGCACAAGCGCTTCGAAGGCCGCCCGGTCGGTGCCTCCGTCGTACGGAGCCGACGCACGGTATGCGACCTACGCCCGTTACCCGTCGTTCTCGTCGTACGTACGGGCACGGGGGCCCGTGCTGCTGCGCACCGCCCGCTCCCTCACGGCGAACCCGAGCGACGCGGAAGACCTGCTCCAGACCGCGCTCACGAAGACGTACGTCGCATGGGAGCGCATCGAGGACCACCGCGCCCTCGACGGTTACGTCCGCCGCGCCCTGCTCAACACCCGCACTTCGCAGTGGCGCAAGCGCAAGGTGGACGAGTTCGCCTGCGACGAGCTGCCCGAGCGCGAAACCTCGCCCACGCCGGACCCCGCCGAGCAGCAGGTGCTGCACGACGCGATGTGGCGCGCCGTGATGAAGCTGCCGGACCGCCAGCGCGCCATGGTCGTCCTGCGGTACTACGAAGACCTGAGCGAGGCCCAGACCGCCGAGGTGCTCGGGGTCTCGGTGGGCACGGTCAAGAGCGCCGTGTCCCGCGCGCTCGGCAAGCTGCGCGAGGACCCCGAGCTGACCCCGGTCCGCTGACCTGGTCCGCTGATCCCGGTCCGCTGATCGATCGGCACGACGGGCACGAGCAGCACGAAGCGATTGCGCTTCCCTAGGGGTGGTGGCATCCCGGGGTGCACATGCAGAATCTGCACACCCTTACTGCCACGTAGCGCGCCAGCGCCCACCAGGAGGACGCCGTGCTGAGCACCATGCAGGACGCACCGCTGCTGACTTCACGGATTCTGGAGCACGGACGCCGAATCCATGGGAAGTCCCAGGTCATCACGTGGACCGGGGCCCCCGAGCCGGATCGCCGCAGCTTCGCCGAGATCGGCGACCGCGCGGCCCAACTGGCGAACGCGCTCCGTGACGAGCTGGGCGTCGACGGAGACCAGCGGGTCGCCACGCTGATGTGGAACAACGCCGAGCACGTCGAGGCGTATCTGGCGATCCCGTCCATGGGCGCCGTACTGCACACGCTCAACCTCCGCCTCCCCGCCGAGCAGCTGGTGTGGATCGCGAACCACGCCGCCGACGGCGTCGTCATCGTCAACGGCTCCCTGCTGCCGCTGCTCGCCCCCCTCCTCCCGCACCTGCCGACGGTCGAGCACGTCGTCGTCTCCGGGCCGGGCGACCGCAGCCTGCTCGACGGCGTCGACTCCCGGGCGCAGGTGCACGAGTACGAGGAGCTGATCGCGGGCCGCCCGACCACCTTCGACTGGCCCGAGCTGGACGAACGCACCGCCGCCGCCATGTGCTACACCTCCGGCACCACCGGCGACCCCAAGGGAGTGGTCTTCTCCCACCGCTCCGTCTATCTGCACTCGATGCAGGTCAGCATGGCCGAGTCGATGTCGCTGACGGACCGGGACACCACCCTCGTCGTCGTGCCGCAGTTCCACGTCAACGCGTGGGGGATACCGCACGCCACGTTTATGACCGGCGTGAACATGCTGATGCCTGATCGTTTCCTCCAGCCCGCCCCCCTCGCCGAGATGATCGAGAAGGAGCGGCCGACCCACGCCGCCGCCGTCCCCACCATCTGGCACGGCCTGCTCGCCGAGGTCACCGCGAATCCCCGCGACCTGAGCTCCATGCGGATGGTCACCATCGGGGGCTCGTCCTGTCCGCCCGCGCTGATGGAGGCGTACGACAAGATCGGCGTACGGCTCTGTCACGCCTGGGGCATGACGGAGACCTCGCCGCTCGGCACGATGGCCCACCCGCCGGCCGGGCTGACGCCCGAGGAGGAGTGGTCGTACCGCGTCACCCAGGGTCGCTTCCCGGCCGGCGTCGAAGCCAGGGTCGTCGGGCCCGGCGGGGACGTGCTGCCCTGGGACGGCGAGTCGGCGGGTGAGCTGGAGGTGCGCGGGCCGTGGATCGCCGCCGCGTACTTCGGCGGCGTCGACGCCGAGCCCGTCAGGCCGGCGGACAAGTTCAGCGAGGACGGCTGGCTGAAGACCGGTGATGTCGGCGTGATCAGCGCCGACGGCTACCTCACCCTCACCGACCGGGTGAAGGACGTCATCAAGTCCGGCGGCGAGTGGATCTCCAGCATCGCGCTGGAGAACGCCCTGATGGCGCACCCCGAGGTCGTCGAGGCGGCGGTGGTGGCCGTGCCGGACCAGAAGTGGGGCGAGCGCCCGCTGGCGACCGTCGTCCTCGCGGAGGGCGCGAGCGTGGACTACGCGGCGCTGCGGGCGTTCCTCGGCGAGAGCCTCGCGTCGTGGCAACTGCCGGAGCGGTGGGTGCTGGTGCCCGAGGTGCCGAAGACGAACATCGGCAAGTTCGACAAGCGGGCGATCCGTCGGCAGTACGCGGACGGCGAGCTCGAAGTGACGAAGCTGTAGCCGCCACCTCGTGAACGAACGGAACGAACGGAACGAACGGAACGGGTCCGGGACCGCCGTGGTCCCGGACCCGAACCGACTTCGGCCCGTGTCCGTTCTCGTTCGTACTAGTTCGCACCAGTTCGTACTAGTTCGTGCCGATCTTGGCGAGTAGATCCACGATCCGTGACTGGACCTCGGCGCTCGTCGACCGCTCCGCGAGGAAGAGCACCGTCTCGCCGGACGACAGCCGCGGCAACTCGGCGCGGTTGAGCCCGGCCGACGTGTAGACGACCAGCGGCGTACGGTTCAGCTGCCCGTTGGCCCGTAGCCAGTCGATGATCCCGGCGCGGCGCCGACGCACCTGCATCAGGTCCATCACGACGAGGTTCGGCCGCATCTGGGCCGCGAGCGAGACCGCGTCCGCGTCCGCGGCGGCGCGCGCGACCTGGAGGCCGCGACGCTCCAACGCCTCCGTCAACGCCAGTGCGATCTCCTCGTGCTCCTCGATCAGCAGTACGCGCGAGGGGTGCTGTTCGCTGTCGCGCGGGGCGAGCGCCTTCAGCAGGACCGCGGGGTCGGCGCCGTACGCGGCCTCCCGGGTCGCCTGCCCCAGGCCGGCCGTGACCAGCACCGGAACCTCCGCCGCCACCGCCGCCTGGCGCAGCGACTGGAGCGCGGTACGCGTGATCGGGCCGGTGAGCGGGTCGACGAACAGCGCCGCGGGGAAGGCGGCGATCTGCGCGTCGACCTCCTCGCGTGAGTGCACGACGACGGGACGGTAGCCGCGGTCGCTGAGCGCCTGTTGGGTGGAGACGTCCGGCGCGGGCCAGACCAGCAGCCGGCGCGGGTTGTCCAACGGCTCGGGCGGCAGTTCGTCGTCCACGGGCTGGGGGAGCGGCCGGTTGGTGACCTCGACCGCACCGCCCGGGCCGTCCAGCGGCTCGGGGCCCTCGGCGGCGCCCTCGTCGGGGGCGCCTATGGCGTACGCGCGCCCCTGCTCTTCCTGCTCGCGCTCCCCGGGTGTGGGGAGCCGGAGCGCGGACTGGGTGTGACCGCTCGGCTGAGGTTGCTGCTGTTGCTGCGGTGTCGGTTCGGGGCGGTCCGCGGTGGGCGGGGTGGCCAGTTTGCGACGGCGGCCGGAGCCGGAGTTGGGGGCCTGCGCCGCCTGACCCGGTTGCCCCTGCTGTGCCTGCTGCCCTTGTGCCTGTGCCTGTGCCTGTGCCTGGTTCTGGCTCTGGTTCGGTGTGAACGGGACGCCCTGTCCCAGGGTCCGTACGCTGAACGCCCGTCCCTGCGAGGCGTCCGCCGGCATCGGAGCCTCGGCCGGCAACGGCTGGGAGAGGGACCGCGGCCCCTGCTCCAGCGACCGTACGTCAGAGGGCTGAGCCGCCTGCGCCTGCTGTGCGGCCTGCGCCTGCTGTGTGGCCGGAGCCGTGCCCTCCGTCGGCTGGTCCTTGTGCTCGCCCTGGGCCCCCGGCCCGGCCTGGCCCTCGATCTCCCGACGCGCCCTACGGCGCCCCGTCGGCCCCGGCGGCACCACGGGGTGCGGCTGCGGCGGCGTGAACTCGTCGCCGTCGGGCCCGGTGCGCGCGGCCTCGTGCTGCGCCGCGTCCCCGGCGGACAGTGCGAAGGGCGGACGCGCGGCGGCCTGCGGCGCCGGGTCCTCGGCGGGCGCGGGCGCGAGCGCCCGACGGGCCCGCCGCCCCGCGACGGCCTCCGCCGCGGCCGGTACGGGAGCCTGCGCCTGCGCAGGTACGGGCGCCGGCACCGCACCGCGCGGCGGCACCGGCTGCGGTACGGACCCCTGCGGAGGCACCGGCAGCTGCGCCGGCACCGGAGCCTGCGGCGGTACGGGCACCTGCGGTGGTACGGGCTGCGGCGCGACCCCCTGCGGAGGCACCGGAGCCTGCGGTGGCACCGGCACCCGGGCCGGCACCGGAGCCTGCGGCGGTACGGGACCCTGGGCCGGCACCGGCACCTGCCCTTGGGCCGCGCCCGGCCCACCGGCCAGCGGCCCACCGGCCGGCAGCTCCGGAACCCCGCCGTGCCGTGCACGTCGACTGCCACCGGCAGCCGCTTCGGCCGGTACGCCCTGCGGCGGCACCGCCTCGCCCAGCGCGGGCCGCCCGCCCTGCGCCGCGCCCTCGGCGGCGGACACCACCGAACCTTCGGCCGGAGCACCGCCCTCCGCAGGGCTCGGCCGCCCGCGCCGACGCCCGGTCCCGCCCTCGGCACCGCCGTCGCCACCGGCGCCGCCCTCACCAGCGGCCGACTCCGCCTCCAGCGGGCTCGCCAGGAACGCGTCCGTCGACCCCCGACGGGCCCTGCGCCGCCCGCCGCCCGGCGCCGGATCCCCCGACGCCTGCTCCGGCAGAGCCAGCGCCCGCCCCTCGGCGGCCTGCTGAACGCCCCGCTGCACGCCCTCCGTCACACTCTGCTGAGGTCCGCCCTGCTGAGGTCCGCCCTGCTGGGCGCCGCCCTGCTTACGGGCCTCCTGCGCCGCCGGAAGTTCCAGCTCGCGCCCGACCACCGGCGCCGCGGCGGCCACGGCCCCCGCGCCCTCGCCGAGCGGCACCTCCACCACGTACGCACTGCCGCTCATCCCCGGCACCTCGTGCGTCTGCACCACCCCGCCGTGCGCCGCCACGATCCCGCGCACGATCGGCTGGTGCACCGGATCGCCGCCGGGGAAGGGCCCGCGCACCTCAAGCCGTACGACGTCACCGCGTTGCGCCGCCGCGACCACGACCGTGGAGTCCACGTACGCCGCACCAGCACCAGCACCACCGCCAGCACGAGCCGCCGGAGCACCCGTAGCCGTGCCCACACCCGTACCCGCTTCGGGAGCCGCCACCGGACGGGTCTTCCCCGTCGAGTCGACCCCGGCCACGTCCGCGATCAGATGCGCCAGCGCCGTCGCCAGCCGACCCGCGTCCACCTCGGCCTCGATCCGCGGCGCGTGCACCGCGAACTGCACCCGCCCCGGCCCGATCAGCTCCACCGCACCCTCGACACCGGCCGTCACGACCGCGTCGAGCAGCGACTTCGACTTGGCCAACTCCTCCCCGCCCGCGTCGAGACGCTGGAAGCCGAGGACGTTGTCGATCAGCGTCGTCATCCGGGAGTACCCGGCGGCCAGGTGGTGCAGGATCTGATTCGCCTCGGGCCACAACTGCCCCGCCGGATCGGCCGCCAGCGTCCCCAACTCGGCCCGCAGCTCCTCCAAGGGCCCGCGCAACGCGTCCCCGAGCACCGCAGTGAGCTGCTCCTGCCGCCCCGCCAGCGCGAGGAACCGCTCGTCGCGCCCCTCGATCTCGACGGTGTACCGCTCGGCCTTGTCGGCGAGTTCGGCCGCGTGCTGCTCCCGCGCCTGCTCCAGCTCGCCCGTCAGCCGCTCCGTCGTCCCCGTCAACTCGGCCGCGTGCTGCTCGACCAGCTTCTCGATCGGTCGGCGATCGGTGAACGTCATCACCGCGCCGACGAGCTGGTCCCCGTCCCGCACCGGCGAGGTCGTCAGGTCGACCGGCACCCGCGAGCCGTTCTTCGCCCACAGCACCTGCCCGCGGACCCGGTGCTTCCGCCCCGACCTGAGCGTGTCCGCGAGCGGCGACTCGTTGTACGGGAACGGCTTGCCGTCCTCGCGCGAGTGCAGCACCAGCGGGTGCAACTCCTGCCCGCCCAGGTCGCTGGCGCGGAACCCGAGGATCTGCGCCGCGGCCGGATTGACGAGGACGACCCGGCCCTCGGTGTCCGTACCGACGACGCCCTCGGCCGCGGCCCGCAGGATCATCTCGGTCTGTCGCTGCGATCGCGCCAGCTCCGCCTCGGTGTCCACCGTCCCCGACAGGTCCCGCACCACCAGCATCAGCAGTTCGTCGCCGGTGTAGAGCGAGTGCTGCGCGTCGTACGCCTCCCGCCCGTCCTCCAGACTGGCGCTGGTGACCTCCACGGGGAACTCGCTGCCGTCCGTGCGCCGCGCCATCATCCGCGTCGGCTTCGTACGACCGCGCGGGCCGGCCGCCTCCGGGCGGCGCATCGACCCGGGGATGAGCCTGGAGTCGAACGCGGGCAGCAGATCCAGCAGCCCGCGTCCGACCAGTGCGGTGCCCGGCGCCTCGAAGAGTTCGAGCGCGATGGTGTTGGCGTTGACGACCGTGCCGTTGCAATTCACCAGCACGAGCCCGTCGGGGAGCGCGTCGAGTATGGCTGCGAGGCGAGCAGCGCCTCGGGATGGCCTGCTGCTCACGACGACGGTTCCTCCCTGCTGCCCTTCAGCCTGTCACTGGGAGGGAGTCTAAAGGCAGCGGCTGCGCGGGGGCGGGGGAAGAGGGGCAGCTCTCATCCGGGTTGTGTGTGCAAGAGGTGCGTTTCCGGTGACCGTACGACGTACGCGACCCCCTGCGAGCTGCCCGTGGGCCACTATGCGCCGGCGCTCGGGAGGATCGGCCGCATCAGGTTCCAGCGGGAGATCTCACATCCGTTCTGCCGGGTGAACGTGGAGTCCACCCGCTGCCCCTGCCAGGTCCCGGTGACCCGAGCGGTGGCCGGCCCGCCGGCCTGCTGGGTGCACAGCGCGTCCCGCGGCACGGGCGCGAACGGGTTCTCCCCCTCCCGCGCCATCTCGTCGAGCCGGGCACACGCCCCCACCGCCGCGGGGTGCGTCCCGCCGGGGATCCCGAGTGCGCCCTTCGCCCCGGCGGGGCTGCAGTCCAGCTCGTACCGCCCGTCGGTCCGCGGGTTCCCGGTCTCCGACACGACGACCGTCAACCGGTCCTGCGGCTCCTCCCCGAGCAGCGACGCCAACGGCACCGGCAGCGGCACGGGCAGCCCGGTCGCGGCGCTGGCGGTGCCCGTGAGAGCGGTGCCGGTGAAGGCGGTGAGGACGGCGGCGGAAGCGGAGGCGGTGAGGACGATGCGGCGCAGCATGAACGCTCCTGTTTGTTCTCCGTGACGCGCACGAGGACGTGGTGCCGTCCTGACGTCGTGCCGTCGTACGGATGCGAATCCGATCCGACCGGCACCCGGCGGCCCCGCACGGGACCCACCCGGCGCCGGCTCGGGGCCACGCGGCCCCACCGCGTCTAACGCTCCCCGCGCCCGTCCGTTGCGCACCCCGCCGGGTGGGGACGTACCGCGGACGCCCCGTGAAGGCGCCCGGACGCCCCCGGATGTGCTTTGCCCTCGGCCCGGCGCGCCTAGTACCGTGGTCAGCGATTGGTGACACCCCGCGTGGCTGTGTCATCATCTGCACACCACTCGCGCTTGCGCGGGGGGTGCTGGAGGCGTCGCCTAGTCCGGTCTATGGCGCCGCACTGCTAATGCGGTTTGGGTTTTACCGCCCATCGAGGGTTCAAATCCCTCCGCCTCCGCTTCAAGACCACGAGAGCCCTCGGCCATCACTGGCCCGGGGCTCTTGTGTTTCCCCCACGGCCTGTGTGTGGCCCCGGTCACCCACCCCTGCGGGGCCATGTCGCGCCCTGACCCCTCTGAGCGGAGTTTTCGCAGGTCAGGCCCGGTGTGATGAATGGATTTCGCCTGACGCCGCAGGTCATGTAATGTTGTTCCCGCAACGCCGACCGGGAAGAAAAGCCCGAGAAGCACAAGCACTCGTAGCTTAACGGATAGAGCATCTGACTACGGATCAGAAGGTTGCAGGTTCGAATCCTGCCGAGTGCACAGCAGGCCAGGAGCCCCGGAGAGATCCGGGGCTCTTTGCGTTGTGGTGGTGTGTGTGCTGGCTAGGGGTGGTCGAGCCAGACGGTTTGCCCTTCCGTCGTGACGGTGAGCCCGAACCGTTCGAAGCCGGGTCGTCCTGCGTCTCGCCACCAGTGCAGTGCTTCTTCTACTTCGTCCCAGAGGTGTCGTGGTCCGGCTTGGCGGACGGTGGCGAGTCCGGTGCCGTTGCGGAAGAGGACCACTGCCCAGGACTTGTCCGTGAGGCTGTAGAACCAGACGGGTTGCACGCCGCCGCGGGCGGGTGCGGGGGCGTGGACGCAGTCGGGGACGCGGGTGCCGACGGCGAGGTGGGAGGGCTCGAACCGCCCGGTGCCCAGCTCCGCAGCGGTGACCGAGGTGAGGGATTTCGCCGCGCTGCCGAAGCTGTGCGCGGCCAGGTGGTCGGCGTGGTTCGGCCAGGTGAGGCGGTGGGCGCGGAGCTTGGTGAACTCCACCAGTCCGAGGAAGCGCCCGGACGCGGAGCGGCCGTCGTCTGCGACGGTGAGGAGGACGTTCATGTCCAGGGGTGCGTAGTGGGTGCCCCAGGGGACCAGGATCAGCCCGCCGGGGCGGGACTGTTCCACCCACGCGTACGGGATCGCCCGTACGCCGCAGGTCGCGATGGTGCGGTCGTACGGAGCGCCGGCCGCGTGCCCGAGGAGTCCGTCAGCGCTGACGACGGTTACGGGCAGCCCGAAGCGCCGGAGGACGACCCGGGCCCGGGCTGCGATGGGGGCGTCCACTTCCATGCTGATCACGTTGCGTCGGCCGAGGCGGTGGGCGAGGAGTGCGGTCGACCACCCGGTCCCGGTGCCGATCTCCAACACACGCGAGCTGGTGCCCACGTCCAGGTCGCGGAGCATGGAGAGGGTGATGCTGGGCATCGATGACGAGCTGGTGGGTTCGGTGAGGGGTGTGTGGGCGTCGCTGTTCTCGTCCCACTGGGTGACGATGGGGACGTCACAGTGCGCGTACGTGGACCAGGCGCCGGGTTCGTTGAACCGGGAGACACGGACGTGGTCGCCGCGCCCGGGGTCGTACGGCCAGATGATGTCCGGCAGGAACGCGGAGCGCGGTACGGCGGCGAAGCCGGGCACCCAGTCGGACGTCAGATCCTGGCGCGCGAACAGGGCGCGGGCCAGGGCCGACCACACGGCATCGGTCGCGGAGGCGCTCACGCCAGCACCTCCGGGGCGGGCCGGTCGCTCGTGCCGCGGCAGCGTGCGCACTGGCAGGGCGGAAACCGGATGGGGTCTGCCGGTAGGTCCTTGGGGTCGACGCAGCACACGACTGTGGTCGGGCCCCAGGTCCGGCCCGAGTCCCGCGACACCCGCAGCGTCATCCGGGCCCGGTCTTCATCACCTGGCGGCGGGCCGGGGCGCGTCATTCGTCCCACCTCGGAGCGGCTGCTGTGGCGTTGGCGCGAGGGCGACTTGATGGTTTACGCAGCGGCATGACGCGGCTCCTCAACAGGGGTGACCAGGCCCGACGATGAGCGGGCAGCAAGTTGCGGAGATCCTGGCTCGCGTCATCAGGACGGGGGAACCTCCTTCGAACCTCACTTGGGGACGTTCGTCTCCGGTAGAACGTCCCTAGAGCCGTCCCGAGCCCGAGGGGGAAAGCCGTGCCGAATCAGAGACTTCGAGCCGCGCTGGCGGCGGGAGGCTGGACGTACGCCACACTCGCGAAGGATGTCGGCATCGACCCCAAGTCGGTGGAGCGCTGGGTCAACCTCGATCGCACGCCGCGCCGGACCACGGCAGCGTTGGCGGCGGAGGCGCTGGGGGAGAGTGCGTACGCCCTCTGGCCCGCTCTGAGAGAGACGCGGGCGGCGCGTGCCAACAGCCCTGAACTGGTGGCGTTCTACGAGCGGCGGTCCGATCTGCCCGTATCGGCGTTCGTCGACCTCATGGTGCAGGCGAGGGAACGGATAGACGTGCTCGTGTACTCCGGATTCTGGCTGACGGAGGACGCGACGTTTCACCGGGTGGTCGGGGAGAAGTCCGCTGCCGGTGTGCAGATCCGATTCCTGCTGGGCAGCCCTGGCAGTGATGCGGTGGCGGTTCGTGGCGCGGACGAAGGCATCGGTGCGGCTCTGGCCGGCAAGATTCAGAACGCTCTGGTCAACTACAGGTCGTTCTTCGGGCTGCCTGGCGTGGAGTTCAGACTGCACGCAACGACGCTGTACAACTCCATCTACCGGGCGGACGACGAGATGTTCGCCAATGGCCACCTCTACGGGATGGGGGCCTATCTGGCCCCGGTCCTGCACCTCCAACGGGTTTCTGGAGGCGGGATGTTCGACTCGTACGCCGAGAGCGTCGAGCGAGTGTGGGAGTCGGCACGGCCCATCTCCTCGCCCACTGACCTGGGAGGTCTCCAGACATGAGCCGGATCGACCACTTCCGTGATCCCGATGCCCCGGAGGCGAACTCCGTCGTCCCCTCCGTCACGGCCGTCGTCAGGGACGAAGCCGGGCTGCTGCTGCTCATCCATCGGACCGACAACGACCTGTGGGCGCTGCCCGGCGGCGGCCACGACATCGGAGAGCGCATCGGTGACACGGCGGTGCGCGAGGTGGAGGAGGAGACCGGCATCCGGGTCGAAGTGGACGGCATCGTGGGGCTGTACTCCGACCCCGAGCACGTGATCGCGTACGACGACGGCGAGGTCCGCCAGCAGTTCTCGATCTGCTTCCGGGCACACCCGGTGCGAGGGTCCCTGCGAACCAGCAGCGAGTCCAAGGACGTCCGCTGGGTCGACCCGGCTGACCTGGACGGACTGGACATCCATCCGTCCATGAGGCTGCGCATCCAGCATGGCATGGACGCATCGCGGCGGGAGCCCTACATCGGCTGAGCGCGGTACAGGGGCTCGGCCTCGGACTCGGCCAGACGACGCTCGATGCGATGCACCGCGGCGTACATCTCCGGTGTGGCCCGCTGGATGAAGCGGCTGACGAGGGTGTCCGGACCGTACCGCTGGACGATCTCCGCCAGCCGGGCGGTCGGTGTCGTGAGCTTCCCGTACGGCGTCGTCGTCATATCGCAGAAGGTCAGGGCGTCCCGCAGCACGGGCCGCTCCTGCGCGAACTCGGTCTCCAGGTCGTGCCGGAGGCCCCGCTCCTCGGCCTCCAGGACCGCGCAGGAGTGGTGTGCCACGAGGCTGACGACGCGTTCGTCGGCGTACTCCGAGTGCCGGAGGAACCGGGCTCCGTCGAGCGGGTGGAAGCCCGTGGTGGCGATGGACGGTGCGTAGCCGATGTCGTGGAGGACGGCTGAGGCTTCCAGCAGCTCGGCGTCGGCACCGAGTATCGGAGCGAGTGAGCGGGCCCGCTCGGCCACACCGAGGGAGTGGGCCCAACGGCGCGGGAGCGGCGCGGACAGTAGGGATTCGGAGAGCGCGTAGGCCCATCGAGTCAGCTCCATGGGGAGCAAGGCTACGGCGGGGGAGAGCGGGCGCAGCTTCGTTCGGCGCGGGCCTGAGTGCCGCTCACGAGGAGTGCGCTGCACCGTCCCGCACCCGGTGTTGGCGCTGAGCGGGGCGGCGCGGAGGGCCGTCAGCGGTGGGCCAGGACGTTGACCACCCGTCCGTTGGGGTCGCGGACGAAGAACCGTCGTACGCCCCACGCCTCGTCCTGCAAGGGGTGGACGATCTCCGCACCGCTCTGCTGGATGGTGGCATAGGCCGCGTCCACGTCGTCCACCTCGATGCTCATGTCGGGGGTGACGGGTGCCGTCTTGTCGGCGGTCATGACGCTGATCTGCGCTGTCGGGCTGGACGGGGAGGCGAGCGTCATGATCCAGCCGTGGTTCATGACCTCCTCGAAGCCCAGGAGGCCGTAGAACTCCCGGCTCTCCTGCGCGGCCTCCGAGCGGATGTTGGGGACGACGCGGCGAACGGTCATCGGTGACTCCAAACGGGAACGAACCTGTCCTTGTGCCTCCTCAGGAGTACTACGGATATGCGTCCGGGGCTCGTGCCGGCGTCGGCGGTGGTGGAATTCTGGCGCCCCCGCGCGGGCGCGGCGGTACGTAAACTGCGGGCATGCCAGTCGAAGTGCTCCAGCGCATAGCCGACTTCCGTTTGGCCTTCGCGCGGCGGCAGGCCGCGGTGGTGGAGGAGGTGGCCGGTGGGGTGGCGGTGTTGGATCCGCGGTACGCCGCGTCGTACGAGAACAACCAACTCGTCGTCGACGGGGCACCGGACCCCGACGGACTGCCCGCGCTGGCCGACAGCGTCCTCGGGCACCTGAAGCACCGGCGGATCACCGTTTTGGACGACGTCGTCGGGGGCGGGTGCGCGTCCGTGCTCACCGCGGCGGGGTACGGGCACGAGACCGAGCTGGTCATGGCGTACGCCGGCAATGTCGGCCGCCCGGAAGAGCCCGCTCGGACGGTCCGGCTCGGGGAGCTGCGGGACGCGGTGGTGCGGCAGCTCAGGGTGTGGATGCCGCGGGCCGAGGAGCACGTGGTCCAGCAGTTCGCCGACCGGAGGGCGGCACGGCTGCGCGGGGCGGACGAGGTGCGGTTCCTCGCCGTGCGGGACGCGGACGGTGTCGTGGGGTCCTGGGCCGACCTCTATCTCGACGCCGTCCGGGGGGTCGCCCAGATCGAGGACGTCGTCACCGCCGACACCCACGTCCGGCGCGGCTACGCGGACACCGTCCTCGCCACCGCGCTCCAGCACGCCGAGGGCTGCGGGCTCGTCTTCCTTCTCGCCGACCCCGGCGACTGGCCGCGGCAGTGGTACGCCCGTCGGGGCTTCGTCGCGATCGGGCGCTCGCACGTCTTCACCCGGGCGCCGGGGCAGAGTCGTCGGTGAACCGCGGGTAGGCGCAGGTCAGTCGAGTGTGCCCAGGTCCTCGCGCATGATTCGGCGCATCGCGGTGAGTTTGGGTTCCGCGGCCTTCAGGGCGAGCAGGGCGCGGGGGGCGTCCTCGCCCTCGTGGGCCAGGCCGCGGTCGATGCGTTTGATGACGGCGTCGGCGCCGGCCAGGACGGCGTTCACCTCGCGGGAGGCGTCGAGGACCGCTTCGGGGACGATCATCTGGGCCTCGGCGTAGCGGTCCCGGTACTCGCGGCGGGCCTCTTCGACCTGGAGGCGGTCCTCGTCGGCGTACACGCCGTCCCGCAGGCGGTGCAGGGCGTCCTTCAGCATGGTGTGGAAGTGGCGGGAGGCGCGGTTCATCGCGGTGTACGCGGTGCGCCGGTCGTCGAAGTGACGCCGGCGCTCCTCTGTGCGTAGGTCCTCCGCCCGTTGGCGCTTGGTGGCCCAGACCGTGATCAACGGGGCGAAGAGGGTGCCGAGCACCCCGACGACGGCGGCGATCATGGCGGCGGTGGTGGCGCTCATGGCCATGACACTACGTTCGTTCGCGCCACGCCGGGGGCTCTGACGTCAGGGTGCCAGCGTCCACCGCTGGCTGTCGCTGTTGTCGCAGGTCCAGACGCCGAGCGCGGCGCCGTACCGGGACGCGGTCAGACAGCCGCCGTCATGGCCGACGATCTCGTACCGGCCGCCGGCGATCTGACGCAGCGTCCACTTCTGGTTCTCGCCGCCGCCCGAGCTCCAGATCTGGGCGAAGTGGCTCGTGCCGTCGACCACCCGGGAGCGGTCGGTGTTGGAGTCCAGGGCCTTGCCCGTGTCCAGGGCCGGCGCGATGCGGTAGCGGCCGTCGGCGAGGCGGTCCAGGTTCCAGCGCTGGGCCTGGTGGGCGCTGGCCATCTCGGCCTTCACCTTGGTGCCGTTGGCGGTGTTCCCCATGTCGACGTCGGCCGCCCAGCCGCCGACCGCGCTCCGCAGCTGCGCCTTGGCCGGCACCGGGTTCGTGGAGCCGCCGCCGCGGATCAGGAAGCGGCTGTTGGCGATGTTCCAGTTGCGGTCGAGGTAGCTGCCGGGCTGGGGCTTCGGGTTGAAGTACATGTTGCGGTTGCAGTCGATGACGTCCCGCTCCGGGTAGTCGCAGGGGACGAGCCGGCCCGGCGGGTTGGGGATGTTCCCGTCGTCGTAGCACATCAGGTCGCCCTGGACGTAGCAGTGGGCGCCGTTCCCGGTCGACTTGGGCGCGTTCGGCTGGACCGCGCCCATGGTGTGCAGGAGTTCGTGCACGTCGACGTTGGGGTCGCTGAAGCAACCGCGCGGCCCCATGCCGATCATCGGCCAGGCCGAGTTGGTGTTGTTGACGTTCTCCTGCCCGGGGCGCTGGTCGACGTTGTAGCCGAAGCCGAGGCCGCAGACGTTGTTCTCGGCCCAGATCAGGTACTTGCGGTCGTTGCTGGTGTGGCCCTGGGCCATCACCGCGCGCCAGGTGGGGTCGCCGTCGCCGTCGATGGCGGACTGGGGGACCACGACCCGGGTGATGGTCGGACGGCAGTTCGCGTCGTGGACGAAGCGCACCTCGCGGCGCTCCCCCATCCGCTCCGAAGCCTCGACGAACTTGGTGTTGAGGTTGACGGCGTGGGCCTGGAACTGCTCGCGGAACTGGTCGAACCGGTCGGGCTGCCGGTCCCCGCGGACGTACATGAGCTGGACGCGGGGGCCGCTGGCGCCGTCGCCGTCGCAGCGGGGGGCGGAGGCGATCCCCGCCGAGGCGCGGGCCTTGGCCCGCAGCAGGGGCAGGCTCTTGTCCTCGATGACCCGGAACCTCGGGTCGGCGTCGGGGGAGGTGGAGGGGCGGGGCTGTGCGGCGGGGCGGGGTTCGGCGGTGGGGCGGGCCGTGTCGGTGGCCTGCGCCGCTCCGCCGGTTGCGACGAGGGTCGAGAGGGCGGCGGTGGCGACGGCCAGGGCGGCGGCGCCGCGTATCCGCGAGGTCAGACGCTTCGGTCTTGGTCGGAAGATCATGCCGCGGAGCGTGCGGGGCGCACGTCAATTTCTGATCAACGGCCGCACACCGCCGACGCAACGCCGACCGACGCAACGCCGACCGACGCAACGCCGACCGACGCAACGCCGACCGACGCAACGCCGGCGGGGGACGGCGCCCGGAGGGACAGCGTCCGTACGACGTGCGGTGCGGGCCCCGCGTACCTAGGGTCGAGATATGGGCGAGGGCGCCGCGCGAGGTTTTCGGCTCACGCAGGGTGACGCCCCCGATCGGTACGACCGCTACGTCGCGCCGGTCATGGGGCCCTTCGTCGAGGCCCTGCTGGACGTCGCCGGGCTGCGGCCCGGGCTCGCGCTGATCGACGTGGCCTGCGGCACCGGCTTCGTGGCGCGGGGCGCCGCCGTGCGGATGGCCGGCTGGGGCAGCCGCGTCGTCGGGGTCGACCTCGTGCCGGGGATGTTGCGGACCGCCGCGGCCCGCGCCGCCGACGACGGGGTCGTCGTCGAGTGGCAGGAGGCCGAGGCGGGCGATCTGCCGTACGCGGGCGGCGCGTTCGACGTCGCCCTGTGCCAGCAGGGGGTGCAGTTCTTCCCCGACCGGGGCGCCGCCGTCGCCGAGTTCGTACGGGTGCTGCGGCCGGGCGGACGGGTCGCCGTCACGGCGTGGGTCGAGGCGGCCCGCTCCCCGTTCTTCGCCGCGCAGCAGCAGGCGTACGAGGAGGTCGGCGGGGTGGAGCTGGGCGAGTGGTGCGGGTCCGCCTTCGGCTGTTCCGCCGACGAGCTGACCGGGCTCTTCGGGGCGTACGGGCTGCGCGACGTGGCCGCGCGCGAGGTCGTCGCGGAGGTCCGGCTGCCCGCGCTGACGGCGTACGTGCCAGGGTGCCTCGCCGCGACGCCCTGGGGGCAGGCCCTCGCCGAGACCCGGCCGGACGCCCTGGCCCGCGCCGGGGAGCTCGTCCGCGGGCTGCTCGCGCCGTACGCGACCGCCGACGGCTCCGTCACCCTGCCGTTCGTTTCCAGCCTCGTCACGGGGGTGCGCGCCGACACCGCGGCAGCCCGCGACTGAGCCCGGTCCGAACCCCGTCTGAACCCTGCGTACCCGCTCTGAGCAGGATTTTTGCTGCAGGCTTGTATACCCCCGGGGGTAATTTGGTACGGTCCACATATACCCCGGGGGGTAAACAGTCAGGGAAAGGATCAGGGCAGTGTTCTTCATCGACACCGTTGAGGTGCCGGGTCTCGGCAACCGCAGCTATCTCGCCGGCGGCACCCGTACCGCCGTCGTCGTCGACCCGCCCCGGGACATCGACCACGTCCTGGAGGCCGCCGCCCGGCGCTCCGTACGCATCACGCACGTCGTCGAGACCCACGTCCACAACGACTACGTGACCGGCGGCCTCGAACTCGCCCGCGTCACCGGCGCTGCCTACCTGGTGCCGGCCGGCGCCCGCGTCGCGTACGAGCGGACGCCCGTCGCCGACGGGGACCGCACCGACATCGACGCGGACCTCGTGCTGCGCGCCGTCGCCACCCCGGGGCACACCCCGCACCACACCGCGTACGTGCTGGAGGAGGCGGGCGCGCCCGTCGCCGCTTTCACCGGCGGCTCGCTGCTCATCGGCACCGTCGGGCGGCCCGACCTCGTCGAGCCCCGCCTCACCGAAGGGCTCGCGCGGGCGCAGCACGCCTCCGCGCACCGGCTCGCCGACGAGCTGCCCGACGAGACTGCCGTACTGCCCACGCACGGCTTCGGCAGCTTCTGCTCCTCCGCCCAGAACGGCGCGGTCGGCGGCGGCAGCACCATCGGCGCGGAGCGCACCGGCAACGAAGCGCTGGTCAAGGACGTGGACACATTCGTCGACGAGCTGCTGGCCGGGCTCGACGACATCCCCGCGTACTACACGCACATGGGGCCGCTGAACGCCCGCGGGCCGCTCCCCGTCGACCTGGCCCCGCCCGCGATCGCCGACGCCGACGAGATTGCGGCGCGGCTCGCGGAGGGCGAGTGGGTCGTCGACCTGCGCAATCGGGTCGCGTTCGCCGCGGGGCACGTCGCGGGCGCGGTGAACTTCGAGGCGGACGGGCAGCTCGCCACGTACCTGGCGTGGCTGGTGCCGTGGGGCAAGCCGATCACGCTGCTCGCCGAGTCGCCGGAGCAGCTCGCGGATGCCCAGCGGGAGCTGGTGCGGGTCGGGATTGACCGGCCGGCCGCGGGGGCGACGGGCGCGGTGGAGAGCTGGCTGCGGGACGGCGAACAGCCGCGGTCCTTCCGGCGGGCGACCTTCGCGGAGCTGGCGGATTCGCCAAAGGACGGGGTCGTCGTGGTGGACGTGCGGCGGGACTCCGAGCGCGCCGCGCAGGGGTGGCTCACCGGCTCCGTCCACGTACCCGTGCACCACCTGCGGTCGCGGCTCGGGGAGATACCCGACGGCGTGGTGTGGGTGCACTGCGCGGGCGGGATGCGAGCGGCGATCGCCGCGTCCCTGCTGGACGCCGCGGGTCGGGAGGTCGTCGCCGTCGACGACGGCTTCCCGGCGGCTCGGGCGGCGGGGTTGCCGTTCACCGACGGCGCCAGTGCCGGTGACGGCGGCACGACCGCAGACGACGCCACCGCATGACCGCGCTCGTACTCGCGCTGCTCGCCGGGGCCGTCGTCGGGCTCGCGCTCGGCGGCCTCGGGGGCGGCGGCAGCGTCCTCGCCGTCCCCGCGCTGATCTATCTGCTCGGCTTCAGCCCGGCCGCGGCCACCACCGCGAGCCTGGTCATCGTCGCCGTCACCTCCGTGACCGCGCTCGTCGCGCACGCCCGAGAGGGCAACGTGCGCTGGCGCACCGGCGGCCTCTTCGCGGCGGCGGGCCTCGTGCCCGCGGCGCTCGGCGGCGCGCTCGCCGGGCGGCTGCCGGAGGCCGTGCTGACCGGGGCGTTCGCCGTGATCGCCGCCGTGGTGGCGGTCCGGATGCTGCGGCCGGCGAAGGCCGACGACGGTGCGGCGGAAGCGGGCGCGGAAGCGGGCGCCGAAGAGGTACGGCCCGGGCGGCCCGGTGCCGCGGCCGGCGCGGGCGCCGGGCTCGGCGCGGTCACCGGCGTCCTGGGCGTGGGCGGGGGCTTCCTCGTCGTACCGACCCTCACCGGCACGCTCGGGCTGCGCATGCGCGCCGCCGTCGGCACCAGCCTGCTGGTGATCAGCGTGAACGCGCTCGCCGCGCTCGCCACCCGCTCCGGGACGGCCGAAGGGCTGGACTGGGGGCTGATCGCGCCGTTCGCGGGCGCGGCGGTGCTGGGGGCGTGGGACGGCAAGCGGCTCGCCGGGAAGGTGCCCGCCGAGACCCTGCGGAAGGTGTTCGCGTGGGGGCTGGCGGCGGTGGCGGCCGTGATGCTCGTGGACGCGGTGTGGTGGGGCGCGTGGTGAGCGGCGCGCCGGGCGCCCGCGACGTGCGCGGGGATACGAGAAGGGGGCGTCGTACGACGTACGGCACCCGACACTTCAGGCCGGGCCGGCACCCCGGCGCGTCACGCCAGCGGGCGCGTCACGCCAGCGACAGGAACAGCTTCTCCAGCCGCGCCCGCATCTTCTCCGGGTCCTCCTCGCGCTTCGCACCCGACTCGATGTCGGTCATGCACTGCTGGAGCCCGGTGGCGATGATGGCGAACCCCGCCCGGTCGAGGGCGCGCGACGCCGCGGCGAGCTGGGTCACGACGTCCTCGCAGTCGCGCCCCTCCTCGATCATGCGGATGACTCCGGAGATCTGCCCCTGCGCACGGCGCAGGCGGTTCAGCACGGCCTTCAGTTCGGCCGCGGCCATGTCCAGCTCCACGAACGACCCTCCTCGACGGATCCCCGGAGACCTCTGGCGAGACCTCCGGTGAGACCTCTGGCTGTGTCCAGATACCCCTGGGGGTAATTTACCCCCATTTGGCGCCCGACCGCGAACACCGAGGTCGGTGCCGTGCGACAACGGAAAGGAATGAAGAAGAGATGACCACGAACACGAACACGAACACGAACGCCGACGCCGGCATAGGCGCGCGTCTCGACGTCGACGGGGCGCACGCCCGGCTGTCCGAGCTGGCCGTCGTCGACGTCCGTACGCCCGGTGAGTACGCCTCCGGGCACCTGCCCGGCGCCGTCAACGTCCCCCTCGACCAGCTCCGCCGGGCCCTGCCCGAGCTGACCGGGGCCGCCGGGCGGCGACCGCTGCTGATGGTGTGCGCTTCGGGCGCGCGCTCGGAGCGGGCGTGCGCCGCGCTGGCCCGCCACGGGGTGCGGGCCGCGACGCTCGTCGGCGGCACGTCGGCGTGGGCGGACCGCGGGCTGGCGCTGGAGCACCCCGAGTCCGGCGCCGATGCCGAAGCCGGCACCGTCTGCGCGGTGCCCCGCCGCGCCTGGGCCATGGAGCGCCAGGTCCGGCTGGCCGCCGGCACGCTCGTGCTGACCGGCGTGGGGCTCGGCGCCCTGGTGCACCCCGCCTGGCTGCTGCTCGCGGGGGGCGTCGCCGGCGGGCTGGTGTTCTCCGCGCTCACCAACACCTGCGGGATGGCCGCGGTGCTGGCGAAGCTGCCGCACAACCGGCCGGCGCCCGCGGACCTCACGGCGGCGCTGGAGCGCCTGCGGGCGCTGTGAGCGGTGCGCGGTTACGCCGCCGCACGCGCGCGCGTCCGCGCAACGGAGGGGCCGGGCCCGGGTCGTACGCGCACCCCGGCGCCCGGCCCCTCCGTACCTCCGCCCCTCCGTACATCTGCCGTACTTCCGCCGCGCGTCCGCCGTACCGCCGACTCCGCTCAGCGCAGCCGCGCCGCCACCCCGTCCAGCACGCACGCCAGCCCCTCGTCGAACGACGAGCCCCGCACGCTCGTCGCGTTCGTGTCCGTCACCGCCTCGTACCGCCGCTTCAGCCGGGGGAACGGCTCCGCCGCCGCCAGCGCCGCCGGCACCACCTGGTCGGCCCACTCCTGCTCGGTCCGTCCGCTGCGCGCGAGCGTCGTGACGAACGCCGCCTCGGTGAGCGCGGTTCCGACGACGTAGGCGATGACCGCGCTCATCAGGACGTCCGCCTCGTTCGGGTCGTCGAACCCCGCGGCCTCGAAGACGCCGAGCGCCCGGTCCGAGAAGCGCATCATGTGGGGCCCGAGGGACGACATGCCGAGTTCGCCGAGCACGGACGCCATCCACGGGTGCCGCAGGACCGCGGCCCGCAGGCTGTGCGCGAGGTGCTCGACCGCGGGGCGCCAGTCGTCGGGGCCGGTCGCCTCCGGGACCTCGACCTCGCCGTACACCTCGTCCACGACGAGCTCGATCAGCTCCTCCTTGTTCGTGACGTGCGAGTACATCGAGGTGGCGCCGACCTGGAGGTGGGTGCCGAGCTTCCGCATGCTCAGGGCCTCGACCCCGTCGCGGTCGAGCAGGGCGAGGGCGCCCGCCACGATCTGGTCCCGGCTGAGCGTGGGCTGCTCCCGCTTGCGCCGCTGCGGGCGGGTCCACACCGAGGGGAACCCCTCGCCCTGCTCGCCGCCCGCCGTCTTCGACGCGTCTGACGTGTTGGACCGCTCGTCGACCGCCATCTGCGCGGCTCCCTTCGTCCCTGATCGTTTCGTCGCTGATCGTCCCGGCATGTGATCTTTCCGGCTCTCCCGGGCAGCGTAGCGCACCTTCCGCACACCGTACGTTCCGATCGAACGACGTACAGCTGTTGCGAACAGTGTGCGGTGGCCGTACAGTGTTCGACGAAGCGCACGCCGTACGGCGCAGCGGGCGACGGATGACGGAAGCGCCGTACGACTCACGAAGGAGCCGGCTCATGCAGCAGGAACAGCTCGGACAGCAGCAGGGGCGCCATCCGCGGCGCTGGCTCATCCTGATCGTGCTCTGCCTGAGCACGCTCGTCCTGGTGATCGACAACATGGTGCTGACGGTCGCGGTGCCGCCGATCACCGACGACCTCGGCGCCAGCGCCCAGGACATCCAGTGGATCATCGAGTCGTACATCCTGGTCTTCGCCGGACTGCTGCTGACGGCCGGCAGCCTCTCCGACCGCTACGGGCGGCGGAAGGTGATGGTGATCGGGCTGGCCCTCTTCGGACTCGCCTCGCTCCTCGCGACCTGGGCCGGCAGCCCGGAGCAACTGATCCTCGCCCGGGTGCTGATGGGCGTGGGAGGCGCGCTGGTGATGCCGAGCACGCTCTCCATCCTGATCACGGTCTTCGACGAGGACGAGCGGCCCAAGGCGATCGCGGCCTGGAGCACGGTGGCGATGGTCGGTCTCGTCGGCGGTCCGGTCCTCGGCGGTGCGCTGATCGCCGAGTTCTGGTGGGGCGCGGTCTTCCTGATCAACGTGCCGATCGCGGTGCTGGCGATCGTCGCCGCGCTGGTGCTGATGCCGGAGTCCAAGGGGCCGTGGCGCAAGCCCGACTACGTCGGTGCGGTGCTGTCGGTGGCCGGCATGACCGCGCTCGTGTGGACCATCATCGAGCTGCCGAAGACCGGGCTGGCCGACCCGGTCACGCTGACCGCCGCCGTCACGGCCGTCGTCGGGCTGGTCGGCTTCGGGGTCTGGGAGGCGCGCACGGACACGCCGATGGTCCCGATCGGGCTCTTCCGGAACAAGGTGTTCACCGGCGCCAGCTTCTCGCTCGTCCTGTTGACCTTCGCCAACGGCGGTCTGATGCTGGTGCTCACCCAGTACCTCCAGTACGTCCTCGGCTACTCCCCGACCGAGACCGGTCTTGCCTTCGCGCCGATGGCCGTCGCCGTGATCGCCTTCAACGCCGTCGGGGCCGCGCTGATCGCCAAGACGGGCAACCGCGTCGTGGCGGTGGTCGGACTCCTCGTCATCGCCGCCGGCTTCGGCACCCTCGCCACGCTCTCCACGGGCGACGGCTGGGGACTGCTCTCCGTGGCCATGGTGCTGATGGGCGCCGGCAGCGGGCTGGCGATGCCCGCCGCGATCGCCGCGCTGATGGGGGCGGTGCCGGAGGAGCACGCCGGGGTCGGCTCCGCGCTCAACGACACCATCCAGCAGGCGGGCGCCGCGCTCGGCGTCGCGGTCCTCGGCGCGGTGCTGTCGAGCACGTACACCCGTGAGATGCCCGAGGGCGCCGCGGACGCGGCAAGGGAGTCCGTCTCCGCGGCGCTCCAGGACGCGACGCTGGTGGAGACCGCGCGGGACGCCTTCACCCAGGCGATGTCGTACAGCTTCCTGGCGGGCGGTGCGGGCGTGGTGGCCGCGGCGGTGCTGGCGGCGCTGCTGCTGAAGGGGCGCAGCGGCGGCGCGGCGGAGGCGACGACGCAGGAGGACCGGGTCGAGGAGGTGCCCGCGGGGCGCTGAGGACGCGTACGGAATGCGGCGGTGGGGCTGCCCGAGGAGATCGGGCGGCCCCACCGCCGTTCTGCGCGTGACCGGCGTGACCGGCGTGACCGGCGTGACCGGCATGACGGTCGTGGCCTCAGCTCAGGTCAGGTTCTTCTCCAACACCGCGATGTAGTTGGTGATGAAGTGGTCCCGCACTCCGTCGCTCGCCGGTGCGAACGCGTCCGCCGTCAGCCCCCGCGCCCGGTCCGCAAGGCCCGGCAGCAGCGGCATCGCGGTGTGCAGCTTCCCCTTCGCGTCGAAGTAGCGCAGCGCCTCGACGTGCGTGTACGCCGGCTCCGGCGGCAGCTGCGGCACGATGTCGTTGTTGTTCACGAAACGGTAGAAGCGGTCCTTGAAGCCCTGGTTGGCCGCCAACGCCAGGATCCGGTCGCACGTCCGCGGCTGCCCGAAGGTGTACACCCCGTCCGCACGCAGCTTCGGCTTCTCCAGGAACAGCTGACAGCTCGCGAGCATCGCCAGCGCGCCGCCCAGGCTGTGCCCGGTGAACCACACCGTCTGCTCGCCGTCCCGGAACTCCGCGATGGCGTCCCTGACCTCCGGGTACACCGAGTCCAGCGCCGCGCCGAAGCCGTAGTGCACGTAGCCGGTCATCGCCGGCCCCGGCCAGGGCGGGGTGTTGGCGTCCGAGAGCCAGTCCCGGATCTGCGTGGGCTCCGTCCCGCGGAACGCCGTGACGATCATCCGATCGCTGGCCAGCGTGTACGCCTGGGTGTCCTCCAGCGCGAACGGCGGCTCGAACAGCGACTCGTGGTGGCGCACGCGGTCGAAGCCCCACTCCTGCGCCTGCCTGCGGACCTCGTCCGGGGTCTCGTACGCCAACTTCGCGGCCCGCGCCATCCAATAGGCGTGCGGAAGGCTGTAGCCGGTGGCTCGGTGATCCATCGTGGACGGTACGGGCACGAACGGGTTCCCTTCTTCTTCGGTCTTCTTCCGGTCTTCTTCCGGCGCCGACTCCTCGTCCGTGGACGCCTGGTCACGCGTATCCGTCACTCGTACCGACGTCGACCGGTGAACGACCGCCGACACGGCGGGGCCGCGCCGTCGTCACCCGGCCGCGCCCCGCGCACCGTTCGACCGGCCCACCGCACCGCCGGGCTCCGAACACCCGCTCGGTAGAGTCCTCCCATGGGGAACGGGGAGGACGTGACGACCGGATCGGGGCCCACATCGGGGCTCGGACCGGTGCCCGCACCAGGGCCGGGGCCAGGATCGGGGCCCGCACCGGCATCAGGATCAGGACCTGGATCAGGACCTGGATCAGGGCCAGGAGCCGGAGCCGGAGCCGTACCTTCCTGGCAAGCCCCCAGCCACATCGAGCGCGAGCTGTACGAGGCGAAGACGCGCGGCGATTGGCCCGCCTACTTCGACGTACTGGGCCGCAACTGGCTGTACGCGGCCGAGTCCCGCGCCTTCGTCGACGCCAACCCCGACCGCATGAAGCTGCTGCCGCACTTCTCGCCCCAGGTCGGCGCCCAGTGCCTCGCCCTCGTCACCGAGGGCATGTTGCCGGTGCCGACCCAGGACCCCGTCTACACCTCCGGCTCCCTCGGCTGGTTCGCCCGGGAGTGGAAGCCGCAGGACCCGCCCTGGATCGTGATCAACCCCGGCTCCCCGTGCGAGGCGTACTTCCCCACCACCCCCGCCCACCGCGCCCAGTGGCTGCGGCACGCCCTGCCGTCCGAGGACGGCTTCGGGCTCAACGGCCGGCTGCGCGCCCTGCACGTCGGCGGCCCGCTGCACGGCCCGGTGGCGCACGGACTGGCCTGCGGGGCACTGCTGTTCGTCGGCAACGGCGAGTTCTGGAACGCCGTCGGCTACCACGGCGGCGGCTACCTGCGCGAACGCAACCGACTGCGGGAGTGGTGGGGCATCGACACCCGTACGGACTGGCAGCGGGCCCTGGAACGCCTGCTGCGCGCCGAGATGGTCAGCCCCGTCTGGGAGTTCGCGCTCCAACTCCGCCGCTCCCTCGCCCTGGACTTCGCCGGCGCCGTCGAGGTCGACCACTGGCGCGCCGTCGCCGAACGCGTCATCCGCGCCAACGCCGCCCGCGCCGCCGAGCCGCGCATCACGCCCGAGGGCGTCGCCCCCGGCGAGGTGCGCCCCGAGTCCGAGGTGGCCGCGCAGGTCGCCGGGGTGCAGCGGCTCATCGGCCGGATCGCCCGCTACGAGGCCCGGTTCCGCGCCGACGGGCTGCTGCCGGAGGGCGGCTTCATCCGCTCCGTCGAGGCGTGGGACTACGGCCGGGCCTCCTGCATGGCCCGCTGGGGGCTGGGCGCCCGCTACTGCACCGTGGCGGAGACGGAGGACGGCCTGCTGCGCGCGGGCCGCGCCTGCCGCACCAACTACCGCTCCTGGGAGGAGCTGTCGGCGGCGTACGTACTGGGGCGCTGCCTCCACTTCGACGAGGAGGAGTTCGGCGAGTGGTACGAGAACGCGCTCGCCTCCCACCGCACCCTGACCACGGACCCGGCGAGCCCCTGGCTCAACATCCCCTGGAAGTGACCGCAGCGGCCGGTCACGGCTGTTCGGCCCGTACCCGCCCGGTCCGCACCGCGTCCACCAGCGCCCGGTGGTCCCGCTCGTTCTGGTCGGCGTACCGCTCGGCAAAGGTGACCAGCGCGGTGTCGAAGACGTCGGCGCCGCCGAGGTACGTGGCGATCGCGATCCGGTCGCCGGAGCGGGCGTGCGCCCGGGCCAGCGTCGCGCCGCAGAGCTCCGCGAAGAGGCGCATGCCGCGGGGGACCATCGCCTGCGGGACGACGATGCCCTTCCAGTCGTGCAACTGCCTTACGTAGAAGTCGCGCTGCGGCACGTCGATGTCCTGGATCCGCTCCCAGCCCAGGAACACGTCCCCCACGGCCTGCATCAACCGCTGTCCCGCCACCACCCGTTGTCCCTGGTTGTCGTACGCGCTCTCGCCGGCGAAGGCGGCGAGCACCGAGCGGTCGGCCTCCTTGGCCTGGAGGATCAGCGGATCGGCGTCGTCCCGGCCGAGCAGCAGCAGGATCCAGCAGCGGGTGCCGACGCTGCCGACGCCCACCACCTTGCGGGCGATGTCGACGACCCGGTACTGCGCGAGCAGGTGCCGGCGCTCCATGGGCAGCGAGCGGGCGTACCGCTCGACCAGGTCGTGGATCTCCTGGACCAGCCGGTCCAGCTCCGCACCCTGCATGAGTTCGTCCACGGGCACGACGAGCGGCGGATCGGCGACGAACCGGCGCCCGTCGTCACGCATCTCGGTGAGCTTGTGGAACGCCTGGATGCTGTCGCGGGTCCGCGCCTTCGCCATCGCGTCGGCCAGCTGCATCCGCCCGCGCTGGTCCAACCGCTCGTCGGCGAGCGCCTGGACCTGCTCCATGTCGCCGTGGTCGTACCAGACCTCCAGGTGCCCCATCCCGGCGTACGCCCTGATCCGCTGCCGGTACGTGCGCACCGCCGCGCGCACGACGCCGGCCCGCTCCTTCTTCGAGTAGCCGTTCTCCCGGCCGGCGATCACCAGGCTGGTGGCGAGCCGCTTCACGTCCCACTCCCACGGCCCCGGCAGCGTCTCGTCGAAGTCGTTGATGTCGAAGACCAGCCGGCGCTCGGGGGAGCCGAGCAGCCGGAAGTTCATCATGTGGGCGTCCCCGCAGAGCTGCGCGGTGAGCCCGGTGCTGGGCGTGGCCGCGGCCAGGTCACCGGCCATGATCGCTGCGGCGCCGCGGTAGAAGCGGAACGGGGACTCGACCATCCGCCCGTACCGGATGGGCACCAGCTCCGGCACGCGCGTCGCGGACTGCTCCTCGACGACGTCCACGGGGTCGCGCCGCTGCGCGTCCGGCGCGTACTCGGCGTGCTGCGACCGCGGCACGCCCTTCCGCGCGGCCCGCCCCCGCTCCCCCCGCTCCCGCGGCGACAACGCACCGCGCCGCCCGCGCCGCAACAGCCCCCCGTAGGCCAGCTGCTCCTTCGCGGCCTTCTTCACCGGCTTCTTCGCCGACTTCTCCGCTGGCTTCGACTTCGTCGTCCGCTGCTTGGCTGCCATGCCCGCTGCACCTCCGACCGGAAGCCGCACCACGGCGCCAAGGGCCCGTGGCACTGGCCCCACCTGCCATTATTCTCCGCCCGGCGGCGCGCGCACCCCGGCGGAACCGTGCTGAGGGACATCATGTTGTGCAACTGCGAAGTCTTGGATCGAAGAAAGAGGCAACAGGAAACATCCGCGAGCCCGGGACGTCACCTGTCAGTTGCATGCCAAAATTTCCATGGGGAACCGGGCTTTGCTCCCCGGTTTCCGATCTGGGCTTTGCTTTGGAGAAGGAGGACGTGCGTGGAGGTCCCGTTAGGCTTCGGCGCGGAACTCCGCCGGCTGCGGCAGGAAGCCGGCATCACGCTGCAGGAACTGGTCACTGCCATGAACTACAGCAGAGGACACCTGAGCAAGATCGAGAAAGGACGGAGGGCCCCCTCGACGGCGCTGGCCCGTCGCTGTGACGCCCACTTTGCGGCACGGGGAACTCTGAGCAGCATCGCAGAGGCCCCGGATGGCGGCGAGGGGCGCGGCGTGGCGGCATCGACGACGGCGCTTCGCGACGTGATCGCCACCGGCACGGCTCCAATCATCGGGATCGCTGTTGGTGACGTTACTGAGGAGTACGGCCGCGACGGTGACACGGCTGTACCGGTCCTCAAGACGTTCCAGGACCGGTTCCGCTTGATGCGGGCATTGGGCCAGATCACACCTCCCCAGGAGTTGTTACCGCTCTCGCGGGCACAGGCGTCCACGATCACGGCGCTGGCCGCCAGATCCAACGGGAAGACCCGGACCGACCTGCTGGTCATGGCGGCGCGGTTCGCCGAGTACACGGGTTGGGTGGCCCAGGAAGCCGGTGACGAGGCGGCTGCCTTGCAGTGGACGGCGGACGCCGTGGAACTCGCCGACGCGGGAGGCGATCGGCACTTGGCCGGCTACGCGTTGGTACGCCGTGCGCTGGTCACCTTCTACAACGGCGTGGCGCGCGAGACGGTCGCCCTGGCACAGCAGGCCCAGCGGGGCTCCCTGCCCCGTCGGATCCGCGGGCTGGCCGCACAGCAAGAGGCGCAAGGGCACGCACTTGCGGGGCTGGAAAGGCCCTGCGTGCGGGCGCTTGAGCGGGCACGCGAACTTCTCTCCTCCGACGCCGGGGCAGCCGAGGACTCCGGAACGCCCGTTCTGGGAACCACTCACCTTCTCGACCCCATCTCGATGGTCACCGGCTGGTGCCTCTACGACCTTGGATGCCCGGCGAGGGCGGCGGAGGTCCTGGACCGCGAATGCCGGTGCATCGCCCTTGAGGCCACACGCACCCGGATGCGCTACGGAGTGCGTAGGACGCTGGCCCACGCAGCGTTAGGCGAGATCGAGCACGCCTGCGGGCCGGCGCGCGAGCTGCTGCTCTTCATTGACACCGTGCCGTCCGCAAGGGTCCGGGCCGACGTGCGCCAACTCGACCGCGAGCTCTCCCGCTTCCGTTCTCAGCGAGCCGTTCGCGAGTTGCAGCCGTCGCTGGCGCATGCACTTGGAGGCAGCTAACTGCTGCGTGCTCCGACACGCCCCCGCGGTCAGCGTGCCCTTGGCCGTCGCACTGAGCACGCGCCATCCACCACTTTCTGGTGTCACGAATCGACAGGAGGAGATGTCGGCATGCCCTTGATCTTCGTGAACTACCGAACGGGCGACGAGGAAGCCACCGCGACGCTCGTCGAGCGGGAACTTTCTCGCAGGTTCGGTGATGAGAACGTGTTTCGCGCCAGCAAGTCGATCTCGCCGGGTAGCCGCTACCCCCAAGAGCTGGTCGCGGCGGCGCGCAGTTGCCGCGTGCTGCTCGCCGTCATCGGACCTCGGTGGACAGAAGCGACGGGCGCCGGACAGAGGCCGTCGGACAGCGCCGAGGACTGGAGCCGGCGGGAGATCCTGGAAGCGTTTGAGTATGGCGCGATCGTCATCCCCGTCCTCGTGGGGCGTACGACCCGGCTCCGACCGGAGGAACTGCCGCCGGTCCTAGCCGAACTGGCCGACTGCCAGTACCGACGGCTCGACCACCGCAACGCCGAAGCCGACCTCGCGCGGCTCGCCGACGACCTGGAGGAGCTGGTTCCCGAACTGGCCGAGGCGGCGGCACGCCAGGGCCACGAGGGCAGGGCGTCACTCATCGCGGAAGAGGAGGACGGCGGCGGAGCCGCACGGGTACGGGCCCGGGTGATCAAGCACCGGCAGCGCGGCGGCATCGGCAACCTCAACGGAGACTTCTCCGGCACCTTCGTCAGCGAGCCCCAAGGTCCGGTCCACACGGGCAGCGGACACCTCTACCAAGTGGGTGAACTGCATCTGGAGCCGCGTTGCTGGGGCGACGGTGCGGATGCCAACTACGACGCCGGCATGACGCCATGGAAGCCGGGCCGAGGTGAACATCCGCAGGGACGGTCCAAGTGACGGGGCCCGGGGACACGACGGTCAGTGCATCCCAAGGCCCAGTCCACACGGGCAGCGGAGACCAGTACAACTACGTGTGGAGGCTCGGTAACGAAGGTCTGATCAGGTCAGGGATCACCAGGATCCGGATCGGACGGCAACACCGACGCCGGCTGAAACAGTGCTTCGTCCATCCCCGTCACTACGGTCAGGCCGCCGAGCGCCTTGAGCCGCCCGGCTCCGTCGTCCTCCTGGGCGGCGCCGCGGGCAGCGGGCGGCGCGCCGCGGCCACCATGCTCCTGGACCGGGCAGCGGTGGCGGGGAGCCGCTTCGAGGAACTTCCGCTGACCTGGGAGGAGGACTCACTCGAAGCCGCCGCGAACGACTGCTACCTGCTGGACCTGTCGAGCGTGACCGACGCCGACTATCCCAAGGCGCAGCGCGCCCTGGCGCAGTACCGGTCGGTCGTCGAGCAGTGCGGTGCGCGCATGGTGGCCGTGCTCCCGGCGGGGCTGGACTGGATGCTGGATTCGGACCTCTCCGCGCTGCGGGTGGGCTTGGGCCGACCCGACGGGCGGGCCGTGTTTAGGAGGCACCTGCTGGTCAAACGGGTGGCCTTCGGCGACGACGACCTGAAGACCGCCATCCTCACCCGCATGTTCGCCGGATCTCCCATGGAGGAGCTGGAGCGCCTGGCCGATCTCGTCGCCCAGGCCCGGGACAGCCATGCGTACGGCGACGACTTCCCGGCCTGGATCGAGGTGGCGACGGCCGCCGTCACCAACTGGTCGGACCAGGTGGCGAAGCAGCTGAGGGACCACCGCGACGGTACGGACCGGGCCCTGCTGCTGACCGCTGCCATGGTCAGCGGCGCAGCGGGCGAGGCGGTGCTGAGCGGCGCCAACAGCCTGTTGGAGCTCTTGCAGCACGAGCCGGACGACACTCCGAGGCTCTCCCAGGCCGACCTGGGCGAGCAGTTCGAGCGGTTGGACATCGACCGTGGGGACGACGGACGGGTGGGGTTCACCCGTCTCGCGTACGACGGCGCGGTCCGACGGCACTTCTGGCAGAACTTTCCCGACCTCCGCCCCGCCTTCCGCGACTGGGCGGGCCAGTGCATGGAGTTGCCCGAGCTCAGGGGCGATGACCGGATGCAGTTGGTGGCCCGGTTCGCAGAGTTGGCGCTCGCCACTGGACGGCCCGATGACCTCTGCTCCCTCGTGGAGAGGTGGACCCGTCCGTCGGCTGCGGGCCGGCTGCGCGCCGAGGCGGCTGCTGCGTTGGAGCTGGGCCTCAGCCACGACCGGTACGGGGCCCTCATCCGTTCCCGGATGTACGACTGGGCGGCGGTCCGACGCCCGGCGCCGGACCTCGTGCGGGTCCTGACGGACGTGTGCCACCAGGTGATGGCGGCGACCCACCCCGACCAGGCGTTGGTCAGGCTCCGTCATCTCGCCCTGCGCCACCCGGGCGCGGAGGGGGCGGCGGCCCGCGCCGCGTTGCTGGACCTGGCCCGGGGGAGCGGCAAGCTGTTCCGGCGGCTCGTCGACGCACTGCTCGGGCTCGGTCCCCGGCACGAGGCGGCGCTGAACCTCCTGCTGGACCTCCTGGAGCCGGCCGCGCTGCGGGTCCTACCGCCGTGGCAGGCGGTCACGTTCGCCTGGCGGGCCGTCATGTCCGAGAGGCCGGCGCCGATGTGGACGCCGCTGGTCTGGCGCTGGCTGACGGCGTTGGCCCGCTCCCCCGAGCGGGACCGGATGCTGGGCGTCCTCGTCGTCGCGGCCTGCGGCGACGACGTGTTGCTGAACGACCTGTACGTGGCGGCGTGCCAGTGGTCGGCGGCGGTGCCGAGGACGCCCGACCAGTACGGCACGGCCGAAGAACTCTGCCACAAGATCGACCTGTTGCAGGGCATCGACGGCGCCGGAACGACCCCAGGAACGCGGCCCACGAGGGAGGAATCATGAGTTCCCGCACCACGACCCGACTGATCCTGACGACGGTCGCCGTCGTCGTAGACCTCGCCCTAGGGGCTTCGTACGGCTGGCCGGTCTGGGGATGGATGTTGTTGCCGACCCTGGTGGCGGGGGTGCTCCTGCTCACCATGTACTGGCCGGGCGACGCTGCGGCACACCACGCTGATCCCGTGCCTTCGGGACCCGACGAACCCGAGCCACCGGTGGAGGCACCGTATTTCACGAATCTGCTGACGGGCGTGCCCGTGCCCAGCGCCGTCGAGGACTATCCGTTCCTGTTCTCCGCCACGGTCTGGTGGCGTACGACCGCGGAATGCACCCCCGTTGCCCACGGCAACCCGGCCAGTCTGGCCGTCAGTTTGCTGCTCCGGCGGGTGCAGAACGCCACGGTGGCCGAGCACCCGAGCCGTAGCGGCTTCCTTGAGCGGTGGCTGGAGGGCACCTTGGGCGCTCCCACGACGGATGGCTCCGGGCTCGTCACCGCCTTCGCCACGGACGTACGGCTGACGCTGCGGCCGGCGGACCGGGAACGCCTCGACGAGCTCGACGGATTGCGGAAGTCCGTCAGCGTGTGGGAGGGCCGCCGACGGTTGGAGCGCGACCGGCGCGAGTACCTGGGTGAGGACGTGCTGCGTACGCCGGGGAGCGCGGTGGTCTGGTGGCTGGCCCGGCACGACGACGAGGTCGAGCGCGCGGTGGAGATGATCGGCCCGTTGGCGTGTCTGTCCGCGGCGGCCAACGACCAAGAGGTGCCGGAAGCCTTCCGCCACCTGTGCGTTCCGGCAGGGGCCGCGGTCGAGGAGGAGCCGGCGGGCGGGTACGGGCATCCGGAGCCGCTGGACGGGAGCGAGGCGGCGGGGGAGCCGCGGGACCCGGTGCGCGGGGAGCGCGCGTGGGCGCCGGGCGAGCGGGTCTCCGCGCTCCTGGACGACATGGGACTGTCCTACGGGTCGCCGGCCCGCACCGCGTTCGTCCATCGCATGGCGCGCATGTCGGAGCGGGAGGGGCGCCCGGACGTGGCGGCCAGCATCCGGCAAACGCTCCTCGACGACCGGGACGACCCCGGCGACACCGGCGACAACGGCGACACCGGCGCCGCGGACACCGCCGATGCAGCCGATGCAGGCGGCCCGCGCGCTCAGGAACCGTCGCCGTTCGGCGAAGGACCCTTCGGACCTACGGGGCACGTTCCGCGACCGCCGGAGCCGGGGCGCGTTCCGCAGCGGGGTGCGCCCGAGCAGCCGGAAGACGGGTGGTGGGCGACCCCGGGCCGGTGGACGGGGCCCGATGCCGACACGCCCCCTGGCCCTGAGCACCCCGACCGCACCGAGCACCCCGACGGAGCCGACCGCACCGAGCGCACCGACCGCGATGACGCGAGCCGTCCTGACGCCGACGTCTGAACAGGACCCGCGGTGGTGCGCGACGCCTCCCGTTCACCGCAGCGGGCCCATTCACCCGCCGGCCGCCGGCTCCCTCGGCTTGCCGTGGAAGACCTGCTTCTCGTGCCACTCGCGGTGCTCGGCGGCGATCCGTGGGTTACCCGGTTGCGGGCCCAGGAGGGGGCGGGTGGAGAGGGCGAGGACGTGGGTGCGGGCGGCTTCGCTGTGGGAGACGAAGGACTGGGAGACCATGACGCGGTGGGCGGGCGTGACGCCGAGGACGCCCTTGTCGAAGAGCTTGTGGTGCAGGGAGCACAGGCACAGCGCGTTGTCGACCGCGTCCGGGCCGTCCAGGGCCCACCAGCGGACGTGGGCGGCCTCCAGCCCGACCGGGACCGTACCGATGCGGCCGTCGTAGCCGCAGAAGGCGCACTGGTACTCGTACGCGGTGAGCACCAGCTCGCGCAGTTGGCGGTCGCGGCTGCGGCGGCGGGCCGAGACGGTCGCGGTCTCCGCGAGTTCCAGTTCCAGGCCGACGGCTTCGCAGAGTTCGCCGTGCAGGGACGGCGGGAAGTGCAGGTCGAGCAGGACGCGGGCGATCCGGCCCAGCAAGGAGGCGTCCCGGCGCAGGGCGCGTTGCAGGTCGGGGGCGAGGCGGCCGACGGCGTTCGTCGTGCGCAGTTGCGTCACGCCGCTGCCGGGGCTGCCGGGGCCCCGGTCCGTGCTGACCTCCCACACGCCGTCGCTGGCCAGGTGGTGGAAGGGGTAGTTGGGGGACTTCCTGTTGCGCGGCGCGTACTCCCCCAGCAGGCGCTTGAGGTCGTCCTCGACCGCGCTGTACGCGAGCGCGGCATCAGGGTCCGCCTGGAAGCGGCCCAGGGCGTACAGGAACAGCAGGGGCTTGTGGGGCGCCCGCATGCCGTTCTGGGTCCATTGTCGTAGTTTGCCCGCCTGTTCCACCCAGTCCATGGCCATGGGGAGTGATCGTACGATCCGACACCGTCAGCGTTCTCTCGTCTCCGGCAGCAGCAGCACGCACACCAGCGACACCAGCGCCATCAGGCTCACGTACCAGCCGACCGCCCACGAACCGAGTTGGTCCTGGAGGCGGGTGGAGACCAGCGGGGCCACGGCGCCGCCGAGGACCCCGCCGAGGCTGTAGGCCGAGCCGGCGCCGGAGTAGCGCAGGTGGGCGGGGAAGAGCTCCGGCAGGAAGGCGCCCATCGGGCCGTAGACGATGCCCGAGATGAACAGCGTGCCGCCGATGCCGAGCACGATCATCGCGAAGTGGCCGGTGTCCAGCAGGGGGAAGAGCAGCGGGCCCCACAGCACCGCGGCGGCCGTGCCGACCAGCACCATGCGGCGTCGGCCCAGCCGGTCGGAGCGGGTGGCCGCGTACCAGGTGGCGACGGCGAGGAGGACCGCCGCGACCATCTCGGCCAGCAGCATGTTGGTGCGGCTGATGCCGAGGGTCTTCGTGCCGTACGCGAGGCAGTAGGTCGCGGCTGTGTAGAACAGGCCGTACGCCACCACCATCCCGCCCGCGCCCAGCAGCAGTTCCCGCGGGTGGTGGCGCACCACGTCGACGAAGGGGTTGCGGCTGGTGCGCCGGTCCGCGACGACACGGCGGAAGGCCGGTGTCTCGCTGATCCGCAGCCGTACGAACAGCCCCACCGCCACCAGCGCCAGCGACAGCAGGAACGGCACCCGCCACGCCCACCCCTCGAAGGCCGAGTCGCTCAAAGCGCTGGTCAGGAGGAGGAAGACGCCCGTGGCGGCGAAGAAGCCGAGTGCCGGGCCGAGTTGTGGGAACGCGGCGAACCGGCCGCGCCGGTCGGCGGGGGCGTGCTCCACCGCCAGCAGGGCCGCGCCGCCCCACTCGCCGCCCAGCCCGATCCCCTGGAGGAAGCGCAGCGTCACCAGCAGCGCCGGCGCCCAGGCGCCCCAGGTGTCGTACGTCGGCAGCAGGCCGATCGCCGCCGTGGACAGGCCCATCAGCAGCAGCGACGCCACGAGCATCGACTTGCGGCCGAGCCGGTCGCCGAAGTGTCCGAAGAGGACCGAGCCCACGGGGCGGGCGATGAAGGCGACGGCGTACGTGGAGAAGGAGGCGAGCACGCCGTTGACGGGGGAGAGGTGTGGGAAGAACGCGTCGTCGAGGACGAGTGCGGCGGCGGTGCCGTAGATGTAGAAGTCGTAGAACTCGATCGCCGTGCCGACGAAGCTCGCCGTGGCGACGCGCCGCCGCATCTCGGGCGAAGGGGTCGGGTCGGACGCGTTCTCGGTGGACGTGTTCTCGTCGGACCCGTTCTGGCAGGACGTGTTCTCGTCGGACCCGTTCTCGCTGGGCGCTTTCTGCTCGGACTCGTCCCGTCTGGACTCTTCCTGTCTGAACGGCATGCGATCCCCCTGGCGGTGTCAGTGTCGGGGCAGCGGCTTCGGTGCGATGCGATGCGATGCGATGCGGTGCGGTGCGGTGCGCCGTGGCGGGTAGGTACTGCCCCGGGTCGCGCCGAAATCAACCGGCGCGGCCGGCGGGCGTACGACTTGCGCCAACCTCGCCCGACATTGGCCGAAGAACCCCCGCCGGGGCGCCCGCGACGCGGGCCGCTCCCTTGTGCGTCTGGACCTGGCCGCCGTTTCCCTGCGGGAGCGTTGGTCTCTGCGGCCCGGTGGTGGGCTTGTCGCGCAGTTCCCCGCCTAAAAGCCTGTTCTCCGGCCCGCAGAGAAATGACGGGGGCAGCGAAACAGGTGGCGCTGGGGCCCCCGTGCCCGCAGGGCACAGGTGGGGGTCCCCCACGCCCTTTAGGCGTAGGGGAGGAACTGCGCGAGCAACACACCACCGGGGCGCGGGCGCCATCGTCGCGGACTCGCCACGGCGCTGTCGCGCCAACCGCGCAGAGGGAAGGCCGGAGAGGAGGGCCGTGGTGGCGGTCAGTGGGCGTGGGGGACGCCCGTCGTGTCGGGGCGGCCCCGGGGGACCAGGGCGACGGACACCAGCGCGCTGATGCCCGCGACGACGGCCAGCAGCGCGTACGCGTCCGTGAAGCCGGCCGTCGCACCGGCACTCGCACCGGCGCTCGCACCCGCGCCGATGCCCGCCGCTGCCACCGTGGAGACCACCGCGACGCCCACCGAAGCGCCCACCTCGTGGAAGGTGTTGACGACTCCGGACGCCAACCCGGCCTCCTCGTGCGCGACCATCGCGAGCGCCGTGGTCGTCGCCGTCACGAACACCGCGCCGACGCCCAGCGACGCCACGACCAGCCCGGGTACGAAGACGCCGGACACGGAGGAGTCCTCGGAGAGCAGCGCCAGCGGCACCGCGCCCGCCGTCGCGACGGCCGTGCCGCCCACCGCGCACGCGCGGCTGCCGATCCGGCCGACCAGCCGGGAGCCCAGGTGCGCGCCCAGGCCGACGCCGACCGCGACCGGGAGGAAGACGAGCCCGGTCTTCAGGGGGCCGAAGCCGCGCACGTGCTGGAGGTACGTCGAGCCGAGGAAGAAGAAGGAGATCAGCAGCGCGGTGGCGACCAGCATCAGGAACGAGCCGGCGACCACCGGGCGGCGGGTGAGCATCCGCAGGTCCATCAGCGGTGCGCGGGAGGCGCGTTCGACCGCCGCGAAGGCCGCGTACAGCGCCGCCGAGCCGACGAGGGCGAGCAGGGTGACGGCGTCGCTCCAGCCGTCGTCGCCGGCGCGTACCAGCCCGTAGATCAGCGAACCGGTCGCGGCGGTGACGAGGAGCGCGCCGGGCACGTCCAGCCGGGCGGCGGCGCCGGCGGTGTTGTTCACCGCGGGGTCCTTCGGCCCGACGGCCGGGACCAGCGCCGGTATGGCGGCGAGGACCGCGAGGCCGACGGGCACGTTCACGTAGAAGACCCACTGCCAGCCCGGCCCCTCCGTCAGCGCGCCGCCGATCAGCACGCCGAACGCCGAGCCGGTGCCGCCGATCGCCGCCCACACGCCGAGCGCCCGGTTGCGCTCCGGGCCGTGGAAGGAGGTGGTGACGACCGCGAGCGCGGCGGGGGAGAGCAGCGCCGCTCCGACGCCCTGCGCGAGCCGGCCGCCGATCAGCAGCTCCGCGCTCTGCGCGAGCCCGGTGACCAGGGACGCGGCGGTGAAGACGGCGAGGCCGGCGAGGAGGACTCGACGGGTGCCCAGGGCGTCGGCGAGCCGGCCGCCGAGCAGCATCAGACCGCCGAAGGCGAGGGTGTACGCGGTGACGACCCAGGTCAGGGCGGCGCGGCCGAGGTCGAGTTCGGCGGCCAGGTCGGGGAGCGCGACGTTCACCACCGTCACGTCCAGGACCAGCATGAACTGCGCCAGGCAGATGACGGCGAGCGCGGCCCAGCGGCGGGGTGGCGGCGGCGGGTGGTGCGCGGCGCGGTCGTGCGGGTGCGCGTCGGTTGCGGACATGGCTGCTCCTTGGGGGGCGGCGAACGGGGAAGAGGGCGCCTGCGGACGGTCAGGGGCGCTGAAACTGAACCGTACCGTTCAGTTCATATGAACTCAACCGTACAGTTCAGATCGATGGGTGCGGATGGGTACGATCGAGGGCGTGGACACCGTGGACGCCAACCGCCCCAGCGAGCCGCACGAGCCGCGTGAGTCGTATGAGCAGCACGAGCCGCGTGAGTCGTATGAGCAGCACGAGCAGCACGAGCAGCACGAGCAGCACGAGCAGCACGAGCAGCGCGGGCCCCGCGGCCCTCGCGCCGAGCGCAAGCGGCAGGCCATCGTCACCGCCGCCCGCACCCTCTTCCTCCGCGACGGCTTCGGCGTCGGCATGGACGCCATCGCCGCCGAGGCGGGCGTCTCAAAGGTGACGGTCTACAACCACTTCGGCAGCAAGGAAGCGCTGTTCACCGCGGTCGTCGCGGGCGCGGTCGACAAACCGGTGACGGACGCCGGAGCCGGAGTCGGCGCCGGAGCTGCCGGCGGGTCGGCGGGCGTCCCCGCCGCCGCGGTCGCCCGCCTCGACGGCCTGGTCGAAGCGGACGACCTGCGCGCCGCCTTCGTCGAGACCGCCCGCGCCTGGGTCCGCGCCGTACGCGAGGACCACGAACTCGCCGCCCTGCGCACCCTCGTCGCCGCCGAACTGCACCGCTTCCCCGACCTGGCCCGCGCCTGGCGCGAAGGCAGCCCCACCAGCCACCACCCGGAGGTCGCCCGGGCGCTGTCGGCCCTCGCGGAGCGCGGGCGGCTGGTCGTCCCCGACCTGGAGGTGGCCACGATCCAGCTCCACGCGCTGCTGGTCCATCCGCACCTGGTCTTCGGGCACTACGGCGCGACCATCGACGACGAACTGACGGAGCGGCTGATCGTCAGCGGTGTGGACATGTTCCTGGACCACTACGCGCCGCGCTGATCCCGTGGCCCGCGGCCTGGAGCCCCGCCTGGAACCGGGTGCGGGCGCCCAGCGCGTTCATGATCCGCCGCATCCGGCGCTCCACCGTGCGCTGCGCGACGCCGAGGCGGCGGGCGATGGCCCGGTCCGTCAGACCCGCCGCGGACAGCGTCAGCAGCTGCTGGTCGGCGGCGGACAGCGGCCCTTGTGCCCCCTCGTCGCCCGACGGTACGGAGCGCTGCCACAGCAACTCGTACAGCGTCAGCAGCCCGTCGAGCAGCGCCGAGGTGCGCAGCAGCAGGGCGTTCTCGGCCGCGTCCCGGCCCTGCCCTGATCCCCGGCCCTGCCCTGATCCCCGGCCCTGCCCTGATCCCCGGCCCTGCCCTGATCCCCGGCCCTGTTCCTGCGCCGGGCCGCGCACCAGCGCGGTGCGGCGGTCCGCGACCACCAGCGCGAGCGGTGCCGGTTCGACGAGCGACCGGCCGTCCACCCCGGGGTGCGCCGGCGCCGGTCCGGGGTCGTAAAGGGCCCTGAACCGTACGCCCGGGTACGCCCCCGGCGCCGGGGCGGCCACCCCCAGGGTCAGCACCTCCTCGCGCGCCACCGACTGGAGGCGCTGGGCCATCCGGTCCAGGGATTCGCCGTCGCCGCCGAGCCGTTGCAGCGCGGGGCCCGCATCCGGGCCGGCCGCACGGAACGCGTCGGTGAGCGCGACCGCGGCGAGCCTGGCCCGGGCGATCTCCTCCTCGCGCTGGCGCGCGAGCGCGTCGAGCACCACGTCCGGCGGGGCGGGGGTGAAGCGCGCCGGGCGGCAGGCCGTCCGCAGCAGCATGCCGCGCCGCTCCAACTCACGGGTGCGACGGCGGACTCGGGCGGCGTTCCAGCCGGTGGCGGTGGCGAGTTCGGCGACGGTCGCCCGGGGGTGCGTCAGCAGGGCGCGGTACAGGAACTCCTCGTCGGGCGGTACGCCGAGCGCAGTGAGCCCACCCGGGCGCTGCGCCCCCGCCCCCGGACTCGTGCCCGTGGCCGCGTCCGCCCCCGTACCCGCGTCCGTGCCCGTCGTGCCGCTCATGTCGTGCCGCCCATGACGCCTCCCGGCGAAACCCGGTCGAGCCCGGTCAGGAGTACGCAAGGAAAGGTACAGACCACTGCGCCCGCCCACTACCCACCGGCGACGGAATGCCGACAGTGGCGGAAAACCGATGCTTCCGCCCGTCTTCCCGATTGGTCCAGACCAGGTACTTTGAGCGTTCGATCGTCATGAGCACGGCCACGCACCCCTACCGCAGGGAGAGCCATGTTCACGAGAACCCACCCCCACGAACCCCCCCACCCGAAACCCCGCAGATCCGCGCACCGCACCGCACTCCGGACCGCGCACCGCAGCGCGCGCAAGCTCCGCAACCGCATCGCCGCGGCGCTCGCCGCCCTCGTCCTCCCCCTCGCCACCCTGACCGGCCTCGCCGCCTCCCCCGCGCAGGCCGCCGGCACCCTCACCGCCACCTTCTCCACCGAGAACAACGGCTCCTGGTGGCGCGGCATCTACACCATCCACAACAGCGGCACCACCGCCGTCAACGGCTGGACGCTGGAGTTCGACCTCCCCGCCGGCGTCACCGTCACCGGCCATTACCACGGCGACGCCACCGTCAACGGCCGCCGCGTCACCGTGAAGAACGCCCACTACAACGGCGCGATCCCGGCCGGCGGCACCAGCAACCCCTGGAGCTACTGGTTCATCGGCAACGGCCCCGTGGGCACCCCCACCGCCTGCACCGTCAACGGCGACAAGTGCGACGGCACCCCGGACAAGCCGCCGACCGCGCCGAGCGCCCCGCGCGCCACCGCCGTCACCGCCCGCACCGCCGCCCTCGCCTGGGACGCGGCGTCCCCCGGTGACTACCCCGTCGCCTCGTACGACGTGCTCAACGGGACCACCGTGGTGGGGAGTTCCACCGGAACCGCCACCGAAGCCACCGTCACGGGGCTGACCCCGGCGACCGCGTACTCCTTCACCGTCCGTGCCAAGGACACCCGCGGCAACCTCGGCCCGCCGGGTCCGGCGCTGGCGCTGCGCACCGTCGACCCGGCGAGCGACCCGACCCCGCCGACCGCCCCGGGCAACCTGCGCACCACCGCGAAGACCGCCTCCTCGGTGAGCCTCGCCTGGAACGCCTCCACCGACAACGTCGCCGTCGCCGCGTACGACGTCTTCCGCGGCGCCGCCCTGGTCAAGACGGTCACCACCACCGCGGCCACCGTCACCGGGCTCTCCCCGGCGACCGCGTACACCTTCACGGTCAAGGCGCGCGACACCGCCGACAACTCCTCGGCCGCGTCGGGCGCCCTCGCCGTCACCACGGACGACGTCGCCGGCCCCGGGAACCACCTCAAGGTCGGCTACTTCATCCAGTGGGGCCTGTACGGGCGGCAGTACTTCGTCAAGAACCTCGACACCTCCGGCGCAGCCGCGAAGCTGGACGTCGTCAACTACGCCTTCGAGAACATCGACCCGGTCAACCTGACCTGCCAGGCCGGCGTCACCAAGGGCGTCTCCGGCAATCCGCAGGACCCGGACGAGGGCACCGGCGCGGGCGACGCGGACGCCGACTACGCCCGGCCGTTCTCCGCCGCCCAGTCCGTGGACGGCGTCGCGGACGACGGCTGGGGCAAGCTGCGCGGCAACTTCAACCAGATCAAGAAGCTCAAGGCCAAGCACCCGCACCTGAAGTTCGTGGTCTCGCTCGGCGGTTGGACGTTCTCCAAGTTCTTCTCGGACGCCGCCGCCACCCCCGCGTCGCGCGAGAAGTTCGTCCGCTCCTGCGTGGACGTCTGGATCAAGGGCAACCTGCCCGTCTACAACGGCGCGGGCGGACCCGGCACCGGCGCCGGCGTCTTCGACGGCATCGACATCGACTGGGAGTGGCCGGGCGCCGAGGGCCACCCCGGCAACCACTGGAAGGCCGCCGACAAGGACAACCTCACCGCCCTGCTGGCCGAGTTCCGCAAGCAGCTCGACGCGCTCGGCGGCGAGCACCGGCTGCTGACCGCCTTCACCCCCGCCGACCCGGCGAAGATCACGGCCGGCTGGGACATCTCCAAGATCTTCGACTACCTCGACTTCGCCAACGTCCAGGGCTACGACTTCCACGGCTCCGGCAGCGACAACTCGTGGGAGCCGCTGCGCACCGGCCACCAGGCCAATCTGCACCGGGACGCCCAGGACCCGTACCCCTTCGACTTCAGCGTCGAAAAGGCCGTGCAGACCTACCTCGACGCCGGCGTCAACCCGCGAAAGCTCACGGTCGGCTTCCCCTTCTACGGCCGGGGCTGGAAGGACGTCGCCGCGGGCGGCGCCGGGGTGAACGGCGAATGGCAGACGGCGAACGGCGCGGCCCCCGGACAGTTCCCCGAGGAGGCGGGGATCAGGGGCTATCACAACATGATGACCAGCTACCCGAACATGACCGTCCACCACGACCAGCAGTCGATTTCGACGTACGGTTACACCGGCCCGGGCGGGCAGTGGTGGAGCTTCGACGACACCTGGTCCATCGGCAAGAAGACCGAGTGGATCAAGTCCAAGGGGCTGCTCGGCGCCATGGTCTGGGAGATGTCCGGTGACACCCCGACCGGGACGCTGATGAACGCCCTGCACGCAGGGCTGCCCTGAGCCGCCGAGGCGGCGGGTGAGCCCGGCCCGTGAACGCGGTGGTCGTGCGTCCGTGCGGGACGCACGGCCACCGTCCCCTTCCCCGCGGACGGCCACCGTCCGCCCTTCCCTCCGCATGGCCGGCATGGCCCGCATGACACTGTCCCCCCGCTCTTCCACCCAGACGGCCGGCTTACAGCGCCGCCCCGTCCGCGCTATCAACGCACCATGACCGTGCACAGCCGCGTCCGGACAAGCCGTACGAAACGGCCACGGCCGCCCCGCGCCCCGTGCCTGTCTGACTCGCCCCCTCCCGCACTAGTGCGTCCGGGTTTTTCTTATCGGCCGAACGGGTGAATTGTGTGCTCGCTCTGTTTACCGCCGTGACCTCCTGGCCGGTTTGGCGGATACACCCCGCGAGCACAGCGTTCCGACTCCTACGACCCGATCCCACGCAGGCGGAGGCGACATTGACCAGGACCACGCACGCCCGGCTCATACTGACCGCACTCGGCGCGACGGCGCTCGCCGCCACGTTCCCCACCGGCACCGCCGCCGCCGACGAGACCCGCAACGGCCACCAGCTCACGCTGATCTCGATCGGCCAGATCGACGACCCGGCGGAAGACGTCCTGGAACACGCCGTGATCCTCAAGAACGCTCCGATCCTCTCCCCGACGCACCACCACCATCACCCCGGCGCCGCCGCCGAACCGGCCGCCGAGGGCCCGGCCGCGGAGCCCGTGGAGAGTCCGGCCGCGGAGGCTCCGGAGGCCGCGGAGCCCGCAGAAGCCGCGGAGGCCGCGGAGGCTCCGGCCGCCGAGCAGCCCGCCGGGCAGTGATCTGAGCGCGGGCGCGGACCACGCGCCCCGTATACCCACCGGGGTCCCCGCTGTACACGGCGGTGGGGGCCCCGGTGTCCTGTGCCCGTCCTGTCCCATCCCGTCCTCCTCCCGTGCCTTTCCCGTCCCCTGCTCTTCCCGTCCCCTGCTCTTCCCGTCCCGTGCCTGGCAGTCCCGCACCTGCCGGTCCTGCTTCCGTTCCGTACCTTCCCGGCCCCGGTCCGCGTACGCCGGCGTGGCGAGTACTCGCCGCCCGGACGCGGATCGCTGGCGTGCCGCCCCCGCCCGGGTGACCATCGGAACATGAGTCCCACGATCCACCTCGCCCAGCAGCCCGATGCGGACGCGCTGCTGGGCCGCAGCCCGCTCGCCGCGCTCGTCGGCATGCTGCTCGACCAGCAGGTCCCGATGGAGTGGGCGTTCTCCGGCCCGTACACCATCGCCAGCCGCATGGGCCGCGACGACCTGGACGCAGCCGAGATCGCGGCGTACGACCCCGACGCCTTCGCCGACCTGCTGAAGGAGAAGCCGGCTGTCCACCGCTACCCGGGCAGTATGGCCAAGCGGGTGCAGACCCTCTGCCAGTACCTCGTCGACACCTACGACGGCGACGCGACCGCCGTCTGGCGCGACGTCCCCGACGGGGGCGAGCTGCTGGCCCGGCTGAAGGCGCTGCCGGGGTTCGGCGAGCAGAAGGCGCGGATCTTCCTGGCCCTGCTCGGCAAGCAGTTCGACGTACGGCCCGCGGGGTGGCGGGAGGCGGCCGGCGCGTACGGCGAGGCGGGGTCGTACCGGTCGGCGGCCGACATCACGGGTCCGGAGTCCCTGGCCAAGGTCCGCTCCCACAAGCAGGAGATGAAGCGTGCGGCCCGGGCGAAGAAGGCGCCCTGATAAGTCCCGGTCCGTCAGTTTCCGTACAGGGCGGGCCCGTCGGGGCATCACGCGGCGTCGGAGGTTGCCGAAGACGTGAGTTGGGGCACAAGCGTTCCCAGAAGAGGCCGGCCCCCGCTAGCTTCCGGTTTCGACATGTTCATTACGTGACGTCCACGACGGAAGGAATCAGGTGAAGGCAACTCGTCACAGAGCCGTGGCAGCGCTGGCCGCCGCCGCACTCGCGACACCGCTGCTGCTGGCCTCCGCTTCCCCCGCTTCGGCCGACCGCCACTCACCGGCGGAGCGCGACGGGCGCAGCGCCGCCAAGCTCGCGGCGAAGCTGGTCAAGAAGTCCTCCGCGGACGACGCCCACGAACACCTGGAGAAGTTCCAGCAGATAGCCGACTCCACCGGCAACCGCGCCGCCGGCACCCTCGGGTACGACGCCTCCGCCGGGTACGTGTACCAGCAGTTGAAGAAGTACGGCTACGACGTCTCGTACCAGCCGTTCCAGTTCCCGTACATCGAGACCCGGGCCGAGAAGCTGGCCGTCGTCTCGCCCTCGCCGCGCTCCGTGCAGGTCACCGCGATGGACTACACCAAGTCCACCCCGGTCGGCGGCATCACCGCCGACCTCGCGGCCGTCCCCGTGGACGACACCACCGGCTGCGAGCCCGCCGACTACGCGGCCGGCGCCTTCACCGGGAAGATCGCCCTGATCAAGCGCGGCGGCTGCACCTTCGCGCAGAAGCAGGCCACCGCGGCGGACGCGGGCGCGGTCGCCGCGCTCGTCTACAACAACGCCGAAGGCTCGATGGGCGGCACCCTCGGCGACCCGGCCGGCGTGAAGATCCCCACCGGCGGGCTGATCCAGGCCGAGGGCGAGAAGTTCGCCGGCGAGCTGGCGAACGGCCCGGTCCGGATCACCCTGGAGCTGCGGCAGCTCCAGGAGACCCGCACCACCCGGAACGTGATCGCGGAGACCAAGCACGGCAACGCCGCGAACACGATCGTGCTCGGCGCCCACCTCGACAGCGTCTCCGAAGGCGCCGGCATCAACGACAACGGCTCCGGCTCGGCCGGTCTGCTGGAGGTCGCCGAGGAGCTGGCCAAGGCCGAGAAGCGGCCCACGAACAAGATCCGCTTCGCCTGGTGGTCCGCCGAGGAGAACGACCTGCTCGGCTCGAAGGCGTACGTCGCCGGCCTGAGCTCCCTCGGCAAGAAGGAGATCAAGGCGTACCTGAACTTCGACATGATCGCCTCGCCGAACTACGGCATCTTCATCTACGACGGCGACGACTCGGACGGCGTCGGCGCCGGCCCCGGCCCCCAGGGCTCGGCGCAGATCGAGCGCGACATGCAGAAGTTCCTGGACGGGCGGGGCACCCCGCACGAGGGCTCGGACTTCACCGGCCGCTCGGACTACGGCCCGTTCATCGCGGCCGGCATCCCCTCCGGCGGCCTCTTCACCGGCGCGGAGGTCAAGAAGACCCCGGCGCAGGCCGCGAAGTTCGGCGGCACGGCCGGGATCTCGTACGACCCGAACTACCACAGCGCGGGCGACGACCTGAACAACGTCAGCATGAAGGCGTTCGGGATCAACATCGGCATCATCGCCAACGCGGTCGGCACCTACGCCCACGACATCAGCTCGCTGAGCAAGCCGGTCGCCCCGGCCGCGAGCACCGGCGAGGGCACCACCAACGGCGGCCACTCCGCGGTGACGGAGTAACAGCAGCGGCGACCGCCCGGCGGGGGCGCGGGGCACAAGACCTAGCGCTTCCGCCGGGCGGTTCCGAACAGGGAGCGGGTGATCTCCCGTCCCATCTGCGTGCCGACCGACCGCGCCAGCGACTTGAAGGCGCTGCTCCCCATCACCTGGGAGACCAGGGACTCCTGCTCCTTCGGGGTGGGCGCCTTCGCCTCCGCGGGAGCCGGAGCCGGAGCTGGAGCTGGGGCCGGCGCCTGAGCCCGAGTCTGGGCCGGCGCCGGTGCCGTTCGCGCCGCGAGCTTCTCGTACGCCGACTCCCGGTCCTCCTCCTGCGCGTACTGCCCGTACAGCGGCGAAGCCCGCACCGCCGCGTCCAGCGCCGCCGCGTCGACCGGCCCCATCAGCGACTGCGGCGCCCGCAGCCGGGTCGCCGCGACCGGCGTCGGCGCGCCCGACTCGCTGAGCACGGTCACCACCGCCTCGCCCGTACCGAGCCCGGTGAGGACCTCCTCCAGGTCGTACGGCGAGTTCGGAAAGGTCCGCACGGTCGCCTTCAGCGCCTTGGCGTCCTCCGGGGTGAAGGCGCGCAGCGCGTGCTGCACCCGGTTCCCCAACTGCCCCAGCACGTCCGACGGCACGTCCTTCGGCGTCTGCGTGACGAAGAAGACCCCGACGCCCTTCGACCTGATCAGCCGCACGGTCTGGGTGATCGCCGCCAGGAACGCCTTCGTCGCACCGTTGAACAGCAGGTGCGCCTCGTCGAGGAAGAACACCAGCTTCGGCCGCTCCACGTCGCCGACCTCCGGCAGGTCGTGGAAGAGGTCTGCCAGCAGCCACATCAAGAAGGTGGAGAAGAGCTGCGGCTTGTCCTGCACGGCGGCGAGCTCCAGCACCGACACCACGCCCCGCCCGTCGTCGGCCGTGCGCAGCAGCTCCCGGGTGTCGAACTCGGGCCGGCCGAAGAAGCTGCCGGCGCCCTGCTGTTCGAAGGCGGTGAGGGAGCGCAGGATGACGCCGGCCGTCGCCGCCGAAAGACCGCCGACGGTCCTCAGCTCCGCCCGGCCCTCGTCGGACACCAGGAAGGCGACCACCGCCCGCAGGTCCTTGAGGTCGTCCAGCTCCAGGCCCTTGGCGTCCGCGTAGTGGAAGATCAGCCCGAGTGACTGCTCCTGGGTCTGGTTGAGCTGGAGCACCTTGGCCAGCAGCACCGGGCCGAAGCTGGTGACGGTCGCCCGGACGGGGACGCCGGGGCCGATGCCGCCGAGCCCGTAGAACTCGACGGGGAAGCCGCGCGCCGTCCACTCCTGGCCCACCTCGGCGGCGCGTTGGCGCACCCGGTCGCCGGGCTGGCCGGGCGCGGCGATCCCGGACACGTCGCCCTTCACGTCCGCGAGGAAGACGGGGACGCCGGCGGTCGAGAGCTGCTCGGCGAGGAGCTGAAGCGTCTTCGTCTTGCCCGTGCCGGTGGCGCCGGCGACCAGCCCGTGGCGGTTGAGCATCGCCAACGGGACGCGGATCGGGGCGTCGGCGAAGCAGCGGCCGTCCCACAGCAGCGCGCCGAGGTCCAAGGCGGCGGGCGGGGCGGCGGACGTGCCCGCGGCGGACGGGGCGTATCCCGCGGCGATGGTCCGGGCCGGCTCCGGGAGTTCCCCGTCGCCGCCGGCGCTGCTCGTGCTCTCGGCCATACGGTCCCCAGCTCTCCCGGTCGTCCCGCTGATCGACGGCCCTCGACGGCTCTCGACTGCTCCAGGAGACTCCCGGAGGCTTCCGGAGTGCTTCCGGATGGCCCGTCGCCCACTGATCGAAATCTGCTTTGTCAGGCTTCGCCCAGGATCGCACCGGCCCGCCATGGCTGCGCCCGGAGGGGCTTGACCGGTAGGCTTTCCGTGTGATCTTCAAGCGCATCGGAAACGGCCGGCCTTACCCCGACCATGGCCGGGAATCCACCCGGCAGTGGGCGGACGTCGCACCGCGCCCGGTCCGCCTCGATCAGCTCGTGACCACCAAGGGGCAGCTCGACCTGGAGACGCTCCTCGCGGAGGACTCGACGTTCTACGGCGACCTCTTCGCGCACGTCGTGAAGTGGCAGGGCGACCTCTACCTGGAGGACGGACTGCACCGCGCGGTGCGCGCCGCCCTCCAGCAGCGCCAGGTGCTCCACGCCCGCGTGCTCGAACTGGGCTGACGCCCGCCGAGCCGTTGCCCCGCCGAGCCGGCTTCCCGGCTGATCGGCGGCGCCCCACTGATCCTTTCGGGCTCATTCCAGGGCCGTACGGGGGGCACGCGTTGATCATCTTGTAGGCACGGCGGGCCGGTCGCACTACGCTGCGCCCATGAGCATGCTGACTCCTCCCGGGATGGGGGGAAAGTACCGCGTCACGGGCGACAAATACCCCCGGATGCGCCGCCCCCGCAACCGCCGCAGGATCGTCACGGCGGCCGTCGCCGGCGTGGTGGCCCTCGGCCTGGCCGGATGGGGAACGGTCCAGCTCATCGACGCCTTCACCGGCGGCTCCGACAAGGAGACCACCGCGTCACGCAAGGCCGGCTGCCAGCCGGCGAAGAACAGCGCGTCCCCGTCCCCGCCGGCCGCGCCGGTGACCCTCAAGCCGGCCCAGGTGACGGTGAACGTCTACAACGCGACCCCGCGCGGCGGGCTCGCCAAGGCCGCGGCCGACGAGCTCAAGGCCCGCGGCTTCACCATCGGCAAGGTCGGCAACGCGACGGCGGAGTACGACAAGAAGGTGCCGGGGCCCGCGGTCCTGCTGGGCGCGCCCGGGGCGACGAAGGGGCCGTTCTCCGTACTGTCCACGCAGCTGTCCGGCGCGGCGACGAAGACGGACGCGCGGACGACCGGGGACGTCGACCTGATCCTCGGCACGTCCTTCACGGCGCTCGCCCCGAAGCCGACGGCGGATCAGGCGCTGGTGGCCCTGGCGAAGCCGGCCCCCAAGCCCAAGACCACCTGCTGAGCCGCCCGGGCCCGGCCGCGGGGCCGGGCCGTAAGGACAGGTCGTAGAGACGTGTTGTAGGGACAGGTCCTCAGGACGGGACGCTAAGGAACGGGCCCTAGTCCGCGGTGCCGTACATGCGGTCGCCCGCGTCGCCGAGCCCCGGCACGATGTAGCCGTGCTCGTTCAGCCGCTCGTCGACGGCCGCGGTGACGACCGTCACGGGAGTGCCCTCCAGCTCGCGCTCCATGAGCTCGACGCCCTCGGGCGCCGCGAGGAGCACCACCGCGGTCACGTCGTCGGCGCCGCGCGCGATCAGCTCGCGGATCCCCGCGACGAGCGTGCCGCCGGTCGCGAGCATCGGGTCGAGCACGTACACCTGCCGCCCGGACAGGTCCTCCGGCATCCGCGTGGCGTACGTGGACGCCTCCAGAGTCTCCTCGTTGCGGATCATCCCGAGGAAGCCGACCTCGGCCGTCGGCAGCAGCCGGACCATGCCGTCCAGCATGCCGAGCCCCGCCCGCAGGATCGGCACGACCAGGGGGCGCGGGTGCGACAGCTTCACCCCGGTGGTCCTGGTCACCGGCGTGTCGATGTCGACCTGCTCGGTGCGCACGTCCCGGGTCGCCTCGTAGGCGAGCAGGGTGACCAGCTCGTCGGCGAGCCGCCGGAAGGTCGGGGAGTCGGTGCGCCTGTCGCGCAACGTAGTGAGCTTGTGCGCCACCAGGGGGTGGTCGACAACGTGGATCCGCATGCCGTCCACAGTAGCCCGGCTCGCATCAAGCGAGGTGAGCGAGGGAAGGTGGAGGCTTACGTAGAGCCGTGGGGTGGTGAGGCACGTGCCGGAGCCCGAGGACGTCGAGCACGCGCGGACGGAGCGCGAGGAGGCGCGCGAGGAGCAGGAGGAGCCGCGGAACGAGCGGGGCGAGCGGGACGATCGCAGCGAGCGGGACGGGCGGGACGATCGAAGCGATCGTGATGGGCGGGACGGGCGGGACGAGTCCGAAGAGGACGCCGAACGCCGCCGGCGCCGCGCCGCCTTCCTGCGCGAGCTGAACGAGGCGAAGGCGCTGCGGGACCGCGTCCAGCCCCGGCGCGCCAGGGCCGCCAGGATGCGCCAGCAGATGCGCATGCGCACCTTCCGCTGGTAACTCCGATGGAGCGCGCAAAACAACTGGTGGCCGACGCAACGACGGAAGACCTCTCGCAAAGCTCCGGTTTCTGCCACGATTCCGATTGGGCGGGGCACTCATGCCGCGCCGCCCGGTCGTCACACCTCTGATCAGTGGGAGAGTCACGGTGTACTTCGCCGCACTGCTCGCGCGCACTCAAGACGGGTGGGAAGCGAGCGACACAGAGCTCGACGATGTTGAGACCCTTTCGGACCTGGCCGACCTGGCCCGGGACGCCTCGATCGACGAGGACACGGTGATCCTCTTCATCGAGCAGGAGGGCGCCTGGTTCGCCCTCGTCCGGGTGGAGGGCGAGGACGACCCCCGGGTCTTCGTCTCCAACGCGGCCTCGGCCGCGCGCTCCTCGTACGGGGAGATCCTGACCAACGAGCTGCTCGGCGGGGACGATGACGACCCGGCCGGGGACCTCGACGCCCTCGACCTCGACGGCACCGAAGACGGTGAGCCGGACCCGGAAGACGACGACGCCCCGCCCGGCACCGACGGCGCCGTCCCCGCGGGACCGGCCGGCGACGGCGACGTCCTCGCCGACTTCGGCCTGTCCCAGACCGACCTGCTGACCCTGGACACCGACGTCCTGGGCGAGATCGCCGAAGCGCTGGGCGCGGGCGAAGTCCTGGAGGCCGTGCGCTAGTGACGGAGGTGGCACCGGCGCCCGGGGGGCGCGACCCCGTGCGGGACCCCTGGGTTCCGCCGATGCGCACCGCGCTCGCCGAGGCGGTGCGCGCCGCGCGCTCGGGTGACGTACCGGTCGGCGCCGTCGTACTCGACGGCGCCGGCGCCGTGCTCGCCAGCGCCCACAACGAACGCGAGCTCACCGGCGACCCCACCGCCCACGCCGAGGTCCTCGCGATCCGCCGCGCCGCGGAACGGCTGGCGGGCTGGCGACTGACCGACTGCACCCTGGTCGTCACCCTGGAGCCGTGCACCATGTGCGCGGGCGCGATCACCCAGTCACGGGTGGACCGGGTGGTCTACGGTGCGCGCGACGAGAAGGCCGGCGCCGTCGGCTCGCTGTGGGACGTCGTCCGCGACCGCCGGCTGAACCACCGCCCCGAGGTGATCGAGGGCGTCCTCGCCGACGAGTGCGCGGCGGCGCTCACGTCCTTCTTCCGCACCCGCTGACCGCCACCGCCCCGACCGCCGACCCGACCGCCGACCCCGCCGCGCGGGCGCCGGTGCGGCCGGCGCTGCGAGTGGCGCTGCGGGCGGTGCGAATACGGATTTCAGACCTCGGCCCACCTTGGGCTAAGCTCTCTCCCGGTAGCGTGTCCGAGCGGCCGAAGGAGCTCGCCTCGAAAGCGAGTGTGGCGCAAGTCACCGAGGGTTCAAATCCCTCCGCTACCGCTCTTGTACGAAGGGCCCGGTTCACAGAACCGGGCCCTTCGTTTTGTGCCGTGCCGCAGGTCAGGGAGAGGTGACGGGGCGGGCTTCGAGGTCGGGGGAAGCGGCTACGGGGGGACGGCCGCTTCCCCCGTGGCGCGGCCGGCCACAGGCCCGTGCCGCGTCGGGGGAAGCGCGCGGCACGCGGCCCTGCAGTGGGGGCCGGTCGCCGGGCCGCGGGATTCCTGCCAGATCCGCGCGGTCCGGTGCCCATACTGCTCCTCGCGCGGGCGGAAACCGATCGGCAAAGGGCCTCGATGGTCGGGCCCTTGGTCCATAAACGCTCGGTTAGACTTCCGCGATCGCTCACGGGGAACGTCGAGAGGCAAGGGGCTATGGCACAGGCGAAGAAGGTCGTGCTCTGGATGCTCGTCGTTTTCGTGCTGTACACGATCATCAAGACCCCGGAAAGAGCAGCGGACCTGGTCCAGATAGGCTTCCAGGGCATATCGGACGCGGCCGACAGCATCGGCGAGTTCATGACCGAGCTGATCAGCTAGGAACCGGCGAGGAACCAGCTGGGAGCCAGCGAGGAACCAGCTGGAAATCAGCCGGGAAGACGCGGCCAGGACGCCAGGGCGTGTCCGTGAAGTCCCGTCCGGTCGGCCGAGCGGCCGGCCACGCATCGGAGGAGCGCCCCATGATCCGCCACCTGGTCCTGTTCAAGCTGAACGAAGGCGTCGAGCGGGACGAGCCGCGCGTCGTCGCCGGGGTCGAGGCATTCCGGGCGCTGGAGGGGCAGGTGCCCGAGCTGGTGCAGTGGGAGTGCGCCTGGAACATCTCGGACCGGCCCATCGCGTACGACTTCGCCATCAACTCCGCCGTCGCCGACCGCGATGCGCTGAAGCGCTATCTGGAGCACCCGGCCCACCAGGCAGCCGCGGGCCAGTGGCGGGCGTTCGCCACGTGGGTGATCGCCGACTACGAGATCTGAGGGAGATCCGAGCGGGACGCGAGAAGGATCCGGGCGGGATCCTGCCGGGATCCCGGCGCCGTTCAGCAGCACGTTCGATCTCGTTCGAGCCCGTTCGACGGCCCCTTGCCCCAGAGGCAAGGGGCTTTTTGAGGTTTGAGGCCCAACTTGCCCTCAACACGGTGTTATCTGGTGCTTGCACACAGTGGACATGTCTTGTGATGCTATGACCGCTTTTGACGGATGAGTTGACCGTAGTTGACCGCAAAGGGGTGGCGTCATCGTGCCGGCCAGTACCGCGCCTCATCAGGCGCCGCCTCAGAACGAGCGCCCGGCCGTGCCACCGTCCGCCCCGGCGGACCGGTCGGCGGACGGGCCCGCGGACGCGTCCGCTGAAGAATCCGAGAACGAGGGGGGCGCACCCGTCCGCCCCCAGAGCCGGGGCGCCGACACCCGCGCGCTCACCCAGGTGCTCTTCGGCGAGCTCAAGGGGCTCGTGCCCGGCACCCCGGAGCACTCGCGCGTCCGGGCCGCGCTGATCGAGGCGAACCTGCCGCTCGTGCGGTACGCGGCGGCCCGGTTCCGCAGTCGCAACGAGCCGATGGAGGACGTCGTCCAGGTCGGCACCATCGGGCTGATCAACGCGATCGACCGGTTCGACCCCGACCGCGGTGTGCAGTTCCCCACCTTCGCGATGCCGACGGTCGTCGGGGAGATCAAACGATACTTCCGGGACAACGTGCGCACCGTGCACGTCCCGCGCCGGCTGCACGAGCTCTGGGTCCAGGTGAACGGCGCCACGGAGGACCTGACGACGGCTCACGGCCGTACCCCCACCACCGCCGAGATCGCCGAGCGGCTGAAGATCGGCGAGGACGAGGTGCTCGCCTGCATCGAGGCGGGCCGCTCCTACCACGCGACCTCGCTGGAGGCGGCGCAGGAGGGCGACGGGCTGCCCGGGCTGCTCGACCGGCTCGGGTACGAGGACCCCGCGCTCGCCGGCGTCGAACACCGGGACCTCGTACGGCACCTGCTCGTCCAGCTCCCGGAGCGCGAGCAGCGGATCCTGATGCTGCGTTACTACAGCAATCTGACGCAGTCGCAGATCAGTCAGGAGCTCGGCGTCTCGCAGATGCACGTGTCAAGGCTCCTCGCCCGAAGCTTCGCACGATTGCGATCCGCAAACAGGATCGAAGCGTAGTCGGAACGGGTAGAGACCTTTCGGAGGCCCTACCGCGGGACGTCGCACGCGTACCTGCTGCTTCCTGCATCGTTTCCTTCATCACTTGTCGACATGTCACTTCAGCGCGTTGCCGACATGTGACATTCTGCGGATGACGCGTTTGCGGCAGGCCCTGTGCCGGTATCTCAGGGGCAGGCTGCGTTCCTCCGTTGGTCGCGGCCACCGCGACCGACCGCGACCTCAAGGGGGTGGCATGTCCGTAGAACAGGGCAGCTCGAAGGTGCTCACGCTCACGCCCGCGCCCGTGCTCTCGCCCACGTCAGAGCAGTTGTCACCGATGTCGGAGACGGGCGGGACGCTGCCGAAGCCGTCGGATTCGCTGTCCGCGGCCGACTCCCCGCCCGAGCCGAGCGCCGACGCGGGCGACGGCGGCGGGGCCATCGACACCCGTACGCTCTCCCGCTCGCTCTTCCTGCGGCTGCGCGCGCTGGACAACCAGCAGGCCGGTGACAGCCCGGAGCGCACGTACGTCCGCGACACCCTGATCGAGCTCAATCTGCCCCTCGTGCGGTACGCGGCGGCCCGGTTCCGCAGCCGGAACGAGCCGATGGAGGACATCGTCCAGGTCGGCACGATCGGGCTCATCAAGGCCATCGACCGTTTCGACTGCGAACGCGGCGTGGAGTTCCCCACGTTCGCGATGCCGACGGTCGTCGGGGAGATCAAGCGCTTCTTCCGCGACACCTCGTGGTCGGTGCGGGTGCCGCGCCGCCTGCAGGAGCTGCGTCTCGCGCTGACCAAGGCGAGCGACGAGCTCTCCCAGCGCCTCGACCGCTCGCCGACCGTTCCCGAACTGGCCGCCGTGCTCGGGGTGTCGGAGGAGGAGGTCGTCGACGGCCTCGCGGTGGGGAACGCGTACACCGCCTCCTCGCTCGACTCCCCGTCCCCGGAGGACGAGGGCGGCGAGGGCTCGCTCGCGGACCGCCTCGGCTACGAGGACTCGGCGCTCGAAGGCGTGGAGTACCGCGAGTCGTTGAAGCCGCTGCTGGCCAAACTGCCGCCCCGTGAGCGGCAGATCATCATGCTCCGCTTCTTCGCGAACATGACGCAGTCGCAGATCGGCGAGGAGGTCGGCATCTCGCAGATGCACGTCTCCCGGCTGTTGACGCGCACGCTCGCGCAGTTGCGCCAGGGCCTGACCGCGGACTGACGCCCGCCGAAGCGACGGACCGACGCCCGCTCTGCGCCGACCGGGCGGTACGGTCAGATCGGCTCGACGTGAGCGGCCGACACCGCCGGTGCGACGGGCACTTCCGCCGTCCGCGCCGCGGACCTTCGCCGACGGCTTCCTTATTGACGCAGCGTCAGACAGACTGGCGCGATGCGACGACGACGTCAGAGGGCAGTCCTCGCGGCGGCGGCGCTCTGCCTCGGTGGAGCGCTCACCGCATGCGGCGGGAGCGGTGACGACGACGGATACGCGGCGGTGGGTGCGGGGACCGAAGGGTCCCCCGAAGGCGCGGTCCCGCCGAAGGGCGAGATCAGGCTGATCCCGCTGGAGCCCGGAAGTTCGTCCGCCGCACCCTCTACGGGGCCGGGGTCCGGCTCCGTAACCCCGCCGTCCACCGGCTCGGGCTCGACGTCCGCGCCGTCGAACGGCGGATCCGGTACGTCCTCTTCCGGTACGGCTCCCGGTGTCCCTGGTGCATCCGGCGTCCCCGGTACGTCATCGGGCGCACCCGGTACGAACGGCGGCTCGGGCAGCGCACCCGGCGGTCGGCCCACCCCGGAGCAGCCCGGCGCACGCCCGCCCTCGACCGCCCCCGCTCCCGCGCCGTCGCGCCCCCCGGCCGCCCCCGCCGTGCTGGCGGTCGGCGACCCGGTCCGCAAGAAGCTGGACAAGAGGTGGTGCGAAGAGGTCACCGTCGAGTTCCGCAACTCCGGTGGCACGGCGGTCGCGTCGGGCACGGCCACCTTCGAGACGCACGTCATCGGGGCCCTCGGCGTCGACTGGGCCACCATCGCGACCAGCCAGCCGCTGCCCGCGCCGATCGCGGCCAGGGCGAAGCGCTCGCAGGCGTACACCGTGTGCGTGGACGCCTGGCGCGTACCGCTGGGGATGCGCATCGAGACCCAGGACGTCACGGCCGTCTGGAAGTAGCGAGCTTCCCGAGTCGGCCCGCCGGCCCCCGTGGGCTCAGCCCAGGGCGAGCCAGACGACCGCGCCGAGGGCGACGACCGCCGCGACGACCCCGAGGACCAGCCCGACGCGCGGGCCGGACTGCGGCTCGGCGGCCCGCCGACGCCCCTGGGGCGCGCCGCCCTCGTCGACGAACGCACGGAACATCTGCGTGCTGCCCGCGGGGTCGTGACCGCCGTCGTGGCCCTGGCCGTGGGGACTCTGGGGATTGTGTGCCATAGCGCACGACCCTAGTCAACGAGCCCCGGTCGCCCAACCCCCGACCGCGCCGGACCGTGCCCGCCCGCGACGAAGGCTTTGGGGTTCCTTTACTCCCGCAAGCACCATTTCATTTGCCTAGAGCAACCAAATAAATCTATGGTTGCTCTAAGCAACAACATCGAGGGGGAGGATCCCGGGTCATGGCCGCTCAGGCGCTGTACGCGGAACTGGCCCGTCAGCTCAACGCGATCGGCATCCTGCGCCGCGGTCTGCTGCGCGCGCTGCCCGTCGACTGTCCCTCCGGCCCCGCGGCCACCCTCTCCCTGCTGCACCGGCACGGTGAGATGCGGATGGGGCGCCTGTGCGAGCTGCTGGCCATCGACATGTCGGTGACCAGCAGACACGTCGCCCACGCCGCCGAGCGCGGCTGGGTCGAGCGCGTCCCCGACCCCGCGGACCGGCGCTCCCGGATCCTGCGGCTCACCCCGGCGGGCGCGGTCAAGCTGACGGAGCTGCACGACCGCACGGCGGAGATGTTCTCGCACCGGCTCGACGGCTGGTCCGACGGCGAGGTCGAGCAGCTGATCGCGATGCTGACGCGGCTACGGGACTCCTTCGGCGCGGACTGCCGCGTTCCGTTGCTGGCGCATTCCGTGCCCGCTGTGTCCGCAGCCGTACCCGCCTCCGTATCTCCAGCACCTCCCGAACTCCCGCACGACCACGCGTGACGCACGACCATGCGTGACCACGCACGACCACGCACGAAAAAAGGGGCGCCACCGCACCGGACGTTCCCAGGACGACGTACGAGAAGGACTGACATGGCTTCGACCTCACGGGTCGGTACGGGGGGCGACGGCCGCCCCGTGCCGGCGCAGCCGCACGCCGCCGACGACGCCGACACCGCCCCCATGAGCCACCGGCAGATCATGGAGGCGCTGTCCGGGCTGCTGATCGGGATGTTCGTCGCCATCCTGTCGTCCACGATCGTCTCCAACGCGCTGCCGCAGATCATCACCGACCTCGGCGGCGGCCAGAGCGGCTACACCTGGGTCGTCACCGCCGCCCTGCTCGCGATGACCGCGACCACCCCGCTGTGGGGGAAGCTCGCCGACCTCTTCAGCAAGAAGCTGCTGGTCCAGACGTCCCTGGTGATATGGATGGTCGGCTCGGTCGCCGCCGGCTTCTCGACGAGCACGGGCATGCTGATCGCCTGCCGGGTCGTCCAGGGCATCGGCGTCGGCGGGCTGACCGCGCTGTCCCAGATCATCATGGCCGCGATGATCTCCCCGCGGGAGCGCGGCCGTTACAGCGGCTACCTCGGGGCGACCTTCGCGGTGGCGACCGTGGGCGGCCCGTTGCTCGGCGGAGTGATCACCGACACCGAGTGGCTCGGCTGGCGCTGGTGCTTCTACGCCGGTGTCCCCTTCGCCCTGCTCGCCATGGTCGTCCTGCAGAAGACCCTGAACCTGCCCGTCGTGAAGCGCCGGGTGAAGGTCGACTGGGCCGGCGCCGGCCTGATCAGCGCGGCCGTGTCCCTGCTGCTGGTGTGGGTGACCTTCGCCGGCGACCGGTACGCGTGGGCGTCCTGGCAGACCGCCGCGATGGTCGGCGGCACGCTGCTGCTCAGCGCGGCCTTCCTGTACGTGGAGTCCCGGGCGGACGAGCCGATCATCCCGCTGCGGCTGTTCGGCAACAGCACCATCTCGCTGGCGGCGCTCGCCTCCCTCTTCGTCGGCGTCGCGATGTTCGCCGGCACGGTCTTCTTCAGCCAGTACTTCCAACTCGCCCGGGGCGAGTCGCCCACCATGTCCGGGGTGCTGACCATCCCGATGATCGCGGGCCTCTTCCTCTCCTCCACCGTCTCCGGCCTGGTCATCACCCGGACGGGACGCTGGAAGGCGTGGCTGGTGAACGGCGGCGTCCTGGCCGCGGCCGGCCTCGGTCTGCTGGGCACGATGCGCTACGACACCCCGTACTGGCACATCGCCGTGTACATGGCCGTACTGGGCCTCGGCATCGGCATGATGATGCAGAACCTGGTGCTGTGCACCCAGAACCAGGTCTCCGGGCGGGACCTGGGCGCGGCCTCCTCCGTGGTGGTCTTCTTCCGCTCACTCGGCGGTGCGATCGGGGTCTCCGCGCTGGGCGCGGTCCTCGGCAGCCGGGTCAACCACTACGTCGAGGACGGGCTCGCCGAACTCGGCCCCGAGGCGGCGGGCGCCGGATCGGGCGCGACCTTGGGCGGCGGGATCCCCGACCTCGACCTGATCCCGGAGCCGGTCCGCACGGTGGTGGAGAGCGCGTACGGGCACGGGGTGGCCGACGTCTTCCTCTACTCGGCCCCGTTCGCCCTGGTCGCCTTCTTCGTCACCCTCTTCATCAAGGAAGTGCCGCTGAAGTCCCGGACGGTGACGGCGGAGCGGGAGCCGGGCGCGGGGCCCGGGGCCACGGCGGAGGACGCCCGCACGCGCACCGCGGACCAGCCGGCGTGACCGGTCGCCCGCGCGCGGTCAGCCGCGCGGTCCTCAGCCGCGAGGTCCTCAGCCGCGTGCGCCTTGTGCCGTGCGTGCCGCCAGCGTCTCGATGCCGATGATCAGCAGGTCCAGCGCGTACTCGAAGTCGCGGTCGCGCATCTCGGCGACGGTGCCGCCGCCGCGCGCGTTCATGATGCGGACGCTGTTGTCCAGGTAGTCCGAGAAGTTCGGTTGGGTGTTGAAGGCGCCCATGGAGAGCTGGAAGTACTCGTCCTGGGTCATCCCGGCCGAGGAGCACCGTTCGACGTAGTGCCCCTCGATCGTCCCGAAGCCGTACACGAACTGGAAGACGGAGGCGATGCCGGCCGTCTGGCGCTCCTCCGGCAGACCGGAGTGCGCGATGGCCTTCTGCGCCGTCGCGGCGAACGTGAGGGACCTGGGGCCGATGTTCAGGAAGTGGCCGACGAGGGGCGAGACCCAGGGGTGGCGCACCAGGAGTCCGCGGTACTCCACGGCCAGCGTGCGGACCTGCTCGCGCCACTGCTCCGGGTCCGAGACGTCCGGCAGCCGCATGCTGTCGAAGACGTGGTCGAGGGCGTACTCCAGGAGGTCGTCCTTGGTGTCGACGTACCAATAGACCGACATCGCGGTGACGTCGAGCTCCGCGGCGAGCCGGCGCATGGAGAACTTCGCCGCGCCCTCCGCGTCCAGCAGCCGCACCGCCGCCTCGACGATCTTCGTGCGGTCGAGCGAGGAGGGCTGTCCGGACCTGCGGACCCGTTCGGGCTTCCCGCTGTCCAGCCAGACGCTGGGTCGTGCGGGACGCTCCGCCCGGCCGGTCGCGTTCGCCATCGCGCCACCCCTCTCGCTCGCCCTCGCCGGTGGCCGCCGGCGCGTCGTCCGCGGCGGCCACCGGGTCATGTCAGCACTTCGTCGGCTTCATCAGTTTCATCGGTTTCGCCGGCTTCATCGGCTTCGCCACTTCAGCGCCCACGTGTCACCGATGACGATGCTATGCCGAGGCCGGTGTCTCGGGGACGGCGCCGTCCGGCTTCTGCGGCTTCTCCTTCTGCTCCGGCTTCTGCGTCTTCTTCTCCGACTGCTCGGCCCGCCACAGCAGCACGGCGGCCAGCAGTCCGCCCGCCAGCACGGCGACCGCGCCCACGAGCTGGCTGGTCTCAAGACCCGACGCGAAGGCGTCGGAGATCGCCGCCCGCTCCTCCGGCCCGCTCGCCGAGGCGAGCGCGGCCGGCAGCGACGCGGCGCCGACGGCGCCCGGCACGAGCGCGGCGAAGCGGGCGTTCAGCACCGCGCCGAGCACGGCGACGCCGAGGCCGTTGCCGAACTCCGCGAGCGTGCCGTTGATCCCGCCGCCCACGCCCGCCTTCTCCGGCGGGATGGCGCTCATGATCGTGTTGGCCATCGCCGGCATCGAGAGCGCGACACCGGCACCCATCACGACCAGGCCGAGGAGCATGCCGCCGTAGCCGTCGCCGCTCATCAGCGCGATCGCGGCGAGGCCGGCCGAGACGAGCGCCATGCCCGCGGCGATGGTCAGCGGGGCGCCGATCTTCAGCAGCACGCGCGGGCCGAGCCCGGTGAGGTTGAGCAGGACGACCATGAGCGCCATCGGAGCCGTGCGCAGACCCGCGTCCAGCGGCTCGTACCCGAGGACGAACTGGAGGTGCTGGGTGAGCAGGTAGAGGGACCCGGTCATGCCGAAGGCGACCAGGATCGCGCCGGCGACGGCCCCGACGAACTTTCGGTTCTGGAAGAAGTGCATGTCGAGCATCGGGTACGGGATCTTCAGCTCCCACAGCGCGAAGCCGACGAGGACGAGCACGCCGACCGCCGCCGAGACCAGCACCCGGCCGGAGCCCCAGCCGTGTTCGGGCCCGGAGATGATCGCGAAGACCACCGCGGTCATGCCGATCGTGGACAGCAGGGCGCCGAGCAGATCGGGCCGGTCGCCCTGCTTGCTCTTGGACTCCGGTACGAGCGCGGCGACCGCGAACAGGCCGAGCGCCGCCACCGGCAGGTTGATCAGGAAGATCGCACCCCACCAGAAGTGGTCCAGCATGACGCCGCCGAGCAGCGGCCCCATGGCGAAGCCGAGGGAGCTGACGGTCGACCAGATCGCGATCGCCTTGACGCGTTCGGTGTCCGAGAAGATCTGGACGATGACGGCGAGGGTGGTGGTGAGCAGCAGCGCACCGCCCACGCCCATGCCGGCGCGGGCGGCGATGAGCTGGGCGGACGTCTGGGAGAGCCCGGCCGCGAGCGAGCCGATGCCGAAGATCGCGAGCCCGGCGAGGAGCAGCTTCTTGCGGCCGTAGCGGTCGGCGGCGTTGCCCGCGGTGAGCAGCAGTCCGGACTGGACCAGGGCGTACGCGTTGATCATCCACTGGACGTCGGAGGTCGAGGCGTCCAGCTCGCGGGTGAGGGACGGGATCGCCACGTTCAGCACGGTGTTGTCGATCAGCACGACGAGCTGGGCCAGGCAGATGACCCCGAGGATCAGCCAGCGTTGGGGGTGCCCACCGGTGGGGGCGAGCGGTGGCGTGCCGGATGCGGCGTCGGTGGCGGGCGCTGCCACGGGCACCTCCTTGTACGGTGTACGGGGACAAGTTCCCGTACACCGTACAAGGCTCTGCTATACGCTGTACAACTAGTTTTCGACGGCCCTAGGGGCGGGCGCGCGGGCTATTCGCCGGGCTTGATGAGGTAGCCGGCGCCGCGCCGGGTGTGGATCATCGGGGTCCGTCCCGCGTCGATCTTCTTCCGCAGGTACGACACGTACAGCTCGACCACGTTCGCCTGGCCGCCGAAGTCGTACGACCACACCCGGTCCAGGATCTGCGCCTTGCTGAGCACCCGGCGCGGATTGCGCATCAGATAGCGCAGCAGCTCGAACTCGGTCCCCGTCAGATGGATCGACTCGCCCCCGCGCCACACCTCGCGGCTGTCCTCGTCCAGCACCAGGTCGCCCACCGTGAGGACGCAGTCGCCGCGGGCGGCCACCGCGCCGTCCGGGCGCAGGCCGTTGCGCAGGTCGGCGCGGAGTCCCGTACGGCGGATCAGCCCCCGCAGCCGCGCCACCACGTCCTCCAGCGAGAACGGCTTGGCCACCAGGTCGTCGCCGCCGGCCGTCAGCCCGGTGATCCGCGCGCCGGCCGTGCCCCGTGCCGCGAGGAACAGCACCGGCACGTCGGGCAGCTCGCGCCGCAGCTCCTTCAGGACGGCGAGCCCGTCCATGTCCGGCAGCGTGGCGTCCAACACCACGGCGTCGGGCTCGAACTCGCGGGCGCAGCGCACCGCACCGGCGCCGTCGTCGGCGCTGCGCACCTCCCAGCCCTCGTACCGCAACACCAGCGACAGCAGCTCCGTGACCGGCTGCTCGTCCTCGACGACCAGGACGCGCGCCGGGCTGCCGTCGGCTCTGACCAGGGCGGACGGCGGGGCGTCGGGCTGCCGGCCCCGGGGCTGCCCCGTCGGTGGAGCCGGTGGAGCCGACGACTTCGTCGACTGCTTCGTCGGTGGCGGCGTCGGTCGCGTCGTCGGCGTCAGCGTCATGCCGGCGACGCTAAGGAGCCCTCCTCAAAAGGACCTTGCCTCCGGATGGGAATTGTCTGAGAAAAGCGCGGCGGCGTTGTCGTGACAGACCGCCCGCAACCAGGCGTCGCCCAGGTCGAGCCGTTCCAGCGCGCGCAGTTGGTGGACGTACGGATACGGGATGTTGGGGAAGTCGCTGCCCAGCAGGATCCGGTCGCCGAGCGCGGCCAGCTCCCCGCGCCGCTCGCGCGGGAAGGGCGCGAACCGCTCGGAGAAGTCGGTGAACGCCATCGTCGTGTCCAGCCGCACCTCGCCGTACCGCTCGGCCAGCGCCAGGAACTCCCCGTACTCCGGCATGCCCAGGTGCGCCACCACCAGCCGCAGCCGGGGGTGGCGGGCGAGCAGCCGGCCCGTCGGCCCGGGTCCGGTGAACCGCCCCGGCGCAGGCCCCGAGCCGCAGTGCGTGACCACGGGGACGCCGGCGTCGGACAGCAGCCCCCAGACGTCGTCGAGCAGTGGGTCGTTGGGGTCGTACTCCCCGACCTGGAGGTGCGCCTTGAAGACCCGGGCGCCCTGTCGGACGGCGCGTTCGACGTACTCGCGGGCGCCGTCCTCGGGGAAGAAGGTCGCCGTGTGCAGGCAGTCGGGCGTGCGCGCGGCGAAGTCCGCGGCCCAGGAGTTGAGCCAGGCCGCCATGGCGGGCTTGTGCGGATAGAGCATGGCGGTGAACGTCCGGACGCCGAACTCCCGCAGCAGGGCGATCCGCCGCTGCTCCTCGTGCCGGTAGGCGATGGGCCAGTCGACGCCGGTGAGCGAGCCGGCGGCGTCGAAGTACGACCAGACCTTGGCGAGGACGCGGTCGGGCATGAAGTGGGTGTGGACGTCGACGAGCCCGGGAAGCCCGAGACGACGCCAGAAGTCCGCTACCTCGACGCTCTCCCGGCTCTCCGGTGAGTTCAAAACAACCCTTCCTGTACGCCGTCGTCGTCGTTCCGGGCGTCGACGACGGGCACGGAGACCCCGGCCGTCGGCTCGGCGCCCACCAGGGACCACCCCACCAACAGCCGGCTGTCCAGGACGACGTGCCGCTCCGCCGCGTCGACGAGGTGGAGGTCGGGCCCGGCGACGGCCAGCAGCGTGCCGGCGACCGCACCACCGTCGACCAGCTCCCGCACCACGGCTCCGGCGCCCGGCAGCCGCTCCAGACCGAACGCCGCGGCGTGGTCCACGGCCTCGTACGCCAACGGCTCCAGCGTCTGGGTCCACTCCCCGACGGCCAGCGCCCGCCGGTGCACCTCCTCGACCTCGGCGGCCCGCTCGACCGCCCGCTCCGGCAGCGCCGCCCGCACGGCCCGCTTCTCGGCGTACGGAATCCGGTCCGGCACCCCGAGCGCGGCCCGCAGCAACTCCTCGGTCCGCCGCGCGGCCATCAGCGGCCCGCGCCCCAGCCAGCTGAACACCACCGCACCCTGCTCCAACAGCCGCGCCGAACCGCGCTCCTCGGCCGTGATCCCCACCTTCACCATGCCGGGCCCGAACCAGGCCAAATACACGCGGTACGTCCGAGGGTCGTCCGGCACCCCGTCCGCGGCCACCGAGTGCGCCCGATCCAGCCGCGCACACTCGGCACAACGCGCCCGGGTCGTGCGCCCCGGCACCAGGGCACCCAGCGGACAGACGTGTCCCCGGGCCCCCACACAGCCCCGCTCACCCTCGGCGCGCAGCCCCAACCGCTTCCCGGCCGTCAACGGGCTGACCCGCCCGCCCTCCCACCCCAACACCGCCAGCTGCGCCCCCTGCGGCCACGCGATCCCGGTGCACCGCCACGACATACCCACCTCCGGGCCCACGCCCCTCAGACCAAAACGCGGAGGGTACAGGAGCCCACCACCCCCCTGCCCGGCCCACCACCCCATTCCAGCCGAACCCCCCGCCCCCGACTCCAGCGCCCTATTCCGGCCGAGCAGCACGTCGCCTGACGAAGGGGCATGGGGCAGGATCGCTGTTCGCGGCTGTACGGGCCGCGGGCCTTCGCCTGGCTCCCCGGAATCGCCCGACAGGTCCGTAATACGTGTCATACACTTCCGGTGTGGCTAAGACAAGGATCAGCATCAGCCTGGACAGTGATCACGCTGAGCGCATTCGTGCTCATGCGGAACGGGCCGGTATGGACGTGTCCGCCTACCTCGTCAACGCGGCTACTCGCCAGATGGCCGAGGCGGAAGCTTCCGAAGCGCAGTTCGCCCGAATCGACGCGGTGATTGCGGCAGCGGAGACGGAGGCAGCTGCGTTGCCGCCGCTCGCGGAAGTGGTTGACGGCGATCTCACGGAGCAGGAGCGGAAGGAAGTGGAGGAGGCCCTGGGGCTCATCTATGGGCCCGACGGCCCCGCCACCCGATCCGGTAACGCCGCGTGACCATCCGGGTGCCGATCTATGACGCTGGCATGTTGATGGCGCTTGCCGACCGCAAGGCGAAGGCGGTGCGTCTGCATGCCGGTCTTCAAGACGCGCCACACCGAGCGCTCGTGTTGGGTCCGGTTCTGGCTCAAGTCTGGCGGCCCAGCCCTGCCGTGGTGCACGCCTTGGCCGGAGTCATGAAGGAGTGCACGATCCCGCAGGCCCGTAGTTCGGCCCCTGCCATGCGCCCCACCGTCGTGGGGCAGACGGCCTGCATCATGTGCGCCACCGGTCCGGACATCACCGAATGGCAGCGCATCGGCAGCTCCCTCGGTGCGGCGGAGCTGCCTCCGAAGAAGCGCCCGGACGCGGTGGACGCCCTGGTGGCCCTGACTGCGGCCCGACACGGCAGCGCTGTTGTCTTCACCAGCGATCCAGCCGATCTCAGCGCCTATCTGAAGGCATTGAACGCGCAGGATGTGCACGTAATCCAGATCTGAAGTCCCCGAGCGGGCGGGTACCCGCCGTCTTGGAAGCGCAGGTCTTGGCTCGCCGGCGATTTGCCGACGCGGTCTCACGGTCCCGTACGGAACTCGCTGAACGCCTGATGGTCGCTTCGGCGGGTCCGGAGTGAACGCGAGCGGTCCCGCTTACCCCGTCATCTCGCTGAAAGGGAACTCGCTCGTGTGCGCTTCACAACCGCCGCCACCGCCACCGTCACGGGACTGGGCCCTGTGGCTGGTGATTGCTGCTCTGTTCTCGCTGGTGATCGCTCTGGCGGTAGTCATCCCGAAGACCATGCGGGTGCTGACCTGGTCGAGGCCGTGCTGGCGGCAGGCGCTGCGTTCGCCACATCGATGGCACTCCGCCTCGTGGCACCGACCGCGGTCAGAGAGCTGAGGGCGCGTCGCTGACTCGACCTGAGACGGAGAACGTCGAAGGGCCCCACCGCAAGCGGTGGGGCCCTTCGACGTTAGTGCCCGGTGAGGCACTGGCGGAGGATACGAGATTCGAACTCGTGAGGGGTTGCCCCCAACACGCTTTCCAAGCGTGCGCCCTAGGCCACTAGGCGAATCCTCCGCGGCAAACAATACAAGACGTTGAGGAGTGCTCGCGAACTCGTTCCCACCCCCGCTCATCAGGTACCCTGTGCGGAGCCCCTCACGTGGCGCTATCTGACTGAACTCCCCCAGGGCCGGAAGGCAGCAAGGGTAGGTCGGCTCTGGCGGGTGCGTGAGGGGCGCTTGCGTTGTGGGAGGGGGCGGGGGAGCGGGTGGGGGACGGTTGTCGGTGGGGGCCGATAACCTCGTAGGTGTGTCGTCCCTTGCGTTGTACCGCCGTTACCGCCCGGAGTCGTTCGCCGAGGTCATCGGGCAGGAGCATGTCACCGACCCGTTGCAGCAGGCCCTGCGGAACAACCGGGTCAATCACGCGTACCTGTTCAGCGGTCCGCGCGGGTGCGGGAAGACGACGAGTGCGCGCATCCTGGCCCGCTGTCTGAACTGTGAGCAGGGGCCGACGCCCACGCCGTGCGGCGAGTGCCAGTCGTGTCGGGACCTCGCGCGGAACGGGCCGGGGTCGATCGACGTCATCGAGATCGACGCCGCTTCGCACGGTGGTGTGGACGACGCGCGTGACCTGCGGGAGAAGGCGTTCTTCGGGCCGGCGAGCAGTCGGTACAAGATCTACATCATCGACGAGGCGCACATGGTCACCCCGCAGGGCTTCAACGCCCTGCTGAAGGTGGTCGAGGAGCCTCCGGAGCACCTCAAGTTCATCTTCGCGACCACCGAGCCCGAGAAGGTCATCGGGACGATCCGGTCGCGCACGCACCACTACCCCTTCCGGCTGGTGCCGCCCGGCACCCTGCGGGACTACCTGGCCGAGGTGTGCGGGCGGGAGGCGATCCCCGTGGCGGACGGGGTGCTTCCGCTGGTGGTGCGGGCGGGGGCGGGGTCCGTGCGGGACTCCATGTCCGTGATGGACCAGCTGCTGGCCGGCGCCACCGAAGAAGGTGTGACGTACGCCATGGCCACCGGCCTGCTCGGGTACACCGACGGGTCGCTGTTGGACGCGGTCGTGGACGCCTTCGCCGCGGGGGACGGTGCCGCGGCGTTCGAGGTGGTGGACCGGGTCATCGAGGGCGGCAACGACCCCCGGCGGTTCGTCGCCGACCTGCTGGAGCGGCTGCGGGACCTGGTGATCCTGGCCGCAGTGCCGGACGCGGCGGAGAAGGGTCTCATCGACGCGCCCGCGGACGTGATCGAGCGCATGCAGGGGCAGGCGTCCGTCTTCGGCGCGGCCGAGCTGAGCCGCGCCGCCGACCTCGTCTACGCCGGACTGACCGAGATGCGGGGGGCGACCTCGCCGCGGTTGCAGCTGGAGCTGATCTGCGCGCGGGTGCTGCTGCCCGCCGCGTTCGACGACGAGCGGTCGCTCCAGGCCCGGTTGGACCGGCTGGAGCGCGGTGCCGCCGCGGTCGCCTTCTCCGGGCCGCCGGCCGGGAGCCCGCCGGTGGGGTACGTGCCGGGGGCCGAGGCCGCCGCGCACATGCCGGGCCCGGACGGGCCCGTCGTACGGGAGCCCGTGCAGCCGGTTCAGCAGGTGCCGCCCGCGCCGCCGGCCGTACAGACGCCCCCGGCGGCACCCGCGGCACCCGCGGCACCCGCGGAAGCTCCCCCCGCGCAGCGGCCCGGTGCCTGGCCCACCGGCGGTGGGGACACCGGTCGGCGGCCCGGCGGCTGGCCCGCCGCGACCGCACCCGGTGCCGGCGCCCGGCCCGCGCCCGCCGCGCCCGCTGCCGCCCCGTCCGCTCCGGCCGGACCCCCGCAGCCCGACCAGGCCGCGCCGCCCGCCCAGGCGCCGGCCCCCGGCATGGCCCAGGGCGCCGTCCAGGTGCGGAACATGTGGCCCGACATCCTGGAGGCCGTGAAGAACCGCCGTCGCTTCACCTGGATCCTGCTCAGTCAGAACGCGCAGGTGGCGGGGTTCGACGGCACCACGCTCCAGATCGGCTTCCTCAACGCCGGCGCCCGGGACAACTTCGCCAGCAGCGGCAGCGAGGAAGTCCTGCGCCAGGCGCTCACCGAGCAGTTCAACGTGCAGTGGAAGATCGAAGCGATCGTCGACCCCACGGGCGGCGCCGGCGGCCCCGGCAGCGGCGGCTACGGAGGCCCGGGCGGCAGCCCCGGCAGCGGCGGCTTCGGCGGCGGTCGACCGCCCCAGGCCCAGCCCCACTCCCAAGCCGCAGCCCCCGCCGCCCGCCCCGCGCCGCCGTCGCCCACGGCGCAGCCACCGGCCTCCGGGCCGTCCGCCCCGCCCTCCGGACCGGGCGCCTCCGCCGCGCCCCAGGGCTCCCCGACCCCGCCGAGACCGACCGGTGGCTCCGGCCCGGCCCAAGGCTCGGGCCCGTCGCAGCCGCCCGCCCCGCCGGCGTACTCGGGACCGCCCCCCGTCCGCCCCGAAGACGACATTCCGGAGGACGACGACCCCGACCTGGTCGACTCCGCGCTCTCCGGGCACGACCTGATCGTCCGCGAGCTGGGCGCCACGGTCCTGGAGGAATACACGAACGAGTAGCGCGGGCGCTTTCAGAGGCCCGTACAGGCACTTCGGCCCGCGGCGGTTAGGCTGGCGCCCGTGAAGGTCCTCGTCATCGGCGGCGGCGCCCGCGAACACGCCCTGTGCCGCTCACTCTCCCTCGACCCCGACGTCTCCGCTGTGCACTGTGCGCCCGGCAATGCGGGCATCGGCGAGATCGCCGAACTCCACCCGGTGGACGCGCTGGACGGCGCCGCCGTCACCCGCCTCGCCACCGACCTCGCGGCCGACCTGGTCGTCGTCGGCCCGGAGGCCCCGTTGGTCGCCGGCGTCGCGGACGCCGTGCGCGCGGCCGGCGTCCCCTGCTTCGGACCGTCCCGGGAGGCGGCGCAGCTGGAGGGCTCCAAGGCGTTCGCCAAGGACGTGATGGCGGCGGCCGGCGTGCCGACGGCCCGCAGTTACGTCTGCACGAACGCGCAGGAGGTCGACGAGGCGCTGGACGCCTTCGGCGCTCCGTACGTCGTCAAGGACGACGGCCTCGCCGCGGGTAAGGGCGTCGTCGTCACCGACGACCTCGCCGCCGCCCGCGAGCACGCCCTCGCCTGCGAGCGCGTCGTCATCGAGGAGTACCTGGACGGCCCCGAGGTCTCCCTCTTCGCCATCACGGACGGCGAGACCGTGGTGCCGCTCACCCCCGCGCAGGACTTCAAGCGCGCCCTCGACGGCGACGAGGGCCCCAACACCGGCGGCATGGGTGCGTACTCCCCGCTGCCCTGGGCGGACCCCAAGCTGGTCGACGAGGTCATGACCACGGTCCTCCAGCCGACCGTGAACGAGCTGCGCCGCCGCGGCACGCCCTTCTCCGGGCTGCTCTACGCGGGCCTGGCGATCACCTCGCGCGGCGTGCGCGTCATCGAGTTCAACGCGCGCTTCGGCGACCCGGAGACCCAGGTCGTCCTGGCCCGGCTGCGCACCCCGCTGGCGGGCGTCCTGCTGAACGCCGCCAAGGGCACCCTCGACGACGAGCCGCCGCTGCGCTGGCACGAGGACGCCGCCGTGACCGTCGTCATCGCCTCCCACAACTACCCGGACACGCCCCGCACCGGTGACCCCATCGAGGGGCTGGCCGAGGTCGCGGCGCAGGATGCGCCCCATGCGTACGTCCTGCACGCCGGGACCAAGCGGGACGGCGACGCCGTGGTGAGCGCGGGCGGGCGGGTGCTTTCGGTCACCGCGACCGGCGAGGACCTCACGCAGGCGCGGGAGCGCGCGTACGCCGCGGTCGGCCGCATCAGGCTGGACGGCTCCCACCACCGCACGGACATCGCCCGCAAGGCGGCCCGGGAGCAGTAGCGCAACGGCCCCTGAACGTGCCCGGGTGCAAGTGCGCATCCGGGCACGCGTGCGTGTGCGGACGGCCGGAGAACGGCTTGTTCACACCACCTCCACACGGAACTCACGGCACCCCCTCACTCGTCATCACCTTTAGCCAAAGCCATTCCATCGAGTGACGCTGAGCCATCCGGATGACGCTCGACGGCGCCCCAACTAGGGTGCGGCGCATGTGTTCCGGCACTTGGCCCACCGGCATTGCGATGTGGGTGGCGGGTGCCACAGTGGGGGAGTGCAGACAGTCCGTCGCAGGCTAGAGGGGGTGAGGACCGGCCGTGTCCAGTACCGGAGTCGGTGAGTCTCTTGGCGCGCAGGCCGCGCACGCACGAGCGCTGGCCGTGCTGCGGATCCGTGGTCGGGCCGTCGCCGCCGCCGTGCTGCCCGCTGCGGTCGCCGTCGTGCTGTTCGCCGGCGACGCCACCGGCCACATGCGCGGCGCCGGCTGGGACGCCGCCCGTACGGTCGTGCTGACCGTCGCCGTCGTCGTCGCCGTGCTCGCCTGCGCCGTCGCCCTGGTGATCGCCCGCGCCCGCCCCGCGCTCAGCCCCACGGTCGAGCTCTCCGAGCGCGCCGCCCCCGATCTGTACCGCCTGGTCAGGGAGGTCGCCGAGCGCCTCGACGTGCCCGCGCCGTCCGCGCTCGCGCTCACCCCCGACTGCGACAGCTGGCTGGAGGACCGCACCCACCGCGGGCTGCGCAGCGGGCCGCGCGGCGTGCCCGAGGCGCCCGTGCTGGTCATCGGGTCCCCGTTCCTGTGGTGGATGCGGGTCGCCGAGTTGCGGGCGCTGCTGGCCCCCGTGGTGGCCGGCACCGTGTCCGCCGCCCAACCGGACATAGCCGCGGCCCGTCGGTTCGTCCGGGGTCTCGACGCGGCGCTCGCCGTCGCGGCCGGGCCCCCGCCCGGGCTCATACGCCCGCTGGGGCCCCTGGGCCCGCTGCGCAGGCTCGCGCTCGGCTTCGTCGGGCAGGTCGCCGGGCTGCTGCTGCGCGGCTGCCGCGGATACGCGGTGGAGATGGAGCGCGGCGTCGCCGCCGCCGCTTCCGAGCGGGCCCAGGCGGTCGACTACGGACTGCGGATCGTCGCCCAGGAGCAGGTCGGCCTCGCGTATGCGGGCTGGGACCGGCTGCTGACCCGGGTCGCGCTGCCCGCCTGGCGGATGGGGCGCTGGCCCTCCCGGCTGGACGCGGGCGTCGTTTCGGCCCTCACCGAGTTGTCCCGCCGCGACCGCCTCGCCGAGGGCTTCGCCTCCAGGCTGGGCGAGCGGCCCGCCTGTGACCTGCTGGAAGAGCCCGGTGCCATCGACGAGGCCGCGTCCCTGCTGGCCGCGCGCCTCTTCCACGGCGGCCCGGCGGCACCCGGCCCGGACTGGTCCCCGGTCGACTGGCGCGCGTATCCGGACGAGGTCGTGGACCGCAAGTGGCGTACGGAAGCGGCCCGGCTTCATCGCGTACTGGACGAACTCTCCGTCGCTCCGCCCCTCAGGCCGGAGGGCCCCGGCGGTCGCGACGGCGCCGCCGACGGGCCGACCCTCGACCGGGTCATCGGACACCTCACCGGCCGCCACCCGGAGGCCGCCGACACCCTCGCGGCCGGCATCGGCGCCGACGTCGCCCGGGCCGAGGCCCGCGCGGAGGCGCGCACGGAGCAGGGGGCCGCGGCCCGCAGCGGCGGGGACGGCTGGGGGCCCGAGGCCCTGCCCCTGTTCCCGTTGCAGCCGCCGCGCACCGGCCGTGACCTGCTCGCCGACCACGTCACGGCGATGGTCTGCTGCGCGGCCGTGGACACCGCGGGGGCGAACCCCGGGCTCGACTGGCTGGACGGGCCGGTGCTCCTGCTGCACGGGGAGCGCTGCGCCGACCTCGGCCCGCGGGTGCTCGCGCTCACGGAGGACGGCGATCCGGGGCCGCTGCGGGACTGGCTCACCCGGGTGGGCATCCGTACGGAGAAGCCCGTACGACTCGTCTGACCGCGCCCCGCGGACCCGGCCCGGCCCGTAACGCCCCGCGGAGCCCGCCCGTCCCGTAGCGCCCCGCGGACCCGTCCCGTACCAACCCCCGGCCCGTCCCGTACCACCCCGCACGCCTCCCACGCCTCCCTCACCACCCCGCGTGCATCGGGACGGTTCCCGCGCGCCCGCGCCCCCTGGCCAAAAAGGCGCCGTCCCCTTCCCCTGGAAACCCTGACAAAACCACCGTGCACCGGCGCGTCCGGGCCGTCATTCGCGACGAAGGGTGACGGTGCGAGCGCGTTATGTGATGTGCTGGGCTCCGGCGTCGATCGGGCGACGCGGGTCGGCCGCAATCCCACCGCAATCCCACGGCAGTCCCACCGGAGTCCGACCGTCCAGCAGGGAACCGGGACCCGACCGGGCCGCCCGGATCCGCCAGGAAACCTAACCTGACCAGGCAGAATCGCCGCCCGCCGGACCGAAAACCCGGGCCGTGCGGGCACGACGAGGAGGGGCGCGACGATGATGGGGGCCAGTGCGGAACGGATTCACCGCTGGGAGTCGGGCGCCCTCGCGCACGCCGTGTCGGACCCGTTCGGCCAGGGCCCCCTCCCCTGGCTGCGCAGCAGCGAGCAGTACATCGACGACACCGGCCAGGCCGTGCCCTGGTACGCGGACCCCGACCGCGGACGCAGCGCCCGCGCCCCCCGTACCGCCGACGACGTGCACCGCCAGATCAAGGGCTTCGCCTCCACCGGCGCGGTCGCCCCCGGCAACGCGATCGACTTCCACGTCACGGTCGACCCGCCCCAGCAGTTCCTCGTCGACGTGTACCGCATCGGGCACTACGCCGGCCACGGCGCGACCAAGTTCACCACCAGCCCCCGGCTGTCCGGCATCGCCCAACTGCCCCCGCTGATCGCCGGCCGCACGGTCTCCTGCCACCACTGGTGGCTCTCCTGGCGCCTCCAGGTCCCCTCCTACTGGTCGGTGGGCGCCTACGTCGCCGTGCTGACCACTGCCGACGGCTACCGCTCCCACATCCCCTTCACCGTCCGCGACGACCGCCCCGCCGACCTGCTGCTCCTGCTGCCCGACATCACCTGGCAGGCGTACAACCTCTACCCGGAGGACGGCCACACCGGCGCCAGCCTGTACCACGCGTGGGACGAGCACGGCCGGCTGCTCGGCGAGCGGGACGCGGCGATCACGGTCTCCTTCGACCGCCCCTTCGCGGGCGCCGGCCTGCCGCTGCACGTCGGCCACGCGTACGACTTCATCCGCTGGGCCGAGCGGTACGGCTACGACCTCGCCTACGCCGACACCCGCGACCTGCACGCCGGCCGCGTCGACCCGAGCCGCTACCGGGGCCTGGTCTTCCCCGGCCACGACGAGTACTGGTCCGTACCCATGCGCCGCACCGCGGAGGCCGCCCGCGACCAGGGCACCTCCCTCGTCTTCCTCTCCGCCAACACCCTGTACTGGCAGGTCGAGCTGGGCCCGTCCCCGTCCGGAGTGCCGAACCGCCTGCTGACCTGCCGCAAGCGCCGCGGCCCGGGCAAGTCCGCGCTGTGGCGGGACGTCGAGCGGGCGGAACAGCAGCTCCTCGGCATCCAGTACGCGGGCCGGGTCCCCGAACCGCACCCCATGGTCGTGCGCAACGCCGACCACTGGCTGTGGGAGGCGACCGGCGCCGGCGAGGGCGACGAACTCCCGGGGCTGGTCGCGGGCGAGGCCGACCGCTACTTCCCGCGCGTCCCGCTGCCCGAGCACCAGCGCCGCATCCTGCTCGCGCACTCCCCGTACCGCGACGCCGAAGGCGCCGGGCGCCACCAGGAGACCTCCCTGTACCGGGCGCCGTCCGACGCGCTGGTCTTCGCCTCCGGGACGTTCGCCTGGTCACCGGCGCTGGACCGGCCCGGCCACGTCGACCCGCGGATCCAGCGCGCCACCGCCAACCTCCTCGACCGCATCTGCAAGCGTGACTGAGAGGGCCGGGGCGGCGGCTGCGAGAATCGGTCGTACGCACGTCGGAAACCACGAGGAGCAACCGTGTCCGGATTCGTCGAAAAGCCCGAGGCGCCCCAGGTGCCGGGGCTGATCCACCTCCACACCGGAAAGGTGCGGGAGCTGTACCGGAACGAAGCCGGGGACCTCGTCATGGTCGCCAGCGACCGGATCTCCGCCTACGACTGGGTGCTGCCGACGGAGATCCCCGACAAGGGCAAGATCCTCACCCAGCTCTCGCTGTGGTGGTTCGACCTCCTCCAGGACCTCGTGCCGAACCACGTGCTCAGCACCGAGCTGCCGCCCGGCGCGCCCGCCGACTGGGCCGGCCGGACCCTGATCTGCAAGTCGCTGCGGATGGTCCCGGTGGAGGCCGTGGCCCGCGGCTACCTCACCGGCTCCGGACTCGCCGAGTACGAGCAGACGCGCACGGTCTGCGGGCTGGCGCTGCCCGAGGGGCTGACGGACGGCTCCGAGCTGCCCGCGCCGATCTTCACCCCCGCGACGAAGGCCGCGGTCGGCGACCACGACGAGAACGTCAGCTACGAGGAGGTCGCCCGGCAGGTCGGCGCGGAGACCGCGGCGCTGCTGCGGCAGACCACGCTCGCGGTGTACGGCCGCGCCCGGGACGTCGCACGGGAGCGGGGCGTCATCCTCGCCGACACCAAGTTCGAGTTCGGCTACGCCGCCGACGCCGCCGAGGACGACGCCGCCGCGCTCGTCCTCGCGGACGAGGTGCTGACCCCCGACTCGTCCCGCTTCTGGCCGGCCGACCAGTGGCAGCCGGGCCGTCCCCAGCCCTCGTACGACAAGCAGTACGTGCGCGACTGGCTGACCTCCCCGGCGTCGGGCTGGGACCGCCGCGGCGAGCTGCCCCCGCCGCCGCTGCCGCCCCAGGTCGTCGAGGCGACCCGGGCGAAGTACGCGGAGGCGTACGAGCTGCTGACCGGCACGGCCTGGTCCTGACGCACCCCCCGACGCCAGGTGCCAGGTGCCAGGTGCCAGGCGAAAGGCCCCGGTTCTCTCCTGAGAGAACCGGGGCCTTTCCACTGAGCGGACGACCAGGTTCGAACTGGCGACCTCAACCTTGGCAAGGTTGCGCTCTACCAACTGAGCTACGTCCGCGTGCGCCGTTGCGCGCAGCCCACTATACCCAACCGCGCTCCCGGGCGAGACGGGCCGCCGCATGCCGGTTCTCGGCACCCAGCTTCGCCGCGGCGGAGGAGAGGTAGTTCCGCACGGTCCCCTGCGACAGCGCGGCGCGCCGGGCGATCTCCGCGACGGGCGCCCCGTCCCCCGCGAGCTCCAGCACCTCGGCCTCCCGCGCGGTCAGCGGGGAGTCCCCGGCGGAGATCGCGTCGGCGGCCAACTCCGGGTCCACGTAGCGGTTTCCCGCGTGCACGGTACGGATGATCTCCGCGAGCCGCTGCGCACTGACGGTCTTCGGCACGAAGGCGCGCACCCCGGCGGTCAGGGCCCGCTTGAGGTGCCCCGGCAGCCCGTGACTGGTGACGATCATGGTCCGGCACTCCGGCAGCTCGGTGCGCAGGGATGTGGCCACACTCACACCGTCGGCGCCGGGCATCTGCAGATCCAGCACGGCGACGTCGGGCCGGTGCGCCAGCGCCATCGCGAGCGCCTCGGTGCCCGAAGCGGCCTCGGCGACGACCTCCAGATCGTCCTCCAACGCGAGCAACGCGGCGAGCGCCCCCCTGATCAGGTGCTCGTCGTCCGCGAGCAACACCCGCACGGTCATGCGACGACCTCCCCGGCCGGGCTGAACCCCGCCCCGTCGCCCTCGGACGACGTCGCCCCGGAGCCCCGAGCGCAAGCGACCCGCGCCGTCACCCGGAACCTGTCGCCCCGCACCAGACCCGCCTCCAGCTCCCCGTCCACCGCCGCCAACCGCTCCCGCAGCCCCGCCAGCCCCGAACCGCCCCCGCCCTTGCGGAGCGTCGGCGCGTCCGCGCGGTCGTTCTCGATGACCAGGACGGCCGTGTCGTCCTGCACGCCCACGGAGATCGTGCAGCGCTGGGCGTCCCCGTGCCGCAGCACGTTCGTCGTCGCCTCCCGCACCACCCACCCCAGCGCCGAGCGCGCCTCGGCCGTCAGCCGGTCCAGCTCCCCGGCGACGACGGTGCAGGCGATGCCCGCCGCGCCGAGCACCGACCGCGCGCCCTCCAACTCCACCCGCAGGTCCGCCTCGCGGTAGCCGCGCACCACCTCGCGGACCTCGCGCTGCGAGTCCTGCGCGATCTTCTGCACCTCGACCATCTGGTCGACCGCCTCGGCGCGCCCGCGCCGGGCGAGCTGGACGGCGAGTTCGGACTTGAGCGCCACGACGGCCAGGTTGCGCCCGAGCACGTCGTGCAGATCGCGCCCGAACCGCAACCGCTCCTCCGCGACCGCGAGCCGCGCCTGTACGTCCCGCGCCTCCCGCAGCTCCCACATGACCTTCAGCATCCACATCGAGACCCGGCCCGTGAAGGCCAGCCACCCGGCGACGAAGCCGACGAAGAGCAGGATCGCGAGCAGCGCCCGCCCGGTGTAGCCGATCGCGAACAGCGCCGTCCCCACCCCGGCCAGCAGGGCGAGCTGGACGGTGACGGTGGTCCGGAGCGGGACGAGGAGGCCGTGCGCGGTCAGTACGGGAGCCACCGCAAGACCGGGCAGGTACGCCACGGCCTCGCCCATCTCGGAGGCGAAGCCGGAGCCGGCGAGCGCCAGCGCCAGCGCGAGCGCCGCCGCGGTGACCGCGACGGCCGCCCCGAGCAGCGACCGGCCGACCGTGCCCGACCCCAGGTAGGCGTCCATGGCGCGGGTGGTCAACCGGTGGCAGACGAGCCCCAGGGCGAGCCCGATCACCGGCCCGACCACCGCGACCTCGGGCCGGTTCTCGCGCACCGGCTCGATCAGCGTCAGCAGTACGTAGCCGATGACGACGAACCACTGGATGACGTAGACGGTGCCGCGGCTGTACAGGTCCACCTTGGCGAGCCCGCTGCGCCGGCTCCAGCTCTTCATCCGCACGACGACCTCCCTGTGGCCCGCCTCAGCGACGCGGCTCCCAGCGGAACCACCGTCGCACAGCAAACACCGACACCAGCACCCACACCAAGGCGGTCACCGCGGCGGCCGTCACTTCCTTCGCGTCGACCCCGCCGAGCCAGCCGGCCCGCACCAGCGTCATCGCGCCCGTCATCGGCAGCCGTTCGCACACCGTCGCGACCTTCTCGGGCAGCAGGTCCAGCGGCACGAACAGGCCGGAGCCCAGGAAGGACACCGTCAGCAGCGGCAGGGTGGTGAGCTGGGCGCTCTCCACGGTCCTGGTGCCCGCCGCCACGACCGCGGCCAGCGCCACCATCAGTACGAGACCCAGTGCGACGCCCGCCACCAGCAGGTCCGGCCGCTTCGGCGCGCTCACGTCGAAGACGGCCACGGACACCGCGGCGATCAGCACGCACTGCGCCACCGCCAGCGCGACGGCCGGCAGCGAGGTGCCGATCAGGATCTCCCGGTCGGAGACCTCGCCCGTGCGCAGCCGCTTGAGGACCAGCTCCTCGCGCCGGGCCACGTAGGCGGAGACCAGGTTCGCGTGCACCACGAAGAGGAGCACGAACCCGATGCCGGCGACGACCGAGGCTTCGGCCACGCTCATCGCGGCCTTGTCGTAGTCCAGCTCCTTGGCCCAGCCCTGCATCGCCCCGACCATCATCACGGGCATCAGCAGCGCCACGAACAACATGGCCCGGTTCCGTACGAGCAAGGTCAGCTCGGCCCGGCCGAGCGCCGCCAGCCGGCCCGCCGGGGTGCTGCCGGACGGCGAACCCGCCGCTCCCGCACCCCTGCCCGTGCCCTTCTCCGTCACACCGGTCGTCGTCGCCACGTCACACACCCGCCATTTCCGTCTGCGCGATCTCAAGGAACGCCTCTTCGAGCGAGGCGGCGCGGGCGTCGAGCCCTTCCAGTCGTACGTTCGTCTCCCGGGCCCACCGCAACAGCAGCTCCAGGGACTCCTGGAGCTCGTGGGTGCGGATCTCCACCCGACGTCCGTCGGCCCCGGCCGCGAGCGAGAGCGGCAACTGGCCCGGGGACACGTCCGGGGGCAGCGTGAAGCGGATCCGGGCCGGCCGCGCCGCGGTCACCTCGGCGGGGGTGCCGGCCGTGACGATCACCCCCCGGTGCATGATCGCCAGCCGGTCGGCCAGCGCCTCCGCCTCCTCCAGGTAGTGCGTGGTCAGCAGCACGGTGGTGCCGGTGTCGCGCAGCGCCCGCACCAGGTCCCAGGTGTCGCGCCGGCCCTCCGGGTCGAGACCGGTGGTCGGCTCGTCGAGGAAGAGGACCTCGGGCCGGCCGATCAGCGCCAGCGCCAGGTCGAGCCGGCGCCGCTCGCCGCCGGAGAGCTGCTTGACCCGCACCCGGGCCCGCGCGCCGAGCCCGACGAGGTCGAGCGCCTCGGCCACCGGACGGGCGCCGCTGGTGCACCCGGCCCACATGCGCGCGGTCTCCACGACCGTCAGATCGGAGGGGAAACCGCCCTCCTGGAGCATCACGCCGATCCGGGGGCGGACCGCGGCGCGCTCCCGGTGCGGGTCGTGGCCGAGGACGCGCACGGATCCGGCGGAGGGGGCGGCGAGCCCCTCGACGAGCTCGACGGTGGAGGTCTTGCCCGCGCCGTTGGTGCCGAGCAGCGCGAAGATCTCACCGCGCGCCACGGAGAAGGAGATGCCGCTCACGGCCTCGAAGCCACCGGCGTAGCTGCGCCGCAGGTCCTCCGCCGTGATCACGTACTGGTCTGTGGTCATGTCCCAAGGCTTCCGCGGCCCAAGGACCGCGGGCAGTGCGCGCTGTCACCGGCCCCGATGACATTTGTCATGACCCGTCACCGCAGGCCGCACGGACGAAGACTCGGACGAAGCCGCACGCACGAAGAAGGCCCTGGTCTTCGACCAGGGCCTTCTTTACCGAGCGGACGACGAGATTCGAACTCGCGACCCTCACCTTGGCAAGGTGATGCTCTACCAACTGAGCCACGTCCGCATTGCTACCGATGGGCTTTCGCCTGCGGTGCGAACACCACTGTACCTGATCGACTGAGCTGATCGGTAAGCGATGAGAGCGGGTGACAGGAATCGCACACTGCGCCTTCCCCCTGGAAGGGGGATGTTCTACTACTGAACTACACCCGCACGCTGCTGAGGTGGGCCTTTCGGCCTTGCCCCTCGGCGTGCTCCAGACTTTAGCCGACGATCAGGGGGGTCGTGCAACTCCGGCCCCGCCGAAGGTGATCCGGGCCGTCGGATCCGGCCGGCACGGCGCTCCCGTGACGCGTCCATGCTGCGTCCGTGACGCGCCGGCACGCGGCCCCCGCGGGCCCACCCGCCCGCGGGGTGCGCCGTGCTCAACTCGCCTTGCGGAAAGCCTCGTACACCGCCTTCGGGATCCGGCCGCGCGCCGGCACGTCCATCTTGTTGGACTGGGCCCAGGCGCGCACCGCGGCGGGCGAGGGCTCCAGCGAGGTGTGCTTGTACGCGGTGCGGGCGAGGCGGGGACGCTTGCCGGCGGCGGACTGCTTGCGGCCCGCGGCCAGGTACGGCGCCAGTGCGTTGCGCAGTTTCTTTGCGTTGGCCGTATTGAGGTCGATCTCGAACGACTTCCCGTCCAGACCGAACTTAACCGTTTCCGCCGCTTCGCCGCCGTCGATGTCGTCGAAGAGTGCGACCACTACTCGCTGAGCCACGGATATCGGTCCTTTCCCGCGGTATCACCCGGCCCATAGGGCGCGGAAGGCCAGCCGCCGGTTCCGTCACCGGCGCCGGTGGTGGTGATGCCGACTTTTCGGCAATGAGGGTTACGTATTCCTTTGTACAGCGGCGGGTGGCCCATTGTGAAGCCCGCGCAATTATCCGCGCGTCCCGTCATGCGGGACGGGCGGGGTCCTGGCAAAGACGTCCGGGATATTCTCCCGGATTTTCAACCTCTGACGCCTTCTGTGTTCCATGTTGCGCAGATGAGATATCTACGCGGGTAGATTTTCGGGCCGGGTACGCTGAGGGAACCGCCTTCGCACCACATCACCCCGGGAGTGCCCGTGGCACGCGTCGTAGTCGACGTCATGCTCAAGCCCGAGATCCTCGACCCGCAGGGACAGGCGGTGCAACGCGCACTGCCCCGCCTCGGATTCGACGGCATCGCGGACGTACGTCAGGGAAAGCGTTTCGAGTTGGAGGTCGAGGGGCCGGTCGACGACGCCGCCCTCGCCCGTATCCACGAGATGGCCGAGACCTTCCTCGCCAACACCGTCATCGAAGACTTCGTTGTAAAGGTAGACGAGTCGTGACAACTCGTATCGGAGTCGTCACTTTCCCCGGCACGCTCGACGACCGGGACAGCCTCCGGGCGGTGCGCCTCGCCGGCGCCGAGCCCGTGTCGCTGTGGCACCGTGACAAAGATCTCCACCAGGTGGACGCAGTGGTCCTCGCCGGTGGCTTCTCGTACGGCGACTATCTGCGCGCCGGCGCCATTTCCCGGTTCTCCCCGGTGATGGAGACGATCATCGACCAGGCCCGGGCCGGCATGCCGGTGCTGGGTATCTGCAATGGCTTCCAGATCCTCACCGAGTCGCATCTGCTGCCGGGCGCGATGCTGCGCAACAACCACCTGCACTTCGTCTGCCGCGACCAGAAGCTGCGGGTGGAGAACGCCGGCACGGCCTGGACCGCCGACTACGCCGAGGGCCAGGAGATCTCCGTACCCCTGAAGAACATCGACGGACGGTACGTCGCCGACGAGCGGGTGCTGGACGAGTTGGAGGCGGAGGGCCGGGTGGCCTTCCGCTACCTGGACGGCAACCCGAACGGCTCGCTGCGGGACATCGCGGGCATCACCAACGCCGCGGGCAACGTGGTCGGTCTGATGCCGCACCCCGAGCACGCCGTGGAACCCCTGATCGGCACCGGCCGCACCGACGGCCTCCCGTTCTTCACGTCGGTCATCAAGAAGCTGGTGGTCACCCAGTGAGCAAGAACCTCGACACGGTCAAGCACGCCGAGGGGACGCCCGAAGCCGAGCAGCCCTGGGCCGAACTCGGCCTCAAGGAGGACGAGTACGCCCGGATCCGCGAGATCCTGGGCCGCCGGCCGACCGGTGCCGAGCTCGCCATGTACTCGGTCATGTGGTCCGAGCACTGCTCGTACAAGTCCAGCAAGGTGCACCTGAAGCAGTTCGGCGAGAAGGCGCCCGAGAACGATGCCATGCTCGTCGGCATCGGCGAGAACGCCGGCGTCGTCGACGTCGGCCAGGGGTACGCGGTGACCTTCAAGGTCGAGTCGCACAACCACCCCTCGTACATCGAGCCCTACCAGGGCGCGGCCACCGGCGTCGGCGGCATCGTCCGCGACATCCTCGCGATGGGCGCGCGCCCGGTCGCCGTCGTCGACCCGCTGCGCTTCGGCGCCGCGGACCACCCCGACACCCGTCGGGTGCTGCCCGGCGTGGTCGCCGGCATCGGCGGCTACGGCAACTGCCTGGGCCTGCCGAACATCGGCGGCGAGGTCGTCTTCGACCCCTGCTACCAGGGCAACCCCCTGGTGAACGCCGGCTGCATCGGCGTGATGAAGCACGAGGACATCCACCTCGCCAAGGCTTCCGGGCCGGGCAACAAGGTCATCCTCTACGGCGCCCGCACCGGCGGCGACGGCATCGGCGGCGTCTCCGTGCTCGCCTCGGAGACCTTCGAGGACACCGGCCCGGCCAAGCGCCCCGCGGTCCAGGTCGGCGACCCCTTCCAGGAGAAGCTGCTCATCGAGTGCACCCTGGAGATCTTCGCCGAGAAGCTGGTCGCGGGCATCCAGGACCTCGGCGGCGCCGGGCTGTCCTGCGCCACCAGCGAGCTGGCCAGCGCTGGTTCCGGCGGCATGCGCGTCGAGCTGGACTCCGTGCCGCTGCGCGACGCGACGCTCTCGCCCGAGGAGATCCTCATGAGCGAGTCGCAGGAGCGCATGTGCGCGATCGTCGAGCCCGACAAGGTCGACCGCTTCCTGGAGATCTGCGAGAAGTGGGACGTCATCGCCACCGTGATCGGTGAGGTGACCGAGGGTGAGCGGCTGGAGATCTTCTGGCACGGCGAGCAGATCGTCGACGTGCCGCCGCGCACGGTCGCGCACGAAGGTCCGGTCTACGAGCGGCCGTACGCGCGCCCCGAGTGGCAGGACGCGCTCCAGGCCGACGACGCCGGCGCGCTGCCCCGCCCGAAGACCGGGGACGAGCTGCGCGAGCAGGTCCTGCAGCTGGTGGCCTCGCCGAACCAGGCGTCGAAGGCGTGGATCACGGACCAGTACGACCGCTTCGTCCAGGGCAACACCGTGCTCGCCCAGCCCGAGGACGCGGGCGTGGTCCGGATCGACGAGGAGACCAACCTCGGCGTCGCCCTGGCGACCGACGGCAACGGCCGGTACGCGAAGCTCGACCCGTACGCGGGCGCGCAGCTCGCGCTGGCGGAGGCGTACCGCAACGTCGCCGCCACCGGCGCCAAGCCGCTCGCGGTCTCCGACTGCCTGAACTTCGGCTCGCCCGAGGACCCGGGCGTGATGTGGCAGTTCGCGGAGGCCACCCGCGGTCTCGCCGACGCCTGTCTGCACCTGGGCACCCCGGTCACCGGTGGCAACGTCTCCCTCTACAACCAGACGGGGGAGACGGCGATCCACCCGACGCCGGTCGTCGCCGTGCTCGGCGTGATCGACGACGTCAGCCGGCGCACCCCGATGGCCTTCGCCGAGGAGGGGCAGCTGCTGTACCTCCTCGGGGAGACGAAGGAGGAGTTCGGCGGCTCGGCCTGGTCGCAGGTCGTCCACGACCACCTCGGCGGGCTGCCGCCGGCCGTGGACCTGGACCGCGAGCGGCTGCTCGCCGAGATCCTGATCTCCGCCTCCCGCGACGGCATGGTGGACGCGGCGCACGACCTGTCCGACGGCGGTCTGGTGCAGGCGGTCGTGGAGTCCTGTCTGCGCGGCGGCAAGGGCGCGCGGCTCGTCGTCCCGGACGGTCTGGACGCCTTCACGTTCCTGTTCAGCGAGTCGGCGGGGCGTGCGGTGGTGTCGGTGCCGCGCAGCGAGGAGCTGCGCTTCACCGACATGTGCGGTGCGCGCGGGCTGCCCGTGACGCGGATCGGCGTGGTGGACGGCGACGCGGTCGACGTCCAGGGCGAGTTCACGCTGTCGCTGGCGGAGCTGCGCACGGCGCACGAGGAGACCATCCCCGGTCTGCTGGTGTGATCCGTACCCTGCTCTGAATCCGAGCGGTCTTCGGGCCCCCGTTCGCACTCCGGTGCGGGCGGGGGCCCGACGCGTTGCCGGACCGCACTTGCATGGAATTACGTAACTACGTAGATTGGCTGTACGATGGATCTGGAACAGCGGGTGGCCGAGCTGGAACGTCGGCTGGCCGCCCTGGAAGCGGGGCGGTCGGCCGACGCCCCGGCCGCGCCGGAGGCCCCCGCCGGCGAACCCGACGAGGACTTCTGGGCCCTGCAGGAGCTCAAGCGACGACTGCCCGGGCTCGACGGCGGGGCGACTGAGGCGAGCGGGGAGGCGGGCGGGGCCGTGGTCTTCACCGGGGCCGTGCGCCTGCCGACGGGCGAGTGCTACGAGTGGCAGTGGGGCAAGTTGACGTCGGCCCTGCTCGCCGTCAACTGGGCCGACGCGTCGGACGCCTTCGCCGCGCTGGGGCACCCGGTGCGGCTGCGGCTGCTGAGCGAGGTGCTCGGCGGGTGCCGGACCGTCGCCGAGCTGGCCGAGCTCGACGGGCTCGGCACCACCGGCCAGATCTATCACCACCTGCGCCAGCTCACTGCCGCCGGCTGGCTGCACACCGCGGCCCGCGGGCAGTACGAGGTGCCGCCGCCGCGGGTCGTTCCGCTGCTGGTGGCCCTGACGGCGGCGCGACCGTAGATCCGCCGTAGATCCGCAGACGACGCCCGACCGCGTCCGACACCAGGGGGAGCACACCATGCGGTTGTCCGCACGCACACACAAGGCGCTGGCGATGATCAGCCGGGTCTGTTGGCCCGTCCTGTTCGTCGCGGTGGTCCTCGGGTTCCGCTACGACTTCCCCTTCTGGGCGGTGGTGGGACCGGGCCTGGTGATCGTCGTCGTGGACGTCGTCCGGCTGAGCGCGACGGGCACCGCGCACCGCGCGACACCGCAGCGCGAGCCGATCGAGGTCGACGCGCCCTTCGCCGGCCGCTGGCTGGCGCACAACAGCCCGGCCGACAAGGTCCCGAGCCACGGCACGCACGTGTACGGGCAGACGTACGCCGTCGACGTCATCGCCGAGCCGGCGGACGGCCCCGCGCGACCCCCGTTCTCGCCGCTGTGGCCGCTGGCCCGCAAGCCCGGCGAGTACCCGGCCTACGGCGCCCCGCTCCTCGCGACGGCCGACGCCACCGTCGTGCACGCCTCCGACGGCCAGCGCGACCACCTGAGCCGCACCTCGTGGCCCGGGCTGATCTACCTGATGACGCTGGAGAGCTTCGTACGGAGCCTCGGCGGCCACGCGACCATCTTCGGCAACCGCGTCGTGCTCGACCTCGGTGACGGTACGTACGCGGCGTACGCCCACCTCAAGCGCGGCTCCCTGCGGGTGCGGGCGGGCGACAAGGTCACGGCCGGCCAGCAGATCGCCGAGTGCGGCAACTCCGGCAACTCCTCCGAACCGCACCTCCACTTCCAGCTGATGGACGGCCACGACCTGGAGTCCGCGGTGGGCCTCCCCTTCACCTGGCGGGGCGTGGGCCTGCCCGCGAACGGCGAGCACTTCACGCCCCCGGCCGCGGCCGAGTCCGCGGAGCCCGCGGCGGGAATTCCGCCCGTCGGCACCAAGAGCTGATTAATCTCGGGCCCATGCCACCGGCCAAGAAGCGCGCACGCAGCTACGACCCCGCCAAGACGCGAGCCGCGGTGCTCGCCCAGTTCGACCACGTGCGCGCGGCCGTCGGCGCCCTCACCCCCGAGCAGTCGGCCCTGCCCACCCGGCTCGGCGCCTGGACCGTACGCGAACTGGCCGCGCACCTCGCGACGGTGGCGACGGGCGTCGTCCGCAGCGCCGACGCACCCCCGGCGACCGGGCCCGAGCTCGCCCTGGAGCGCTGGCCCGCCGCCACCCGCGCCTTCGCGCAGCCGGTCGCCGACGACACCCGCGAACCGGCGGACCAGGGCCCCCTCGACGAGCTGTACGCCCGTACCGCCGACGCCCTCGCCCGGGCCCTCGCGGCCACGCCCGACGACCGCCCGGTCACCACCGACGTCGGCACCCTGCGCTTCGCCGACTTCCTCGTCACCCGCACCGTCGAGCTGATCGTGCACACCGACGACCTGAACGACGCGCTCGCCGCCGCGCCGGACGCCGGGCCGGGGCCCGTGCCGTACGACCGCGGAGCCCTCGCCGCCTGCACCCGGCTGCTGCTCGACGCGCTCGCGGCGGCGGCGCCCGGCGGCTCCGTGGAGGTGCGCGTCCCGCCGTACGCGGTCGTCCAGTGCGTCGAGGGCCCCCGGCACACCCGCGGCACCCCGCCGAACGTCGTCGAGACCGCCCCGCTGACCTGGGTCAGGCTTGCCACCGGCCGCGTCCACTGGGCCGACGCCGTCAAGGAAGCCGAGGTCAGCGCCAGCGGCGAGCGCGCCGACCTCTCCGCGCTGCTGCCGATCACCGGCTGAGCCGCGCGGCCCCGGGGGGCGTCGACGGCGAAGCGTTCGGCGCCGACCCCGTGGAAATGACGGGAACCGGTCAAGAGGCTGCGCCGTCCCAGGGGCATGCGAAGGCTGCTGTACATCCCCGCGACCGTCCTCACGCTCCTCGCCACCGCCGCCTGCGGCTCGGACGGAACCGATGGTTCCGGCGACTCGGGGGCGCCCGGACAGCCCGACGAGGTGACCATCCAGGGCGTGCACTGGAAGGTCGACAGCGTCACCGTCGACGGCGCCACCCTCCCCGCCCCCTCCAGCGCCAACCTGGTCCTGCGCAAGGGCGACCGGCTGGAGGGGAACTACGGCTGCAACAACTTCGGCGCCGACGTGGAGCTGACGGGCGACACCCTCGTGGTGAAGGGCTCCGAGGCCACCGCGAAGGGCTGCGCCGCCGACGTCTCGCGGTTCGAGGCGGCGATGCAGTCGACCCTCGCCGACCGGGTGTCGATCGAGATGTCCGCCGACCGCAAGAAGGCCACGCTCACCCAGCGCGGCGCCGGGGCGAACAAGGGCGGCACGCTCGTGCTCAGCCGGGACGCCGGAGCGACCAAGATCCTCCCGCTCACCGGCACCACCTGGACGGTGAACTCCCTGGTCACCGGCGAGACCGCGGCCTCCCTGCCCACCGGCACCGAAGGCGTGGCCCAACTCGTCTTCACCAAGGACGGCACGGTCCGCGGCAAACTCGGCTGCAACAGCTTCTCCGCCCCGGTGACGCTGTCCGGCGCGACGGTCAACATCGGACGGGTGGCCAGCACCAAAATGCTGTGCGAGGGCGACCGGAACAAGGTCGAGCAGCACCTGCTGAAGGTCCTCACCGGGCAGGTCTCGTACGAGGTCAGGTCGCACGGACTGACCCTGCGCGGCCCCGACGGCGCCGGCCTGACCGCCGCCGCGCCCTGACGCCCGCGGCGCGTGGTCGAAGGCGTTCCCCGGCCACCCGCGCACTGCCGGGCCCATCCCCAATTCGGACCAGTGGTCGATCTCGCCTACACTCGGTGCCGTGCCACGTGGTGACGGTCGACTCAATCACGATCTGCTCCCCGGTGAGAAAGGCCCCCAGGACGCGTGTGGCGTCTTCGGGGTCTGGGCTCCCGGAGAAGAGGTCGCAAAGCTCACGTACTTCGGGCTCTACGCCCTCCAACATCGGGGCCAGGAATCCGCGGGCATCGCGGTGAGCAACGGCTCCCAGATCCTCGTCTTCAAGGACATGGGCCTGGTCTCCCAAGTCTTCGACGAAACTTCGCTCGGCTCCCTCAAAGGACACATCGCCGTCGGTCACGCGCGGTACTCGACGACCGGCGCCTCCGTCTGGGAGAACGCCCAGCCCACCTTCCGGGCCACGGCCAACGGCTCCATCGCCCTCGGCCACAACGGCAACCTGGTCAACACCGCCGAACTGGCGAAGCTCGTCGCCGAGCTGCCCCGCCAGGACGGGCGGGCCACCCAGGTCGCCGCGACCAACGACACCGACCTGGTGACCGCCCTGCTCGCGGGCCAGGTCGACGACGACGGCAAGCCGCTGTCGATCGAAGCCGCCGCCGCCCGGGTCCTCCCGGACGTCCAGGGCGCCTTCTCGCTCGTCTTCATGGACGAGGGCACCCTCTACGCGGCCCGCGACCCCCAGGGCATCCGCCCGCTGGTCCTCGGCCGCCTGGACCGGGGCTGGGTCGTCGCCAGCGAGAGCGCCGCCCTCGACATCTGCGGCGCCTCGTACGTGCGCGAGATCGAGCCGGGCGAGCTGATCGCCATCGACGAGAACGGCCTGCGCACCTCCCGATTCGCAGAAGCGAAGCCGAAGGGCTGCGTCTTCGAGTACGTCTACCTGGCGCGCCCGGACACCGACATCGCCGGCCGGAACGTCTATCTCTCCCGGGTGGAGATGGGCCGAAAACTGGCCAAGGAAGCCCCCGCCGACGCCGACCTGGTGATAGCGACACCGGAGTCCGGCACCCCCGCCGCCATCGGCTACGCCGAGGCCAGCGGCATCCCGTACGGCTCCGGTCTCGTCAAGAACGCCTACGTCGGCCGCACCTTCATCCAGCCCTCCCAGACCATCCGCCAGCTGGGCATCCGGCTGAAGCTGAACCCCCTCAAGGAAGTCATCCGGGGCAAGCGCCTGGTGGTCGTGGACGACTCGATCGTCCGCGGCAACACCCAGCGCGCCCTGGTCAAGATGCTCCGTGAGGCCGGCGCCGCCGAGGTCCACGTACGGATCTCGTCCCCGCCGGTGAAGTGGCCCTGCTTCTTCGGCATCGACTTCGCCACCCGCGCGGAGCTGATCGCCAACGGCATGACCATCGAGGAGATCGGCACCTCCCTGGGTGCGGACTCGCTCGCGTACATCTCCATCGACGGCATGATCGAGGCGACCACGATCGCCAAGCCGAACCTCTGCAGGGCCTGCTTCGACGGCGAGTACCCGATGGCGCTGCCCGACCCCGAGCTGCTCGGCAAGCAGCTCCTCGAAACCGAGCTCGCGGGCGGCGCCGACGCCGCCGACGCACTCCGCCGTCCGTGAAGAAACGGGCCAACGTGCCGAAGAGGCGCCGTGCCGAAGAGGCGACGTGCCGACGAGCGGACGGCCCCGCGCCGACCGCGCCGATCAGAAAGTCCTTCCCGTCATGACCACTGAGTCCACCGGTGCCAGCTACGCGTCCGCGGGCGTCGACATCGAGGCCGGCGACCGCGCCGTCGAGCTGATGAAGGAGTGGGTCAAGAAGGCCCGCCGCCCCGAGGTCCTGGGCGGCATCGGCGGCTTCGCCGGGCTCTTCGACGCCTCCGCCCTCAAGCGGTACGAGCGCCCGCTGCTGGCCTCCGCCACGGACGGCGTCGGCACCAAGGTCGACCTCGCCCGCAAGCTGGGCGTGTACGACACCATCGGGCACGACCTGGTCGGCATGGTCGTGGACGACATCGTCGTGTGCGGCGCCGAGCCGCTGTTCATGACCGACTACATCTGCGTCGGCAAGGTCCACCCCGAGCGGGTCGCCGCGATCGTCAAGGGCATCGCCGAGGGCTGCGTCCTGGCCGGCTGCGCCCTCGTCGGCGGCGAGACCGCCGAACACCCCGGCCTGCTCGGCGAGGACGACTTCGACGTCGCCGGCGCCGGCACGGGCGTGGTGGAGGCCGACCGCGTCCTGGGCGCCGATCGCATCCGTACGGGTGACGCGGTGATCGCCATGGCCTCCTCCGGGCTTCACTCCAACGGGTACTCGCTGGTCCGGCACGTGCTGCTGGACCGCGCCGGCATGGCGCTCGAACAGCACGTCGACGAACTCGGCCGCACCCTCGGCGAGGAGCTGCTGGAGCCCACCAGGATCTACTCGTTGGACTGCCTGGCGCTGATCAGGACCGCCGAGACGCACGCCTTCAGCCACGTCACCGGCGGCGGCCTGGCGAACAACCTCGCCCGGGTCGTCCCGGACGGGCTGCACGCCGTCGTCGACCGCTCCACCTGGACGCCGTCCCCGGTCTTCGACCTCGTCGGCCGGGCCGGTCGGGTCGAGCGCCTGGAGCTGGAGAAGACCCTGAACATGGGCGTCGGCATGATCGCCGTCGTACCGCAGGACTCGGTGGACGCCGCGCTCACCCTGCTCGCCGACCGCGGCGTGGACTCCTGGGTGGCGGGCGAGATCACCGAACGCGGCGAGCACACCACGGGCGCCGAACTCGTCGGCGACTACGCGGCCTGACGGCACGGCGGACGGCGGAACGGCAGCGAGCGGCGGGCCGGCGGTGAGCACGGTGGCGCGGGCGGTCGGGGCGGCGGTCGCCGACGGCCGCCCCCGGAGCCGTCCGGCTCCGGCCAGCCGCTCGGACAGCACAGAAACCCGGTCCGGGGGCTCACCCCGGGACCGGGTCGGTGGTCGTCGTCAGTGCGACGTCAAAGGGTCAGGACCACGTCAAGCGCCGCGGCGCTGCTGCGACGCGGGGCCGGACTCTTCGTCCTCGTCCCCGTCGTCGTTGTACAGGTCCGCGTACCGTGCGTACGGGTCGTCTTCCTCATCGTCCTCGAACGGCTCCGGATTCGGAGGTTGGCTCGAAGTCGATGCGCCCAGCTCATTGGCCAGTCGCGACAGGTCAGTGCTCGCGCCGCTGTTGTACTTCAGCTGGCGGGCGACCTTTGCTTGCTTGGCCTTGGCCCGGCCGCGCCCCATGGCTCGACCCCCTCGGTGACGGGGCTCGACGGCCCCAGAGTCTTGACACGCGTTCATGATGCGGAACGGACTCTCGTCGGAGAGATCCGGCCCGTAGGGCTTCAACGGTACCTGCTTCCGCGGCCATACGGTACGCCGCCCGCATGACGTGCCACGTCACAGGACCTGCGAGGCGCCCCGTCCTCGCTGGTCACCTGCGATATTAACCTCTTCTTGGCCCGCGCCCCGCCTTCCGGGTGAGTCTCGTCTCGCCGGAAGGCGGAGGATGCGCGCCGTCCCGGCCCGGGCCCTTCTAGATCTCGGCCGTCCGTCGCGCTTCCGACATGCGCTGCTCGGCGATCCGGTCGGCCGCGACGGCCGGTGGAACGCCCTCTTCATTTGCACGTGCGAATATTGTCAGCGTGGTGTCGAAGATCTTGGCGGCCTTCGCCTTGCACCGGTCGAAGTCGAAACCGTGGAGTTCGTCGGCTACCTGGATCACGCCGCCGGAGTTCACCACGTAGTCCGGGGCGTACAGGATCCCGCGGTCCTCCAGGTCCTTCTCGACGCCGGCGTGCGCGAGCTGGTTGTTGGCCGCGCCGCACACCACGGCGGCCGTGAGCACGGGCACGGTCGCGTCGTCCAGCGCCCCGCCGAGCGCACACGGCGCGTACACGTCCAGACCCTCGGTCCGGATCAGCGCCGCCGTGTCCGGGACGGCGGTCACTTCGGGGTGGCGCTCCAGGATCCGCCGCACGGCATCGGCCCGCACGTCCGTGACCACGACCTCCGCGCCGTCCTCCAGGAGGTGGTTCACCAGGTGATGACCCACCTTGCCGACGCCCGCGATCCCGACCCGGCGCCCGCGCAGCTCCGGGCTGGCCCACAGGTGCTGCGCGCTGGCGCGCATGCCCTGGAAGACGCCGTACGCGGTGAGCACGGAGGAGTCGCCGGCGCCGCCGTTCTCCGGGGAGCGGCCGGTGGCCCAGCGGGTGGCGCGGGCGACCACGTCCATGTCGGCGACGTACGTGCCGACGTCGCAGGCGGTGACGTAGCGCCCGCCGAGCGAGTCCACGAACCGGCCGTAGGCGAGCAGCAGCTCGTCGGACTTCAGCGTCTGCGGGTCACCGATGATGACCGCCTTGCCGCCGCCGTGGTCGAGGCCGGCCATGGCGTTCTTGTACGACATGCCCCGCGAGAGGTTCAGCGCGTCGGCGACGGCCTCCTCCTCCGAGGCGTACGGGTAGAAGCGGGTGCCGCCGAGGGCCGGGCCGAGGGCGGTCGAGTGGATGGCGATAACGGCCTTGAGGCCGGACGCACGGTCCTGGCAGAGCACTACCTGCTCGTGGCCGCCCTGGTCCGATCGGAAGAGGGTGTGCAGCACGTGAGCGGAGGCGCCGGTCAAGTCGGTCACTGTGGTGACTCCCGAGTACGAAGCGGCGGGTGGACTTCCCGGGGGTGGGGGAAGTCCCCCAGTGTGGGACGAGCGTAAGTCCTGGACGGGCGAAGATCAGGCCCAGTGCCCAGGATCACCCGGCTGAGGGGTGCGCGGCGCCCGCCGCGTGGAAGGATTCCCGGTATGCCTGCGGTGTCCTCGATGATCGTGCCCTACGCGACCTACCTGCGGGTCTATGAGCCCCTGGCGGCCTTCCCCGAGCCCGAGCGGGCCCACTGGGCGCGCTACGCGGACCGCGGCGGGACCCTGACCGCCCAGGACGAACTGCGCCGCTCCCTGGCGGACTTGCTGCCCACCCCGCCCGTCCCCGTGCCCGTGCACGAGAGCGGGGACGCCTTCGTCGTCGTCCTGGACGGCGAGGTGTGCGTCTGCCCCTGGCGCACCCGGCTGCGCGGCTGGCTGGCCCTGGAGGAGCTGGTGACGCAGCTGCCGGCGCCGTTGCTGGACGCGGTGCTGCCGCCGGTCGTCCGCGGGCAGGCCGCGGCGGACTGGGAGCGCTGGCGCGAACAGAACCCGGACGCCCGGCCGTGGATCCGGACGGCGGTCTGGCAGGTGCCGGTGCGCTGGTTCACGCTCTTCTCGGACGAGGAGCGGGAGTACGAGCCGGCCGGCGAAGGGTCGGGCGCGCCCGTGCTGCGCTACCGCACGCCGATGGTGCAGGCGCGACGGCGGATCGCCCGGGCGCTGAAGGCGCTGCGCGACTCCGAGGACGCGGGCCCGCTGACGTCGGGGCTGGTCGACGTGGGGAAGTGGCTGGAGGAGTTCCACCCGCGCTCGCTGGTCGAGCTGGACTACGGCGGGCTGGTGCACGCGATGACCGGCGCGCAGCTCGCGGACGACCACTCGGCGGCGGACGTCGCGGCGGGCATCGCGGCCCTGCGCTCCGGCGACGACGACGGCGCGAGCGAGGCGTACGCCCGGCTCGTGGACCGCTGGCGTGCGGTGAAGGGCCTGCAGTTCGCGAACTGAGCGATTTTGTGGATGATTGAAGCCTTTCCGGGTTCGGGCCCTAGGTCCCGATCCGGGCTTTTGCGCCAAGCGTGACGGAGTGCACTATCTGGGCCCTTGCGCCCAACGCCTACCCTCGTGTCAAAATAGGACAAGGAGTCCGGGGAGGGTTCCTTCCGCCCAAGTAAGGGCGGAACGCTCGGCATTGTGCTCTATGGGGGGTCTGGTGGCTCCTGGTCGCTCTGTGACTGATCGTCACTGTGGCGTGACTGTCCGCTATGACATGGTCCATCGGGCTTCCGCCACTGATGAACACCTCGGAGGGCAATTCCAACGGTTTGGCCGACGTGGCTGGACAGATGGTGTAGTTGTAGTGCCGAGGACAACCCGTTCGTCCTATAACCGACTCGACCCGCATCCGCCATTTCGGGCAACGCGGGTCAAGGTGCAGAATTTAGAGGAATGAACCGAGAAGGTTCGGTTCTCCCGAGGAGGCCGCTCATGACCGCTCGCACCCCTGATGCTGAGCCGCTGTTGACCCCGGCTGAGGTCGCCACGATGTTCCGCGTGGACCCGAAGACGGTGACCCGCTGGGCCAAGGCAGGCAAGCTCACGTCCATCCGTACCCTCGGTGGACATCGCCGGTACCGCGAAGCAGAGGTACGCGCCCTGCTGGCGGGCATTCCGCAGCAGCGCAGCGAGGCATAAGCCTCGCGCCGGTGGGCTGGACCTCGGTCCGCTCCCGCCGGATCCGGGCGATTCCGGGACCCCCATCCTGGTGAAGCCCACCCCATAGCTCCACATGACGCTGGACCCGCCCCAACGGGTCGTGAGTCATCCATCGCGCTGGACTCCGCCGGGTCCAGCGCGATTCCTTTTGTGCGGCCGGGGAGGCGTGCGGAACGGAGTGCGAGGGGGAGTGCAATTGCACATATTAAATTGGTCGCTCGTAAGCGGGGGCTAAAAACCCGGGTAATCAAAACCTATACGGTGACACCCGTCACATGCTGCAACCCTTGCCAACGTCCAGCGTGTCACTTCGCGAACGGGATGGAATCGGCCCGAAGTCACTCAGTGACGGGACCTTCGTCCTCGGTTTGCTCCGAGGGGTCGACGGACTCGCAGGCGAGCCGCTGGAGGTGCCGACAGGCGGGACAACGGCCCGTCAGGTGCCGGTAGCCGCGGGCGCGTGCTGCGGCGGCGAGGTGCGCGCGCAGCAGTGCTTTGACTTTGCGTGCTGGTGCCGTGGTACTCGCCGCCATCCCGACCACCTCACGTAGATGGGTACCGGCGGTTCGCGTCCGCGTCAACGCCCCGCGCACCCGCGCGGCTTGTCGACCACCGTCAGCACGCCCGCAGAGCAACGGCGGGGGTGCCCCGGGTCGCGGCGATCAGCCCGGGGGTCGACCACCGGCATCAGCCAACGACGAAGGGCCCGCCGCCTCAAAGAGGTGCGGGCCCTTCACCAACTACGTGCGGTCCTGACGGGATTTGAACCCGCGGCCTCCACCTTGACAGGGTGGCGAGCACTCCAAACTGCTCCACAGGACCAGGTTTCGCAGCTCCGAATCCTGCGCTGGGCTGCGAGAAGAGACATTACAGCAGCATCGGCCCGACAGTCGAACTCGCTCAGCGTGACCGCACGGTCACCAGAGGTCCCGCGCCCAACCTCACGGCGCCGCCGCGTCGATCGCCCTCACGATCCGCTTGTCCGAGACGGGGTGCGCCGTCCCCAGCGCGTGCGCGAAGTAGCTGACCCGCAGCTCCTCGATCATCCAGCGGATGTCGCGCACGGCCTGCGGCACCGGCCGCCCCCGCGGCAGTTGCTCCAGCAGCCACGCGTACTCGTCCTGCATCTCGTGGACCTTCTCCATGCGCGTGGTGTCCCGCTGCACCCCCGACGGCATCTGCTGGAGGCGTCGGTCGACGGCGACCAGGTAGCGCATCAGGTCCGGCAGCCGGCGCAGGCCGGTCAGGGTGACGAAACCGGGCGGCACGAGCGCGTCGAGCTGGCGGCGCACGTCCTGGACGTTCGCGAGCAGAGCCGGGCTGGTGGTGGCCTTGAGCCGGCGCTCGCACGCCTGCCAGGCCGCCAGGACCTGCTGCACCTGCGCAACCGTGCGGACCGTGGTGTCGACGAGGTCGGCGCGTACGGAGTCGTACAGCTTGCGGTAGGACTCCTCGTCCCACACCGGCCCGCCGCGGTCCGCGATCAGCCGGTCCGCCGCCGCCGTCGCGCAGTCGTCGAAGAGGGCCTGGATGGAGCCGTGGGGGTTGCTGGAGAGCGCCAGCTTCTGCTGGTTGGTGAGCTTGTCGGAGGCGAACTTCGCCGGGTTCACCGGGATGTTGCGCAGGATGAGCCGGCGCGTGCCCTGCCACATCGCGGCGCGCTGCTCCGCCTCCGAGTCGAAGAGGCGTACGGAGACGGTGTCCTTCCCGGTGCCGCCGGCCGCGTCGTCCACGAGCGCCGGGTACGCCTTCACGGGCTGGCCCGCCCGCCGGGTCTCGAAGACCTTGCTCAGGGAGCCGATGGACCAGTCCGTGAGGCCCTGGCGCTCGATCGACTCGCCGGACGGCCCCGCGGTCGCCGCAGCGGCCTTGGAGAGCGCCTGACGGGCCTTGGGGCGCAGTTGGACCCGCAGGGTCTCCAGGTCCTTCGCCTCCGCGAGCTTGCGGCGCCGCTCGTCGACGATCCGGAAGGTGATCTTCAGGTGGTCGGGCACCTTCGACAGGTCGAAGTCGTCCGGGTGCACCGGCACCCCGACCATCCGGTGCAGCTCGCGCGCCAGCGTCACCGTCAGCGGCTCCTGGAGGGGCACGGCCCTCTCCAGGAACGCCCTCGCGTAGTTCGGCGCGGGCACGTAGTGCCGGCGCACCGGCTTGGGGAGGGCGCGGATCAGCTCCATGACGACCTCTTCGCGCAGACCGGGGATCTGCCAGTCGAAGCCCTCGTCCGTGACCTGGTTGAGCACCTGGAGCGGTACGTGGACGGTGACGCCGTCGGCGTCCGCGCCCGGCTCGAACTGGTACGTCACCCGGAACTTCAACCGGCCCTGTCGCCAGGAGTCCGGATAGTCGTCCTTGGTGACCGCGCCCGCCTTCTCGTTGATGAGCATCTCGCGCTCGAAGTCGAGCAGCTCGGGCTCGTCCCGGCGCTTGTGCTTCCACCAGGAGTCGAAGTGCGCGCCGGAGACGACGTGCGCGGGCACCCGCTGGTCGTAGAAGTCGAAGAGGGTCTCGTCGTCGACCAGGATGTCCCGGCGGCGGGCCCGGTGCTCCAGCTCCTCGACCTCGGTGAGCAGCTTGCGGTTGTCCGCGAAGAACTTGTGGTGGGTGCGCCAGTCGCCCTCGACCAGGGCGTTGCGAATGAAAAGGTCCCGGGAGGTCTCGGGGTCGATGCGGCCGTAGTTCACCTTGCGCTGGGCGACGATCGGCACGCCGTACAGCGTGACCCTCTCGTACGCCATCACCGCAGCCTGGTCCTTTTCCCAGTGGGGCTCGCTGTAGGTGCGCTTGACCAGGTGCTGGGCGAGGGGTTCGATCCACTCGGGTTCGATCTTGGCGTTCACCCGCGCCCACAGCCGGCTGGTCTCCACCAGCTCCGCGGACATCACCAGCCGCGGCGGCTTCTTGAAGAGCGCGGAGCCGGGGAAGACGGCGAATTTGGCGCCGCGCGCGCCCAGGTACTCGTTCTTCGCGTCCGTGTCCTTGAGGCCGACGTGCGACAGCAGCCCGGCCAGCAGCGACACGTGGACGCTGGCCTCCGGGCCGTCCTCCTCGTTGACGTGGATGCCCATGGACCGGGCGACCTGGCGCAGCTGTGCGTAGATGTCCTGCCATTCGCGGATGCGCAGGAAGTTCAGGTACTCCTGCTTGCACATCCGGCGGAAGCTGGAGGAGCCGCGCTCCTTCTGCTGCTCGCGGACGTACCGCCACAGGTTCAGGAAGGCGAGGAAGTCGGACGTCTCGTCCTTGAAGCGGGCGTGCTGCTGGTCCGCCTGGGTCTGCTTGTCCGCGGGGCGCTCGCGCGGGTCCTGGATGGAGAGCGCGGCGGCGATCACCATCACCTCGCGCACGCAGCCGTTCTTGTCCGCCTCGACGACCATCCGGGCCAGCCGCGGGTCCACCGGCAGCTGGGAGAGCTGCCGGCCGAGCTGGGTCAGCTTCTTGCGGGGATCTTTCTGCGCCGGGTCGAAGGCGCCCAGCTCCTGGAGGAGCTGTACGCCGTCGCGGATGTTGCGGTGGTCCGGCGGGTCGATGAAGGGGAACTTCTCGATGTCGCCGAGCCCGGCCGCCGTCATCTGGAGGATGACCGACGCCAGGTTCGTCCGCAGGATCTCGGCGTCCGTGAACTCGGGGCGGGCGTCGAAGTCGTCCTCCGAGTACAGCCGGATGCAGATGCCGTCCGAGGTGCGTCCGCAGCGGCCCTTGCGCTGGTTGGCGCTGGCCTGGCTGATCCGCTCGATGGGCAGCCGCTGGACCTTGGTGCGGTGGCTGTAGCGGGAGATCCGGGCGGTGCCGGGGTCGATCACGTACTTGATGCCGGGGACGGTCAGCGAGGTCTCGGCGACGTTCGTCGCCAGAACGATCCTGCGGCCGGTGTGCGGCTGGAACACCCGGTGCTGCTCGGCGTGCGAGAGCCGGGCGTACAGCGGCAGGACCTCGGTGAACCTGTACTGCTTCTTGTTGAGGGCGTCCGCGGTGTCGCGGATCTCGCGCTCGCCGGAGAGGAAGACGAGGATGTCCCCCTTGCCCTGGCCCTGGAGCTCCTCGACCGCGTCGCAGATCGCGGTGATCTGGTCCCGGTCGCTGTCGGAGGAGTCCTCCTCCAGCAGCGGTCTGTACCGCACCTCGACCGGATACGTACGGCCGCTGACCTCGACGATCGGGGCGTCGCCGAAGTGCCGGGAGAAGCGCTCCGGATCGATCGTCGCGGAGGTGATGACCACCTTCAGGTCCGGCCGTTTCGGCAGCAGTTGCGCCAGGTAGCCCAGCAGGAAGTCGATGTTCAGGGACCGCTCGTGCGCCTCGTCGATGATGATCGTGTCGTAGGCGCGCAGCTCGCGGTCGGTCTGGATCTCGGCGAGCAGGATGCCGTCCGTCATCAGCTTGACGAACGTGGCGTCCTGGTCGACCTGGTCCGTGAAGCGGACCTTCCAGCCGACGGCCTCGCCGAGCGGGGTGCGCAGCTCGTCGGCGATGCGTTCGGCGACGGTGCGGGCCGCGATCCGGCGCGGCTGGGTGTGCCCGATCATGCCGCGCACGCCACGCCCGAGTTCCAGACAGATCTTGGGGATCTGGGTGGTCTTGCCGGAGCCCGTCTCACCGGCGACGATCACGACCTGGTGGTCCCGTATCGCCGCCAGGATCTCGTCCTTCTTCTGGCTGACCGGGAGCTGCTGCGGGTACGTGACGTCGGGTACGCGGGCGGCCCGGGCGCCGGTGCGGGCCGCGGCCTTCTCCGCCTCGACGGCGATCTCGTCCAGCACGGCCTGCCGCGCCTCGGGCTTGCGGATGCGGCGGGCGCCTTCGAGACGCCGGCCCAGCCGGTGGGCGTCGCGCAGCGAGGCCCCGGCCAGCAGCGTCTGGAGGTCGGCGAAGGAAGAAGTAGACATACGGTCTTAAGCATCGCACCCCCGGGAAACCGAGGGCGAGCGCATTTCACCGGCAGACCGGTAGTGCAGTATGGAGCGGATCATCAACGCGTTCCGATGCCCGCGCGCCGACGCCCACGGCCCGGTGCCCGTGCCCGGACGCCCACAGCCCGATGCCCGTCCTTCCGCTCGAAGGGACCGCGTGCCCATGCCGCCGCCGTTCAGCCGTGACCGCAGCCGGTCCCGTCTGTCGGCGACGTCCGCGTTCGCGCTGCTCGGGCTGGTCGTGGCCGCGCTGCTGGCCTTCTGCCCGCCACCGCCGCCCGCGCACGCCGTCGGCGACGTGGCCGGGGACCGGCCGGTGCTGACCGCGCTGGAGCAGGCGCCGGGGTGCGGGAAGGGCTCGCCGGACGGCGACCGGGGCGCACAGCCCGCCGCGCCGCCGCGCGGCGCCGTCGCGTACGAGCCGCCGCCGGCGCCGTACGTCACGCACTGCGCCGCCGCGGACCGGGTCCTGACCCAGGTGGTGCCCGGGGTGCTGCCGGACGGCCGTCCGCCGCCGCCCGCGCCCCCCTCTCCGGAGGAACTGTCGATCGTGCGCGTGTAGGCCGGGAAGTCATGCCGATGAACGACCGCTTTGTCGGGTCCGTACGGGTTTCTCCCTGACGGTCCGCGCGGCCGTGCCGGCCCCCCGTCTGCCCCTTTCCGCACTCGCCACCCTTCACCACCGTCACCCGTCACCCGTTGACGTCCCTCCGCCGCACGTCATCCAGGACTCAGGAGCACCCACCCATGTCTTCGCCCAAGCGCAACCGGAAGCCGCTGTTCATCGGCGCGGGCGTGGCCGTCGCCGCGCTGCTGCTCGGCCTCGCCTCGTACACCGCCACCCGCCCGGAGGACTCCGCACCCGAGGCGTCCGGCGCGAACCCCACCGCGTCCGGCCCGGCAGCCGAGGTAACCGTGGACCCGCAGTCCGGCGCCTACCCCGAGTTGGAGAAGCTGGCCCGCCGCGACGCCAAGGACGGGCTCGCGATCGGCCGGGCGGACGCGCCCGTCGTGATGGTCGAGTACGCCGACTTCCAGTGCGGCTTCTGCGGGAAGTTCGCCCGGGACACCGAGCCCGAGCTGATCGAGAAGTACGTCGACGAGGGCACCCTGCGCATCGAGTGGCGCAACTTCCCGATCTTCGGCGAGCCCTCCGAGAACGCGGCGCGCGGTGCCTGGGCGGCGGCCCAGCAGGGCAAGTTCTGGCCGTTCCACGCGGCCGGCTACGCCAAGGGCGCCAAGGAGAAGGGCTTCTCCGCCGACCGGGTGAAGGCGCTGGCGAAGGAGGCCGGCGTGCCCGATCTGGAGCGGTTCGCGAAGGACATGGAGAGCGAGGCCGCGAAGGCGTCCGTCAAGCGGGACCAGGACGAGGCGTACGGGCTGGGCGCGACCTCCACGCCGTCGTTCCTGATCAACGGCCGGCCGATCGCGGGCGCCCAGCCGAAGGAGACCTTCACCGACGCCATCGACGCGGCGCTGAAGGCCGCCGGCGGCAAGAAGCCGCAGGGCGCCGACGCCGGTCCCGCAGATGCGAAGGAGCCGTCCGGGCGATGACCGAAATCGGCTACCTGGCCGCCTTCCTCGGCGGCCTCCTCGCCCTGATCAGCCCCTGTAGCGCCCTGCTGCTGCCGGCCTTCTTCGCGTACTCGCTGGACTCGACGGGCCGACTGCTGGCCCGTACCGGGATCTTCTACGCGGGGCTCGCGACCACCCTCGTCCCCCTCGGCGTCGCCGGCTCGTACGCCAGCCGCTTCTTCTACGGCAACCGCGACCTGCTGGTGTCCGTCGGCGGCTGGCTGATCATCGCCCTCGGCGTGGCCCAGGTCCTGGGGATGGGCTTCGCCTCCCGTCGCCTTTCGGCCATCTCCGGCCGCATCCGCCCGACCACCGCCGCGCCCGTCTACGCCCTCGGCCTGGTCTACGGCTTCGCCGGCTTCTGCGCCGGGCCCATCCTCGGCAGCGTCCTGACGGTCTCCGCGTTCAGCGGCAGCCCGGTCTACGGAGGGCTGTTGCTCGCGGTGTACGCGCTGGGGATGGCGGTCCCGCTGTTCTTCCTGGCGCTGCTGTGGGACCGCTTCGACCTCGGCAAGCGGCGCTGGCTGCGGGGCCGCGGCTTCGCCGTGGGCCGTCTCCAACTGCACACCACGTCCCTGCTGTCCGGCCTCTTCTTCGTCGTGCTCGGCACCCTCTTCCTCGTCTTCGACGGCGCAACGGCCCTGCCCGGGCTGGTCTCCGTCGACGACTCCTTCGCCGCCGAGCAGTGGGCGAGCGAGGTGGGCGCGGCCGTGCCCGACTGGATGCTCCTGGTGGGCGTGGTGGCCGTGGTCGCGGTGGTCCTCGCGATCCGCGGCTGGCGCCGCACCTCCCGTACCGGCGCTCCCGCCGGCGAGGAGTCCTAGGGAACGACGAAGGCCCCGTCCAGGGGACGGGGCCTTCGGGTGGTGGCTGGGGCCGGGATCGAACCGGCGACCTATCGCTTTTCAGGCGATCGCTCGTACCAACTGAGCTACCCAGCCACGCAGCTCACCGAGGTGATCTGCAGCGGTCCTGACGGGATTTGAACCCGCGGCCTCCACCTTGACAGGGTGGCGAGCACTCCAAACTGCTCCACAGGACCATATTTCGCAACGCTGTGCGAGCACTAGTCTCGCACAGGCGTAGCGTGCCCCCAACGGGATTCGAACCCGTGCTACCGCCTTGAAAGGGCGGCGTCCTGGGCCACTAGACGATGAGGGCTAAGGGCCCACCTGGGCGCTTTGTCAGCGCGTCGGGGACGTGAGAAGCATATGGGATGGCGGGAGGTATCGCCAAAACGGTTTACGGATCGGGGGAACGGGAGGCCGCGGGCGGGGGCCCGGAAGGCGGGGTCGAAGGCGGCGAGGGCGCGGGGGAGGACGCTGGGGAAGACGCGGGCGAGGACGCGGGGGAGGGGCGCGCGCCCGGCTGGTTCTCCTCCGGCAGGTGCCGGCTGACCTCGGCCGTCGTCAGCCCGAGCCCGCCCAGCGTGATCTCGTCCCACGCCTGGAGCCGTTTGGTCGTACGGTCCAGGTAGAGCACCGACGCACGGACCTTCTCCGGCTTGTCGTTCTGCACCGCCCGCAGCCCGCCGCCGCCCGTGGACCCCTCGATCTTCAGCCGGGTGCCCTGCTTCAGCACCTCCACCTCGCGCCGGTGGACGTGCCCGGCGAGCGCGAGCGGGACCGTGCCGTCCGTCTCGCGGGCCGCGACCGGATTGTGGGCGACGGCCACGTCCACCGGGGTGCCGGCGCGCTCCTGGTCGCGGATGGCGGAGGCGAGGCGGATGCCCGCCATCCGCTCGGCCGGATCGCCCTGGGCGACCACCGAGCGGTCGGGGGTGAACTGCGGGTCCCCGGTGCCGGCGATGCGCAGCCCGCCGACGGTGACCGCCCGGCCCTCGTCCAGGACGTGCGCGTTCGACATCCGCTCCAGGTACGCCTGGGTGGCGCGGGAGTCGTGGTTGCCGCGGACCCACACGTAGGGCGCGTCCAGGTCGCGTATCGGGTCCAGGAAGGCGTTCTCGGCGCCGGAGCCGTGGTCCATGGTGTCGCCGGAGTCGATGATCACGTCGATCCGGTACTGCTCCACCAGCGAGGCGACGATGTGCCAGGCGGCCGGGTTCAGGTGGATGTCGGAGACGTGCAGCACCCGGATGCTGCCGGGGTCCGGGCGGTACGCGGGCAGGCTGGACGTCGCGTCGTACAGCTTGGTGACGTTGGTGACCAGCCGCGCCAACTCCTGCTGGTACACGTCGAACTCGGTGACGATCGAGCGGGCGTTGCCGACCAGCGACGGCGCGCTGGTGAGCAGCCCGGAGAACTTCGGCTCCAGGACGGACTTGGGGTTCCAGGTGGCGAAGGCGGTCACGGCGGACGCGGCGAGCAGCGCGAGCGCGAGGCCGCCGGCCGTCAGCGCGCGGCGCGGGCGCCGGTAGACGACCAGGCCGAGCGCGGTGGCGCCGGCGACGACCGCGACGCAGGAGCGCACGGCCAGCTCGGTGGTGCCGCCGACGACGTCCCGGGCGACTTCGTCGCCGAGCCGGTTGAAGCGCTCCGGCTGCTCGACGAGCGCGGTGGAGCGGGCCGGGTCGAGCCGTTCGACGTCCACGTCGAGCCGGAGCGGCGCGGTGTGCGACGCGAGGTCGAGCGAGCCGAGCGGGGAGACGTCGATCCGGGTGCCGCCGCCCAGGTCGGGGCGGAGGGCCAGGCTGGTCTCCATCGGCCCGACCGAGGTGTGGACGCTGCCGACGACGAGCAGGCCGAGCCAGCCGCCGAGCACCACGACGGCGGCGAGGCCGAGGGCCCGCAGCCAGGGGCGGCCGGGGGGTTCCCGCAGCGTCCGCGACGGCTCCCGGCAGGGCCGGCGGCCTCGGAGCCGGTCCCGGACGCGCGGCCACAGCGCGCGGGCCCGGAGCGTCCCGGGCCGCGGCCACCGGACGCGGGCTGAGCGTGCCATTGGGCCCGTATGCCCGCGGTCGGCGATCGATATGCCGCACGGGCGTGGCGAGAGGACGCCACGATCCACGAGGCGGGCCCTTAGGGCGCGGGTGGCGTCCCGGGCGGCGTACGTGACAATGGCCGGGTGCTGGATATGACGCGCGAGGAGTTCGAGGAACTGGTCGCCGAGGCGCTGGATCGGATCCCGCCCGAGCTGACGCGGCTGATGGACAACGTCGCGGTCTTCGTGGAGGACGAGCCGTCCCCCGACGACCCCGAACTCCTCGGGCTGTACGAGGGCACTCCGCTCACCGAGCGCGGCGAGTGGTACGCGGGCGTGCTGCCGGACCGGATCACGATCTACCGCGGGCCGACGCTGCGGATGTGCGAGAGCCGCGAGGACGTCGTCGTCGAGACGGAGATCACGGTGGTGCACGAGATCGCGCACCACTTCGGCATCGACGACGAGCGGCTGCACGCGCTGGGGTACGGGTGAGCCCGTCCCCCGAGCCCGCGGAGTCCTTCTCGCACGGGCCCGCGGGCGAGGCGATCGACCCGGACGTCGACCTGCACGTGCCCGCGCAGCGGGCGGAGACGGCCGGCGTCCACCTGCTGCTGGTCCTCGCGGCCGTGTCGGCGGGCGGGGCGGCCGGAGCGGTCGCCCGGTACGCGGTGGGCCGCGCCTGGCCCGTCGACTACGCCGCGGACGGCGCCGCGGCCTTCCCCTGGGGCACCTTCGGCATCAACGTGGTCGGCTCCGCGCTCATCGGCGTGCTGATGGTGCTGGTCAGCGAGGGCGGACGGACGGCGCATCCGCTGGTGCGGCCGTTCTTCGGGGTCGGGGTGCTCGGCGGGTTCACCACCTTCTCCGCGTACGCGCTGGACTTCCGCGAACTGCTGGTGCACGGGAACAGCGGCGCCGCGTACGCCTACGCGGGCGGCACGGTCGTCGGCTGTCTCGGCGCGGTGTGGCTGGCCGCGGCGCTCACCCGGTGGGCGCTGGCGCCACGGACGGCGGTCCGGTGACCTGGCTGCTGGTCGTCCTCGGCGCGGCCGTCGGGGCGCCGCTGCGCTATCTGACGGACCGGGCCGTGCAGGCGCGACACTCGTCCGTCTTCCCCTGGGGCACCCTCGCGGTGAACGCCGCCGGCTGTCTGATCCTGGGCCTGGTGGCCGGGGCTTCGGTGTCCAGCAGTACGTACGCCCTGCTCGGCACGGGGCTGTGCGGCGCGCTCACCACGTACTCGACCTTCTCGTACGAGACGCTGCGGCTGGCCGAGCGGGGCTGGAGCGGGCTCGCGGCGGCGAACGCGGCCGTGTCGGTGCTGGTGGGGATCGGGGCGCTGGCCCTGGGGGTGGAACTGGCGCGGGCGGTCTCCGGCTGACGCGCGGGCCGGGTGCGTGTGCTGGTGGCGGGCCGGGTGCGCGCGCGGGCCGGTGGGCGCGCGGGCCGGGTGCGCGCGCAGGCCCTTGGGTGCGCGGGCGTACGACCCGGGGCGCGACCCCGCGCGCGGGCGGGCGGAGCGGTCGGACATCCGATCGGCTGCGCGGTCGTGTACTCGTCAGGGAGTTCTGCGTGTCCCCCACGGGGCACCGGGAGTTGGGCAGGGAGACCTGCACACGGGAATTGGATCCCGTGCGCGGGCGTGAAACCGGTGTTCGGGCGCGGTGGTGCGCCCGGGCGCAGATCGCGCGCTCCTGTCCCCGTCCCGCTCCGGAGGTGCCCCCCGTGCGCCAGTTGCCCGCCCTCGGCCGTACGGCCGCTCACGAACGTACGGCTCCTCGCGACCGTTCCGGCTCCTCCGGCAGGTCCGGTCGCCTGGCGGTCGCGCTCGCCGCGTCGCTGGCGATCGCGGCCACGGCGGGCTGCATGAGCGTCGGCGACGACGAGCGGGCCAAGCCCGCGCCCACCCCGTCGTCCGACCGGCCGCGCACGGAGGCGGACGTGGACGGCGGGCGAGAGGACCCCCGGGCCCGGTCAGCCGCGGGCGGCGGACGGGCCGACTCCGGGAAGTCCGGCGACCGCGGGCCCGCGCCGGACGCGTCCCCGGCGCCGAGCGGTACGGCCGACGCGTCGCCCCGGCCCACCCGGGAGCCGCACCGGCCACAGCGCCCCGGTGCGCCCGAGCCGACCGGCGACGGGCGGCCCACCCCGTCCGTACCGCCGGCGACGGAGCCGGTGGACCCGCCCGTCGAGCAGCCATCCGAGCCGCCCGCCACCCCGCAGCCGCCGGACCCGACCGAACCGCCGTCGGCGTCGTCCGCGCCCGAGGTGCGTGCGGCGGCGTTGGAGATGACGGGCGTGGAGGGGTACCTGGCGCAGGCGGAGCCCGCGGCCTCGCCGCAGTTGGGGCCGGCGTGACGGGCGGTGCCCGCTCGGGGGTGCTTCCGCGCGCGGCCACCGGGGGGCCTGTAACCGGGGTCACGCGCGAGCGGTTTGCCTCGGGCGGGGGAGGGTGCGTATGGTGGTAGATCGTTTGATCCCATTGCCCGGCGCCGTAGCAGAAGCGCGCCGTGTGGCGCGTACCTCCCTAGCCGTGGCTGACCGCATCGAGGCGGTCGAATTGCGAAATCACGGAGTTTGGGCGCGTGCCGAGACTCCGGAAGGTTTCGCATTTCGCATGTCCACTTTCAGCACTGAGCACGCCGCCATGCCCGCCGAGGGCGCTGGCGAGACCGAGGGTCCCGTGACCCTGGAGACGATCGGAGCCGCTGAGGTCACCGAGGCCGCCAAGGTCACCGAGGTCACCGAGGTTGTCGAGACCGCAGAGGTCATCGAGGTCGTAGAGGTCGCGGAGACCGCTGAGGTCGTTGACACGGCTGACGCCGCTGACGCGGCCGAAGCTCCCGAGGCTTCTGAGGCCCCCGCCGCCCCCGAGACCACCTTCGCCGACCTCGGACTCCCCGAGGGCATCGTCCGCAAGCTGGCGCAGAACGGCGTCACCGTCCCGTTCCCGATCCAGGCCGCGACCATCCCGGACGCCCTGGCCGGCAAGGACATCCTCGGCCGTGGCCGCACCGGCTCCGGCAAGACGCTCTCCTTCGGCCTCCCGCTGCTGGCCACGCTCGCCGACGGCCGTACGGAGAAGAAGAAGCCCCGCGGCGTCATCCTCACCCCCACCCGTGAGCTCGCGATGCAGGTCGCGGACGCCCTCCAGCCGTACGGCGACGTCCTCGGCCTGAAGATGAAGGTCGTCTGCGGCGGCACCTCGATGGGCAACCAGATCTACGCCCTGGAGCGCGGCGTCGACATCCTCGTCGCCACCCCGGGCCGACTGCGCGACGTCATCAACCGCGGCGCCTGCTCGCTCGACCAGGTGCAGGTCGCGATCCTCGACGAGGCCGACCAGATGTCCGACCTGGGCTTCCTGCCCGAGGTCACCGAGCTGCTGGACCAGGTGCCCGCCGGCGGTCAGCGGATGCTCTTCTCCGCGACGATGGAGAACGAGATCACCACGCTGGTGAAGCGGTACCTGAACCAGCCGGTCAGCCACGAGGTCGACAGCGCCCAGGGCAACGTCACGACCATGACGCACCACGTCCTCGTCGTGAAGCCGAAGGACAAGGCCCCGGTTACCTCCGCGATCGCCGCCCGCAAGGGCCGCACCATCATCTTCGTCCGCACCCAGCTGGGCGCGGACCGGGTCGCCGAGCAGCTGCGCGAGTCGGGCGTGAAGGCGGACGCGCTGCACGGCGGCATGACGCAGGGCGCGCGCACCCGCACGCTGGCGGACTTCAAGGACGGTTACGTGAACGTCCTCGTCGCCACCGACGTCGCCGCCCGCGGCATCCACGTCGACGGCATCGACCTGGTCCTGAACGTGGACCCGGCCGGCGACCACAAGGACTACCTGCACCGCTCGGGCCGCACCGCCCGCGCGGGCCGCTCCGGCACCGTCGTCTCGCTGTCGCTGCCGCACCAGCGCCGCCAGATCTTCCGGCTGATGGAGGACGCGGGCGTGGAGGCGTCGCGGCACATCGTGGGCGGCGCCGGCGCGTTCGACCCCGAGGTCGCCGAGATCACCGGCGCGCGTTCGCTGACCGAGGTCCAGGCGGACTCCGCGAACAACGCGGCCAAGCAGGCCGAGCGCGAGGCCGCCGACCTCGGCCGGCAGCTGGAGCGCGTCCAGCGGCGCGCCGCCGAGCTGCGTGAGGAGGCGGACCGCCTGGTGGCCCGCGCCGCACGCGAGCGCGGCGAGGACCCGGAGGCCGCGGTCGCCGAGGTGACCGAGGCCGCGGGCGCGGAGCTGGAGGCCGCGGTGGAGGCGGCGACGGCCGCGGAGCGGCGCGAGGAGCGCCGTGACGACCGTCGTGACGAGCGGGGCGGTCACGACCGTGACCGCGACCGCCGCGACGACCGGGGCAACTTCGAGCGCCGGGGCCGTTCGTACGACCGCCGTGACGACCGCCGCGATGACCGTCGTGACGACCGCGGCGGCTTCCGTGGTGGCTTCCGCCGCGACGACCGTCCGTCCGGCGGTGGCTTCCGTCGTGACGACCGGCGCGATGACCGTCGTGACGACCGCGGCGGCTTCCGTCGCGATGACCGTCGGGACGACCGTGGTGGCTTCCGCCGCGACGACCGCCCGTCCGGTGGCTTCCGTCGTGACGACCGCCGTGACGACCGTCCGTCCGGCGGTGGCTTCCGCCGCGACGACCGCCCGTCCGGCGGTGGCTTCCGTCGTGACGACCGCCCGAGCGGCCACCGCGGCAGCGACCGTCCGTTCAACCGCGACCGCCGCGACGACCGCCCCTCGGGCGGCGGTTACCGCTCCGGCTCGTCGGACCGCCCGTACGGCCGCCGCGACGACCACCGCAGCAGCAACTCCGCTCCGTACGGCCGCCGCGACGACAAGCCGCGCTGGAAGCGCAACGGCTGACGCCTGACGTCCGTCCGCTGAACCCCGCAGGGCCCGCACCTCCACCCGAGGCGCGGGCCCTGCGCCGTTCGCAACCCTGTGCGATCTCGCCCATCTGGGGCGGGAGTTGGTTCCGGCAACGTCCACGAAGCGGCACCCGTGCCGCTCCTCCCGCGCTCCCAGTCACACGGCACATTTCGCGGGCCCACCGCCGCACGCACGGTGCGAGCCCTGGGGAGGGGTTATCTGTGTGTGATCGTTTCGACGTCAGACGTACGGCATCCAAGCGCTTGGTGCCATCGGCGGTCGCGGTCGCCCTGGGTGCGGGTCTGTGCACCGCGGTGACGCCGCCGGCCGTGGCCGCGACGCCCGGGCAGGCGTCGGCCGCGTCCGACGCGGTCGTACCGCCGCAGGCGCGGTACCTGCCGCGGGAGCACGCGTTGCTGGAGGCGGGCGCCACCGGCCACCTGCACACGAGGGAGGGCCACCGGGGCCGTTCCTGGACGGACCACGCGACGGGGGAGACCCGAGCAGCACCCGCGCTGTCGTGCGCGAGGCGGACGGCAAGCTGCTGCTGACCGACTTCCACCGGGGCGCGGGCGGCGCTGTGACGACGCGCGAGTTCGCCACCGTGCCCGCGGGCGCGAAGTGGGCCGTGGACAAGTTCGGCGGTGACGTCGCGTTCACGGATGCGGAAGGGGCGATCCGGATCCGCCCGGTGAACGTGCCGCGCTCCCCGATCGCGGTCGTCGAGGGCGTCGCCGACACCACCACCGCCGGCGACGCCGCGTGGAACGCGCGCTGGCAACTCAGCTGCCCCCCGGCGTCCTGGACGGTCACCGTGAAGAACGCGACGGGCGCGACCGTACGGACCCTGACGTCCGCGGACGGCTCCGGCGCGCAGATCGAAGCGGTCTGGGACACCGAGGACACCACGGGCAAACCGGCCCCGGCGGGCTCCTACACCTGGACCCTCACCGCGACCCCGCCCGACTCCACGACCCCCGCGGTGCTGCGCACGGGCAGGACCACCGTCTCCACCACGGCCCCTCGTTGACCCCGCCCGCGGGGCGCGCCGCACCGCCGGCCCGCCCCGCGAACGGCGTGGTGCCACCCGCCCGTCCCGACGCTGATCGCCACGTAGATCGGATACCCGATCGGTGCACGCGCCCGCTCCGGCTATGCTCAGGTGTGGCATGGCCGCGGGCCGTTAGCTCAATTGGCAGAGCAGCGGACTTTTAATCCGTAGGTTGTCGGTTCGAGTCCGACACGGCCCACCGCGAGCAGGGTCCGGGTGTGCGCCCGTGACCTGCAAGGAAGCGCCCCATCCGGCTGATGTCGGGTGGGGCGCTTCGGTGTGTGAGGGGTCTGTTCGCCAGCTAAGCGTGAGCGGAAGGGCTGGCGGGGCAGCCCGTGCCTGAAGGGCACGGGCCGGTGCGGCGCGGGGCGTTACTCCGCGGGGGGCCCGTGGGGCGTGGCGGGCTTGCCGTCCGGGCCGTTTGGATCCGCTGCGCCGGGGCGGTGCTGGTACTGGTCACGGAGTTCGCGTTTGAGGATCTTGCCGGCGCTCGACATGGGCAGTGCGTCGACGAAGTCCCAACTGCGGGGGACCTTGTAGCCGGCGATCAGGGAGCGGGTGTGGTTGCGCAGCTCGGCTTCGTCTGCCGAGTGGCCCGGTCGGCGGATGACGGTCGCGTGGACGCGTTCGCCCCAGTGCGGGTCCGGCAGGCCGATGACCGCCACGGAGGCGACGGCCGGGTGACGGGCCAGGGCGTTCTCCACCTCCGCGGAGTAGACGTTCTCTCCGCCGCTGACGATCATGTCCTTGATCCGGTCGACGATGAAGAGATAGCCGGCGTCGTCCAGGTAGCCGGCGTCCCCGGTGTGCATGGTGCCGTTGCGCAGGGCTTGCCGGGTCTCGTCCGGCTTGTTCCAGTAGCCGGCCATCAGTCCCTCGCCCCGGACGACGATCTCGCCGACCTCGCCGCGGGGGAGTTCCCTGCCGTCCGGGGCCACGACCCGTACGTCGGCGTGGGCCAGTGGCCTGCCGGCCGAGCGCAGCCGGGCACCGCCCGCGAGGTGGTCCTCCATGGTGAGCACGCTGACCACGGTGGTCTCCGTCTGCCCGTAGCCCTGGCTGAACCGGACGCCGGGGAACGCCTCCAGGGCGCGTTCCAGTACGGCGACGGGTATGGCGGAGGCGCCGTAGCTGATGGCGCGCAGGCTGGTCACGTCGTACGAGGTGAGGTCGGGGTGGTCCACCAGGCTCTGGATCATCGTGGGGACCAGGGCGAGATTGGTGACGCGGTGGTCCTCGACGGCGGCGAGCACGCCCTCGGCGCTGAAGGCCGGCAGGAACACGCTGGTGCCGACCATGAGGTTCTGCCCGACCCAGTTGGCGATGGCCGCGATGTGGAACAGGGGGGCGGAGACGAGCAGGATGCCGCCGGAAAGGAGGTTGCGGCCCTGGATCTGGGTGCCGAGGGCGGAGACGACCAGGGCCCGGTGGGTGACCAGGACGCCCTTGGGCAGTCCGGTGGTGCCGCCGGTGTAGACGAGGGCGGCGGGGGTGTCGCCGCCGACGCGTAGGTCGTCGACCGGTTCCGACGTGGTCACCAGGCCCTCGTAGGACACGGTTCCGTCCGGGTGGTCCCCCTCGCCGCAGTAGATCAGGGTATGCAGCTGCGGGCACCGTGCGCGCAGCTCGGGCACGAGCGGCAGGAACGCGTCGTCGATCAGGAGCACCTCGCTGCCGGAGTCCTGGAGGGAGTACGCGATCTCCGCCGGTGACCACCGGACGTTCACCGGGTTGACCATCGCGCCGGTCCACCAGGCGGCGAAGAAGGTCTCGGGGTAGCGGTCGGAGTTCATGGCGAGGATCGCCACCCGGTCGCCCTCGGCGACGCCGAGTCCACGCAGCCCTCCTGCGAGGCGTGCCACCCGGTCGGCGACCTCGCGCGCGGTCCGGGAGCGGTCGCGGTAGACCGTCATCGGAAGATCCGGGGCTTGGAGGACCGCACGGTGCAGGGACTGCGTCAAGTACATGGGGTATCCGTCCGCGGCTGGAGGACACGCGCCGTCCCGTGGATCGGGAGGCGGGCATCAATGACGTCTCGAACACCTTGAAGTGAATCAGCAGTAACACATCCATACAAGGGTTCGTGTAGCTGCGCTCTGATGACTTTGTGAAAATGCCAAATCAACTGCGACTATTGTTTCCAAGCTTCCGCAGCAAGTAAATAGGCGATAACGTCATTTGGGGTAGTCGACGCGGTGTGTCGAACCCTCGACGACGGCGCAGGCGGCGCCCGGACGGAGGTCGCGATGGACAACGAGGACGAACGGCCCGATCTGACGCGGGTGCTGAGCTCCACGACGCCGGACGGGACCCTGGTCCTGACCCTCCACGGGCCGAAGCGGCGCAACGCGCTGTCCATGCCGACCGTGGCCGAGCTCGACGCGGCGCTCGATCGGGCCGTCCAGGACGAAGGCGTACGCGTGGTCGTCCTCACGGGCTCCGGCAGCCACTTCACCGCCGGGGTCGACCTGAAGGCGTCGTCGTTCGGCGACGACGAAGGCGGCACCGCGCCGGTCACCCCCGTCCCCGGCCTCGACGCGATCCACCGGACGCTCGACAAGCTGTATCGACTCCCCAAGCCGACCATCGCCGCCGTGGAGGGCTGCGCCGTGGGCGTCGGCTGGGGCTTCGCGCTCGCCTGCGACCTGACCATCGCTGCGAAGAGCGCCTTCTTCCAGGCGCCGTTCACCGCGATGGGGCTCGTCCCGGACGGTGGCTGCGCCTGGTTCCTCACCCAGGCGATCGGAGTGCGCCGTGCGGCGGAGCTGCTCCTGCACGCCCAGCGGCTCGACGCCACCCGCGCCGAGCACCTCGGCCTGGTCAACCGAGTGGTCGGCCCCGGGCAGGCGGCGGAGGAGGCGCGCGCCGACGCCGCGCGACTGGCGACCGGCGCGCAGGACGCGCTCCGGCTGACCAAGCACGTCCTGCGCGCGGCCGAACGCACCCCCGGCTACCGCGACTTCCTGGACGTCGAACGGGTCACCGCCGCTCTCGCCCTGCGGGGGCCCGAACCCCGCGAGGGGGTCAGGGCCTTCCGCGAGGGACGCAGGCCCGACTTCGGCGGCGCGTGACGCCCGCCGCGTCGGGGCACGGCCTCCTGGGGGAGCGCGATCGCGAAGCCGGCGCCGATCTCGTCGAACAGGCCGAAGCAGCGTGCTCAGTACGCCGGCGTCACCCGCCAGGGACGCCTCTCCCGAGGCGACGGCGTCGGCCAGTCCGGTGATGCCGCCGAGCGCGGCGGCGTACCGCTCGGCCTGCCCGGTCGGCGGGCGCTGCCACAGGTGGGCCGGGTTGCCGTCGTACCAGCCGAGGTAGCGCTGGTAGATCGCCTTCACGTTGTGGCTGATCGAGCCGTAGTAGCCCCGGACCCTCCACTGCGCACCCAACTCGCCCGGGAACTCTGCCAGTTCCTCGGCGATCTACGGTCCGGTCAGGCCGCGGTTCATCAGCCGTACGGTCTGGTCGTGGAGGTGCGCGTAGGCGTCGCGCTGCACCGCGAGCGCCGAAGTGGTCACCGTGGCCGTGGGTGTAGACGACGGCTTTGACGGCGCGCTCGCCGCGATGGCGCCGATAGAGCTCAAGGCCGGCCGCCGCGGGCTCCGCGCTGGTGAGCGGGTCGATGACGACGACACCGCTCTCGCCTTCCACCACCGTCATCACGGAGGCGTCCAGACCGCGGAGTTGGTACCCGCCCGGCACGACCTCGAACAGGCCCTGGACCGCGTTGAGCCGGCTCTGCCGCCACAGGCTGGCGTGGACGGATTCCGGCGGGTCCTCGTCGAGGAACGCCCACTGGTCGTTGTCCCACACCACCCGCCCCCGCGCGTCCCGGACGACACCGGGCTCCAGCCGGGCGATCAGCGTCCCGTCTCGGCGGCGTCGCGTTCCGACTCGCTTGGGTCGTGGGTTAGGCGGGCTTTGGTGTCGGGGTGCAGCAGGTGTCCTCGTTCTGGGAGGTCTGGGAGGTCTGGGAGGTCTGGGAGGTCTGGGAGGTCTGGGAGGTCTGGGAGTTCTCGGGGTTCTGGGGGTTCGCGGGCGGGGTGCCCTTTTCCATTCGGGCGGCGTCGGCCTTGACGACGTAGACCTCCCAGGGCTCCCGGCCGGGGCCGTGGATCCAGACCTTGTCCTGGAGGGCGTAGCAACAGGAGGTGTCGTTCTCCTCGAAGGTGGCGAGGCCGGCCTCGGTGAGGCGGGTGGTGGCTGCGGTGACCTGGGCGGTGGAGGTGACTTCGACGCCGAGGTGGTCGAGGCGGGTGTCCTGGTCGGGGTCGCCTTCGATGAGGACGAGCTTGAGCGGGGGGTCGACGACGGCGAAGTTGGCGTAGCCGGGGCGGCGCTTGGCAGGGGCGACGCCGAACAGCTTGGTGTAGAAGGTCACCGATGCTTCGAGGTCGGCGACGTTGAGCGCGAGCTGGACACGGGACACGGCGAATCTCCTCGGAAGGCCTGTATCGACGTTCATCGATGTCTTGTGCTTTCGAGCTTGCCCCTTGGATTGAAATTCGTCAACATAGAAGAATGTCGAATCAAGAGCTTGAGGTGCTCGGTCGGGACGCCGGAGCGGAGGGCTGCTGCCCGGGGCTGCTGTCCGCGCCGCTGGACGAGGAGCAGGCGGTCGTGCTGGCGAAGGTGTTCAAGGCGCTGGGGGACCCGGTGCGGCTGAGGCTGTTGTCGATGATCGCCTCCCGGGCCGGCGGGGAGGTCTGCGTATGCGATCTGACCCCGGCGTTCGACCTGTCGCAACCGACGATCTCCCACCATCTGAAGCTGCTGCGGGAGGCCGGGCTGATCGCTTCCGAGCGGCGCGGGACGTGGGTGTACTACCGGCTGCTGCCGGAGGCCACCGACCGCCTCGCCGGGATCCTGACCCGCCCCGGGGGCGAGCCCCTGCCCGCCGCCGGGGCCCGGTGCGGATCCGTCGGAGCCGACGCGTGAGCGCTTCGGCCGCGCCGGGGCAGGTGGCCGCGCGGATGTCGTTCCTGGACCGGTACCTGGCGCTGTGGATACTCGCGGCGATGGCCGCGGGGCTCGGGCTCGGGCGGCTCGTCCCCGGTCTCGGGGACGCTCTCGCCGGGGTGACGGTCGCGGGGGTGTCCCTGCCGATCGCGCTCGGGCTGCTGGTGATGATGTACCCGGTGCTGGCGAAGGTCCGCTACGACCGCCTCGACGCCGTCACCCGCGACCGGCGCCTGCTGCTGTGGTCGCTGGTGCTGAACTGGGTCGTCGGTCCGGCGTTGATGTTCGCGCTGGCGTGGATCTTCCTGCCGGACCTGCCCGAGTACCGCACCGGACTGATCGTCGTCGGCCTCGCGCGCTGCATCGCCATGGTGGTCATCTGGAACGACCTCGCCTGTGGCGACCGCGAGGCAGCAGCCGTGCTCGTCGCCCTCAACTCCGTCTTCCAGGTCCTGGCCTTCGGCCTGCTCGGCTGGTTCTACCTCGACCTGCTGCCCGGCTGGCTCGGCCTCGCCACCGGCGGACTGGACGTCTCCGTCTGGGAGATCGCCCGAGCCGTCCTGGTCTTCCTCGGCGTCCCGCTGGCCGCCGGGTACCTCACCCGCCGCATCGGCGAGAGGGCCCGGGGGCGCGACTGGTACGAGAGCCGCTTCATCCCCCGCGTCGGGCCCTTCGCCCTCTACGGGCTGCTGTTCACCGTCGTGGTCCTCTTCGCCCTCCAAGGCGACGCGATCACCTCCAAGCCGTTGGACGTCGCCCGGATCGCCCTGCCCCTGCTGGTGTACTTCGCCCTCATGTGGGCCGGGTCGATGGCGCTGGGGCGCGCGGTCGGACTCGACTACCCGCGGGCGACGACCCTGGCGTTCACCGCGGCGGGCAACAACTTCGAACTGGCCATCGCGGTCGCCATCGCCACCTTCGGAGCCGGCAGCGGACAGGCGCTCGCCGGAGTCGTCGGCCCCCTCATCGAAGTTCCCGTCCTCATCGGCCTCGTCCACGTCGCCCTCGCCGCGCGCCGCTACTTCCCCGACAGGGCGGCGACCGGCGCGGCCACCACCCCCGAGGGGAGCACCGCCCGTGCCTGACCTGACCTCCCGCAGGCCGTCCGTCCTGTTCGTCTGCGTCCACAACGCGGGCCGCTCCCAGATGGCCGCCGCCTTCCTCACCCACCTCGCCGCAGGTCGCGTCGACGTCCGCTCCGCCGGCTCGGCGCCCGCCGAGCACCTGAATCCGGCCGTCGTCGAGGCCATGGCGGAGAAGGGCATCGACCTCACCGGGCTCACCCCCAAGCTCCTCACCGTCGACGACGTCCGCGCGTCCGACGTGGTCATCACCATGGGCTGCGGCGACACCTGCCCCGTCTTCCCCGGCACCACCCATCTCGACTGGCGACTCGAGGACCCCGCCGGACGGGGCCTGGACGCCGTCCGGCCCATCCGCGACGAGATCGAGCGGCGCGTCCAGGAGTTGATGGCCGAGATCGGGTGCGGGTGACCCGGGCGGCGCGTCGCCCTGCGCTGTTCGGCGGGTCCGCCTTGCCCTGGAAATCGAACACGTTATCTAATTCAAGCCATGAGCAGGCACCTCTTTCCCGCTGACCTCCTGGAGACCCAGATCGCTTGGTACGTCGTGTACGGGCAGCTCGCCGCCGCTTCGTCGGTGTACGGCGTGGCTGCTCACCGGCGGCGGCTGCTCCAGCTGTCGTCCCGGATCGCCGGGCATCCGTACTGGCTGAGCCCGGCGGGGACGCCGGCGGCGCGGGTGGCGCTGAAGGAGGCGGCGCGGGAGCTCGCGGGTGTCGGCGGTGCGGGAGGTCCGGAGGGCCTGGGGTGCGGGAACCCCCGCTGACGGGTGTCAGCGGGGGTCTCTGCGGGGCGGGTCAGCAGCTCGTCGAACAGGAGCAGCAGTTGGCCCGTACGCGGACGTCGTCGATGACCGGGCCCCATGCGCCTCCGATGGTGCTCGCGAAGGCCAGCGTGGAGGTCGTGCCCGTGGCCACGAAGGTGAACTGTCGGTTCACGTAGCCCATGTTGGTGGTGGACTTCCCGGTGATGTCGAAGGAGAAGTCCTGGAAGTTCTGGCCGTCGACGAGGGCCCGGCCCGTCTTCAGTGCCGGGCCGGCGGCGGTGTTGCCGGCGAGTGCGTAGGAGACGGTGTACGTCGTGCCGGGCACGGTCGTGAAGGTCTGCGAGACCGTCCCGGCCGACGTGCCGTTCAGGTCGACGGACTGATCGCCCTCCGCGGCCTGCCAGAACCCCGCGCCGATCAGGTCGACCGTGCCGCCGGTGACCTGCCAGGGGCCGATGGCCTGCCCGGTGGAGTACGTCGTGAACGAATTGGCCGGCGCCTTCGGATACTCGAAGCTGCCGTCGTCGAAGCGGCTGACGGCCGCCGCGTGTGCCGGGGTCGTCAGGGCCGCGCCGACGCCGGCGAACAGGACGGCCGAGGCGACGGCGGCGGTGCAAGCGCGCAGGAGTTTCATGGGTCCTCCGTGGTCCTCCGAGAATTCTTGCCGGGGCCGGACGGCTCGGCGGGTTGAATTTCCCGTTAATCGGCCCGGAGGCCAAGCCTGATGTGACGGCGCATGATGGTGTGGCCGATGAAACGGAAGCCCCTGTGCGCCTGTTTGGTCGGCCCTTTCCCCTACCCGCGCGCCCCGGTCATAAGTCCTGGTGGGGATGGGTGTGGCGGCGGTTCGATTTCGCATTTAATGAGGTGCGGAGTTGAGAAAACGATACTCCGCTCTGATGTGCGTAAGAAATGGCAACCTTATTCGGTTGGAGAATGCGGCCCCGCCGCGCGGGGGGATCGCGGCGGAGCCTGGACTGCTTCTTGGGAAACGGAAGCGGCCCTGACGGGCTGCTGCCCCGGGTGTGCGTCGGCATGCGCTCCGAAAGCGCCTTGATCACGCCATTCCGCGGCGTGATCCTGATGGTGATACGTGCCGCGTAGTACGTGCTGCGTACTATCGCCGCCATGCGCACTCACGACGCCCAGACGCTCGTGCTCTCCGTGCTCGCCGACGGGCCCCTGCACGGTTACGCCATCAACACGGCCATCGAGAAGCTCTCCGGCAACCGCCTCGGCGCCGGCAGCCTCTACGGCGCGCTCGCCCGCCTGGAGGCCAAGCAGTTCGTGGAGGCGCTGGAGGGGGAGGGGCGTCAGCGGCCCTTCCGGCTGACCGGCCGGGGGCGGCGGGAACTGGCGCTCCAGGCGAGGTCCATGGCCCGGGTCAGCGAGCACGTCTTCGAGTCGATCGTGCCGGACGACGTCCACTACCTCGACCGGGTGGCCGCGTCCGACACCGGCCGCTCGTACAAGCGCGTCGTGCTGCACGCGCTCGGGGCGCGGCCCGGTCACACCGTGCTCGACCTCGGCTGCGGTCCGGGTACGGACCTCGGCACGCTGGCCGACGCGGTCGGCCCCGCGGGCGCGGTCGTCGGCGTCGACGCCAGCCGGGAGATGGTCGAGCGCGCGCGGGCGCGGCACGAAGGCGCTCAAGGGGCTGAAGGGGACAGAGGGGCTGAAGGGGCGGCTGGCGTCCAGGTGTTGCTGGGCGACGTCCAACGGTTGCCGCTGGCGGACGCGAGCGTCGACCTGGCGCGTACGGACCGGGTGCTCCAGCACGTCACGGACCCCGCGCAGGCGCTCGCGGAGGCGCGTCGCGTCCTGCGGCCGGGCGGGCGGCTGGTGATGGCGGAGCCCGACTGGGACTCGCTCGCGGTCGACCACCCCGACCTCGACGTCGTCCGCGCGTACACGCGGCACATCACGGACCGGATCGTCCGCAACGGCGTCATCGGGCGGCAGTTGCCGCGGCTCGCGGAGGCGGCGGGGTTCGAGGTGCCGGTGGTGGTGCCGGTGACGTCGGTCTTCCGGGAGGTCGGCGCGGCGGACGCGGTGCTGGGGCTGGAACGGAACACGCGGCGGGCGATCGCTGCGGGGTTCCTCACGGGGGCGGAGGGGCGGTCGTGGCTCGCGGCGCTCGGGGGTGCGTCCCCGTTCTTCGCGTCGGTGACGCTGTACGTGGTGGTGGCCGAGCGCGGTGGTGGCTGAGCGGCCCATTGTGCTTTGACAGCTGAGTGACGGGCAGGACATGTCCGCCGTCTCCCCGCGGGAGCGTTGGTCTCCGAGGGCCGGTGGCGGGCTTGTCGCGCAGTTCCCCGCGCCCCTCGGGGCTCATGCCTGCGGGCGCGGGGAAGCGGCGGCTTGGGGCTACGGCGCCGGGGTGAAGGTGACCTTTTGGCTGGGGCAGCCCGCTGCGAGTTGGTACAGCCTCCGCTGTTCTTCCTCGTCGATGGACAGGCCCCAGCGGAGCTTGGTCGCCAGCCATTCGGAGGTGTAGCGGCACAGGGCGTCCGCGGCCGGCGGGAGCCATTCCGCGGGGTCCTGGTCCGCCTTGGAGCGGTTGGACTTGCCCGTGACGGCGATCAGGGAGGACGCCTGGCCCTGGTCGTTGGCGTACGCCTCGCGGCGCGCCGCCGTCCAGCCGTACGCGCCGGAGTCCCACGCCTCGGCGAGCGGCACCATGTGGTCGATGTCGAGTCCGGAGGCGGCGTTCACCACGGTGTCGTCGTAGTACGACCACCAGGAGCCGCCGGTCAGGGCGCACCGCGCGCCGACCGTCGGGGCTTCGACGGCCTCCGCGATCAGGACCTCGTGGCGGGTGTTGCAGCCGTCGGTCGGGTTGAGTCCGGCGTTCCAGTGCTTGAACTTGTCGCGGGAGTAGCCGGTCCGGCTCTCCGTCGCGACGGGCAGCCGGTTGACGGCCACGGCGAGGGACAGGCTCTCGGCCGCGCGCGCAGAAGACACAGAAGACGCAGAAGGCGCCGCGGCAGGGGCGACGGAGGTGGAGGTCGAGGTGGCAGGAGCTGGCGCGGCATCAGGCGCCGCGCCCGCCGGGGCCGTCGCGGCGGCGAGGGGGAGGAGGGCGAGTGCGGTGGTCACGGTGACGCGTGTCAGGTTGATGATCACATCAATCTGACTACGCGGCGTTCGCCCTTCTGCGGTGCTATGAATCGACTCACTGGGCCGGACGGGCGTATCCGTTCACCCCAGAAACGTTCCAGCGCCCCGGGTCACCCCTCCGCACCGCCACCGCCCCCGTGACCCGCCGCCCCCCGCGGACGTTCTCCCGGCATGACCAAGACCAAGCGCATCCTCGCCGCCGTCGCCCTCGCCGCCGGCGCCTCCGCCCTCTCCGTCTCCGGTGCCAGCGCGACCGGCCACGCCGACGGGACGACCGCCACCGACGCCACTTCCCTGAGCCAGCTCGACCAGCTCGGCGAGCTGAACCAGCTCAACCAGCTGATGGAGGTCCCCAACCAGCTCGCCCCGCTGCTCGACCCCGTCACCCAGCTCGTCGGCGCCGTCCAGTCATAAGCCGCAGGTCAGAGCGGTCACGGCACCCGCACGCCGGCCGCTCAGGACCTCCCTCAGTACCTCCTCAGCACCTCGTCGGAAGAAAATCCCAGAAAATCTCCCGGGCCGTGTAGAGAACCCGTCATCGGCTCCGACGTCTCCTGTGAGAGTTGCCCACCAGGGGCAGCCGAAGGGGAAGAACCCCCGCGTCACGAGGAGCGAACATGAAGTACTTGGTGATGATCCAGGGCAACCAGGCCGCGCACGAGGCCATGACGGGCAAGCCCTCCCCCGGCTACCCCGCGTGGAACGAGCAGGACATGCAGGCCATGTTCAGCCACATGGGTGCCCTCAACGACGACCTCGCCGAGAGCGGTGAGCTCGTCGACGGCAACGGCCTCGCCGAGCCGGCCGAGACCCGTCACGTCCTGGCGGGCAAGGACGGCAAGCCCGTGATCACGGACGGTCCGTACGGGGAGACGAAGGAAGTCCTCGCCGGCTACTGGGTGCTCGACTGCGCGAGCCTGGAGCGGGTGACCGAGATCGCCGCCCGTGCCGCGGCCTGCCCCGTGCCCGAAGGAACCCTCTGCTCGCCGATCGTCATCCGGCCCATCATGGAGGCCCCGGAAGCCTGACCGCACCGCACCACCCCCGCACCGCCCCGGATGCCGGGCCGGAGTCCGGACCGGAAGCCCCCGGCCCGCCGCCCGGACGTCGCACGGCCGACCGCTGTCGGTGGCCTGTGATACGTACGACCACATGAGCAACACGAGTCGTACTCCCACGATCGAGGACCTGCTGCGCCATCACGCGCCGCAGGTCCTCGGTGCGTTGGTGCGCCGTTACGGGCACTTCGACCTCGCCGAGGACTCCGTCCAGGAAGCGTTGCTCGCCGCCGCCCAGCAGTGGCCCGACGCCGGCACCCCGGACAATCCGCGCGGCTGGCTGATCAGGGTCGCCGCCCGCCGGCTGACGGACCTGCTGCGCGCCGAGGAGGCCCGCCGCCGTCGGGAGGAGAGCGCCGCGCAGCTCGCCCCGCGCGACGCCTTCACCGCACCGCCGCCCGGCGACGACCGCGCCCCCAGCGAGGACGACACCCTCACCCTGCTCTTCCTGTGCTGCCACCCCGATCTGACGCCGGCCGCGCAGCTCGCCCTGACGCTGCGCGCCGTCGGCGGCCTGACCACCGCGGAGATCGCCCGTGCGCACCTCGTCCCCGAGGCGACGATGGCCCAGCGCATCAGCCGGGCGAAGCTGAAGGTGAAGGAGGCGCCGTTCCGTCCGCCCGGGCGCGCCGACCGCGACCAGCGGCTGGCCGCCGTGCTCCAGGTGCTGTACCTGATCTTCAACGAGGGCTACACGGCGACGTCCGGCGCCCGGCTGCACCGCTCCGACCTGGCGCAGGAGGCGATCCGGCTGACCCGACGGGTACGGCTGCTGCTGCCCCGCGAGGGCGCGGTGACCGGGCTCCTCGCGCTGATGCTGCTCACCGAGGCCCGCGCCGCGGCCCGTACCGGGCCCGACGGCGAGATCGTCCCGCTCGACGAGCAGGACCGGACGCTGTGGGACCGGGCCGCCGTCGCCGAAGGCACCGCGCTGGTCGAGGAGGCGCTGGCGCAGGGGCCGGCCGGGGTGTACCAGCTCCAGGCGGCCATCGCCGCGCTCCACGACGAGGCGGCGAGCGCGGACGCCACGGACTGGCCGCAGATCCTCGCGCTGTACAACCTGCTGGTGGAGATCGCGCCCGAGCCCATGGCCGAGCTGGGGCGCGCGGTGGCGGTGGCGATGGTGCGCGGGCCCGAGGCGGGGCTCGCCGAGGTCGAGCTGCTGGCCGACCGGCTCGGCGGACACCACCGGCTGGACGCGGTCCGCGCCCATCTGCTGGAGCGCGCGGGAGACGCGGCCGGCGCGCGCGAGGCGTACCGGCTGGCGGCGGAGCGGACCCTCAGCACGCCCGAGGCGCGCTACCTCCGGATGCGCGCCGACCGCCTCGCCCCCCTCGACACCTGACGCCGGCCAGCCGAGCCGGGGCTGCCTTTTGTCCGGCTTGACCTTTACGCAACGTCAAGTTCTACGGTTCAGGTCATGGAGTGGTCGATCCAAGAAGTCGCCCGCCGCGCCGGTACGACCAGCCGCACCCTGCGGCACTACGGGGACGTCGGGCTGCTGGAGCCGTGCCGGGTCGGTGCCAACGGCTACCGCTACTACGGCCCCGAAGAGCTGGTGCGCCTCCAGCGCATCCTGCTCCTGCGCGAGCTGGGGCTCGGGCTGCCCGCCATCGCCGAGGTGCTGGCCGGGCAGCGGGACACGGCCGCCGCGCTCCGCGCCCACCTCGGGCTGCTGGAGCTGGAGCGCGAACGCATCGGGCGACAGATCGCCTCGGTGCGGACCACCCTGCACAAGACCGAACGAGGGGAGGAACTGATGGCTGAGGACGTGCTCGACGGCTTCGACCACACGCAGTACGAGCAGGAGGTGACCGAGCGCTGGGGCACGGACGCCTGGCAGCGCAGCGACCGCACCTGGCGATCGCTGAGCGGGCAGGAGCGCCGGGACCACCAGCGCGCCCACGACGACATCGCCCGGGACTACGCGCGGGTGCTCCAGGCCGGGCACCCGGCCGACGGCGAGGTGGCGCAGGAGGTCACCCGGCGGATGTACGCGTGGCAGTCCCTGATGGGCGCCCCGTCGAAGGCGCACTTCGCCGGGCTCGGCGAGATGTTCGTCGCCGATCCGCGCTTCGGGCGCAACTACGACCGGCACGGCGAGGGCACGGCGGTCTTCGTACGGGACGCGATGGCGGCGTACGCGGAGCGACACCTCACCGACTGAGGCCCCCGTGATCACCGCCTGAGCCCCGGGGTCCCCCGCCGGCGGGGGACCCTTGGTCGCGAGCACTGCTCCGGATGGCGTAGAGTTGTGTTCACCGACGCGGGGTGGAGCAGCTCGGTAGCTCGCTGGGCTCATAACCCAGAGGTCGCAGGTTCAAATCCTGTCCCCGCTACTGAAGACCGTGGCCCGGCACTCGATCGAGTGCCGGGCCATCGTCGTTTCCCGGCCCCTTCCCGTCTCCCCGCACCCGCTCACCCACAGGAGGCGTCCCCCGGCCGGCCCAGCCGGCTCGCCGTCCCCGCCCGCCGGCCCGAGGCTGAGGGGGGAGGAGAGCATCCGTGGCGGAGGAAGAGCGGAACAGCTTCGGTGCCCGGCGCTTCGCGCGGATGCTGCCGGCGCTGATGATCATCGTCGGGGTGGTCTACGACCTGTCGACCCCGGGGAAGTTCACTGCGGTGCCGATGTTCACGGCCGCCCCGCTGATCGCCGCCCCGTTCTTCTCGTGGTCGGTCACGCTGGCGACCGGCGCCTTCGCCGTGCTGACCGAGCTGGCCCTGGACATCTACAACCACTCGATCGGGCAGACCCAGGCGTACACCGAGCTGACCACCGTCTTCACCGTCTCCGTGCTGGCGCTCTTCATCAACCGGGTCGTGGCGCGCAGCAATGAACGGCTGGCCTCCGCCCGGGTGATCGCCGAGACCGCGCAGCGCGCCGTGCTGCCCACCCCCGCCGAGGAGATCGGCGGGCTGCGGATCGCGGCCCGGTACGAGGCGGCGCTGGCGGACGCGTTCATCGGGGGCGACCTCTTCGCGGTGCAGGACACCCCGCACGGGGTGCGGCTGGTGGTCGGGGACGTACGGGGCAAGGGGCTCGGCGCGGTGGAGGCGGTGGCCGTGCTGATCGGCTCGTTCCGGGAGGCGGCCGAGCAGGAGCGCGCCCTGGAGGGGGTGGCCGAACGGCTGGAGCGGGCGCTGAACCGGGAGGCGGGGCGGCGGGGCGAGGGAGACGTGGACTCCTTCGAGGGGTTCGCGACCGTGGTCATCGCGGAGATCCCGCACGGCGGGGGCGTCGTGCGGCTGGTGAACCGCGGGCACCCGGAGCCGCTGTTGCTCCGCGACGACGGGCGGTTGGGGCGGCTGGAGCCGGGCGAGCCCGCGCTGCCGCTCGGGATGCACGCGCTGGGGCAGTGGCCGGACCGGGTGGACGAGCACCCGATGCCGCCGGGGGCGACGCTGCTGCTCTACACCGACGGGCTGTCCGAGGCGCGGGATGCGTCCGGCGCCTTCTACGAGCCGGACGCCCGGCTCGTCGGGCGCGTCTTCCCGGGCCCGGGGGAGCTGTTGGACGCGCTCATCGACGACGTCCGCCGGCACACCGGGGGCGGCTCCACGGACGACATGGCGCTGCTGGCGGTCACCCGGCCCGCCGGAGCCGCGGCGGTCGACGTCGCGTCGAGGGTCCACGCAGCGTAGTCGAACGACTGCTCGGAGCACGCCATGTGACGTACTGTCAGGGTCATGGCAGGGGCGTGGTGCGGGCTAAACCTCGTTCGGGCCGCTCAAGTCGCCCGAATCCGGCCGCTTGTGTCCCGGTTGGTTCCGCGATCATCGTTAACGATCATGGGGACCGGCTTGGAATCCGGGACCCGTGTCTATTAACGTTCGATAACGCAGCGCGGTCGTCCCAGTCGCCGTCAGGGCGACGCCGTGCGCACGCGCCGAATCCCGCAAGGGAACCGGGGAACCACCTCTTGGGGTGAATCGGATGCTTCGCAGCCTGCGAAGCGTTCCGTAGGAGACCTTCCTGCTCCGAACCCGTCAGCTAACCCGGTAGGCGAGAAGGAAGGAAAGGAGTACGCCTCAGTGGCGTCCAACAGCCCTGCCCCGGAAGCTCCTGCCGGGTCCTCCAGGACCGGTGCCTTCAGCGAAAACGGGGCCGAGCGCTCGTACGGCGAGTGGAACCCCAGCGCGGAGACCGTCCTTCCGTCCCGCGGTCGCCACCGCGTCCTGCGCCAGCAGCGCAGGGCCTTCGCCCGTAGCTCCACCGTCCTCGGCGTCGGTGTGATCGCGGCGGTCGGCGCGGGTGGCATCGCCACCGCCCAGAACAAGCCCCCGGTTTCCATCTCCCTCCCCGACGGCCTCGGGGGCGGTGACGACAAGAACGACGACCCGTCCGGCGACGACCAGTCCGGCGAGGGCGCCAACGAGCTGATGGCGATGGGCGCCACCGCCGAAGGCGGCGCCGGCGAGGCGCTCCGCTCCCGGATCCTCCAGCAGGCCGAGCAGCAGCAGGCCCAGGCCGAGGCCGCGAAGCAGGCCGCCGCCGACAAGGCCGCGAAGGAGAAGGCCGAGAAGGAAGCCCAGGCCAAGGCCAAGGCGAAGGCGGAGGCCGAGAAGAAGAAGGCCGAAGCAGAGGCCAAGGCGAAGGCGGAGGCCGAGCGCAAGGCGAAGCTCGCGAAGATGTTCGCGCTGCCGCTCTCCTCGTACAGCATCTCGGCGACGTACGGTCAGTCCGGCTCCATGTGGTCCTCCGGCCAGCACACCGGCCTCGACTTCGTCGCTTCGGCGGGCACCCCCCTGAAGGCCGTGGGCGCCGGTACGGTCAAGTTCGCGGGCTGGTCCGGCCCGGCGTACGGCTACCAGGTCATCCTGGAGCTGAACGACGGCACCGAGATCATGTACGCCCACATGCAGACGGTCGGCGTGAGCGCGGGCCAGAAGGTCGTCGCGGGCGACGGCGTCGGGCGCGTGGGCGCCACCGGCAACGTCTCCGGCGCGCACCTGCACATGGAGGTTCAGACCCCGGGCGGCGCCACCATCAACCCGGCGTCCTGGCTGCAGAGCAAGGGCCTCAGCGTCTGATCAGCAAGTCCCGCCGAGCCCTGAGCTGAGCTTTGGGCTCGACGACGGCCGCGACGACGGCCGCGACGAGCGGGTGGCGGCTTCCGCGCACTCCTGAGTTCCCGAAGTGCGGGTTCGTGCGCCCCCAGCCGCCGGTTGCCGCGGCTGCCGGCCGTGCCGTACGCCGTCATCAGCATCGTCGTCGCCGCCGTCCCCGAATCGCCGATGGCCCTGGTGTCACCCCCCGACGCCAGGGCCGTCGGTCTCTTCTTCCGGAGTGGCGTCCCCGCGTCATGCGCGGTACGGGTTGTAGCCCTCGTAGTCCCGGTACGGCGGGGGCACCCGGACCGCGCCCGTCGCGCGTGCCGCGTACGTCAGCGCGGGGCTCGCGACGTCCTTGCGCCGCCACATGTGGTGCAGCAGCTCCTGCTCCCGTGCGACGAAGTCGGGGTCGACCGTGCCGCGCTGCGCCCGGTGGCGCAGGAAGGCGAGCGAGGTCGCGAAGCGCTGGTACTCCGACACCGCGTGCGCCGCTGCCGCCCCCTGCGTGCGCCGGGCGAAGTCACGGGCCGCGGTGCGCGCCCTCATGGAGGCCAGCGCCGTGGGCTCGGCGGACGCCAGCCAGCCGGCAGCCGCGTACGCCGGCAGCGCGGTGGACACCGTGCGCAGCTCCCGCTGCCGGGACCAGATCGTCAGCCAGGTGAGCAGGGCGAAGACCGGCACCATGATCAGCGCGTACACCGCGTAGAAGCCGAACGGGCCGAGCATCGACGTCGATCCGTTCCACAGCGCGTGCATCCCCATGGCCAGGACGAGCCCCAGCAGCGGCAGGGCGGTGCGGCGGAACCTGCGCCGTCGCGCCGCCAGCGCGGCCAGCCCGAAACCGATGCCGGTGAGCACCGTGAACAGCGGATGCGCGAAGGGCGACATGACGATCCGCACGAAGAACGTCGCCGCCGTCATCGACTCGAAGCCCGCCGAGCCCGTCGACTGGTCGTCGTCGAAGGCCCGGCCGAGGTAGAGGATGTTCTCGGTGAAGGCGAAGCCGGTCGCGGTGAAGCCGGCGACCACGACGCCGTCGACCAGGCCGGTGAAGTCCCGTCTGCGGAAGAAGAAGAGCAGGAAGACCGCGGCGGCCTTGGCGCTCTCCTCGACGACCGGCGCCACCACCGTCGCACCGAGCGTGTCCGCGCTCGACGGATCGGCGGTGGCGGTGGCTATCCAGCGGGCCGCGAAGGTGTTCGCGGTGAGCGCCACCAGGGCGGCGGCGAACGCGCCCCAGGCGAACGCGAAGGCGAGGTGGCGCCAGGGGCCCGGCTCCACCCGGTCCAGCCAGCGGAACGCGGCGAGCAGCAGCGGAACGGGCAGGGTGGCGAGCCCGAGGCCGACGAGGAAGCCCCGGGTGCCCGTCTGCTCCCGCACCAGCGCGAGGATCACCAGGCCGCACAGGGCCAGCAGCGTGATCAGCCCGCCGACGCGGAGCGCCCTGCTGCGCCACAGCCGGGAGGCGCGACGGGGCGCGTAGCGCCAGCGGGAGCGCTCGGGCAGCGCGTCGAACACCGGCTGCGGCGCGTACGCGGGCAGCGGCGGCTGCGCCTCGACGGGCGCGGACCGGGGCGGGGACGACGGCTCGGACACCCGACGACCCTAGCGAGGACCACTGACAGCCGGCGACGCGGAATCGGCTCGGATCAGGCTCGGGACCGGCTTCCCGTGACCGGGAAGGGGCTTGTCAGACGGGCTCGGGGCCGGCGGTGGGCGCGGGCGTGGCGGTGGGCGCGGCGCGGCGGAAGAGGAGGTCCCGTACCACGTGCCCCTTGTCCAGGCCCTGCCCCTCGAACCGGGTACGGGGCCGGAAGTCGGGCCGCGGTGCGAATCCGTCGTCGGCGCAGGCGTTCTCGAAGTCCGGGTGCGCCGAGAGCACCTCCAACATCTGCTCCGCGTACGGCTCCCAGTCCGTGGCGCAGTGCAGCACCGCGCCGGGCTTCAGACACCGCGCGGCCAGCGTCAGGAACTCGGGCTGGATCAGCCGGCGCTTGTGGTGGCGCTTCTTCGGCCAGGGGTCGGGGAAGTACACCCGCATCCCGTCGAGCGCGCCCGGCGCGAGCTGCTCGCGCAGCAGGATGATCGCGTCGCCGTTGGCCACCCGGACGTTCGTCAGGCCCTTCCGCTCGGCGAGGGCGAGCAGATTGCCCTGGCCGGGGGTGTGCACGTCGACGGCGAGGATCCCGGTGCGGGGGTCGGCCGCGGCCATCTCGGCGGTGGCCTCGCCCATCCCGAAGCCGATCTCCAGGACGACGGGCAGCCCGTCGAACATCTCGGGGAGGTCGAGGACCTGCCGGCCGTCGATGTCCAGCCCCCAGGCGCCCCACAGCCGCCGCAGGGCGTCCTCCTGCCCCGTGGTCACCCGGCTCCGCCGCGGCTGGAAGCTCCGGATCCGCCGCTCGTGGTGCGACCCGGCGGGGTCGGCGGCGGGGCCGCCGGGAAAACGGGGCCCGCTCCGCTCGCGGGTCGGGGCGGGGGGCTGGGGCTCTGGGGTGTGATGACGCAGCTTCGACACAATGCGCCAATCCTACGACCCCCCGCGCCCTGCGCCCGTGCCGCGCCTGTGCCGCCCGCGCCCTGTGCCCTGCGGACCAGCGCCCCTGAAAGACCCGCACTCCCGCTTTGCCGAGGAACGTAGATCAGCGTCTGCGGCCTGGTCCGTGGCTTGTCGCGCAGTTCCCCGCGCCCCTGTTTCGCTTCCCCCGTCAGTCTTCTGCGGGCCGGGGCAGGAGGTTTTAGGGCGCTGGGGTCCCCCCCCACGCCCTCTGGGCGTAGGTGGGGGTGCCCCCGTGCCCGCAGGGCACAGGGGGAGGAACTGCGCGAACAGTCACAGAGGGGTCGCAGGACGCCGAACCACCGCAGTCGGCACGGCAGGGCGCGGGGTTGCAGGGGCGCGGGCCGCTACAAGTGGGCCCGGGCGCGGGTGGCTATCGCGCGGCCGATGGGGAGGGACGCCGTCGCCGCCGGCGAAGGCGCGTTCAGCACGTGCACCACCCTCCCCGACTCCCGGATCAGGAAGTCGTCCACCAGCGCCCCGTCCCGCCGCACCGCCTGCGCCCGCACCCCCGCCGGCACCCGCCGCAGCCCGCCTTCCGGCACCGCCGGCAGCAGCTCCCGCACCGCCGCCGTGAACGCCCGCTTCGACAGCGAGCGCCGCAGCTCGCCCGCCCCGTACCGCCAGTGCCGCCGGGCGATCTGCCAGCTGCCGGGCCAGGCCAAGGTGGCCGCCAGCTCGCGCGGGCGCACCACGCCCCAGCCGTACCCCTCGCGGGCGAGCGCCGGCACCGCGTTCGGGCCGACGTGGACGTGGTCGTCGAGGCCGCGGGTCAGATGGACGCCCAGGAACGGGAACGCCGGGTCCGGCACCGGATACACCAGACCCCGCACCAGCGAGGGGTCCGCCAGCTCGTAGTACTCACCCCGGAAGGGGACGATCCGCACCCCGGGGTCGTCCCCGGCCAGCAGGGCCAGTCGGTCGCTGTGCAGCCCCGCGCAGTTCACCATCACCCGGGCCCGCACGACCGCTCCGGACGCGGTGCGGACCGCGACGCCCCAGGGCCGCCGGTCCACCGCGACGACCTCCTCGCCGCACCGGATCCGGGCCCCGGCCGCCTGCGCCGCCGCGCCCAGCGCCCGGGCGACCGCGGCGAAGTCGCACACGCCCGTCGTGCCGACGTGGATCGCGGCGAGGCCGCGCACCTGCGGTTCGTACTCCGTGATCTGCGCCGGTCCCAGCTCGCGCACCGGGATGCCGTTCTCCCGGCCGCGCTGGACCAGGGCGTGCAGCCGGGGCAGCTCGTCGCGCCGGGTGGCGACGATCAGTTTGCCGGTGACCCGGTGCGGCAGGTCGTGCTCGGCGCAGAACTTCACCATCTCGGCCGCGCCGCGCGTCGCGTACCGGGCCTTGAGCGAGCCGGGGCGGTAGTAGATCCCGCTGTGGATCACGCCGCTGTTGCGGCCGGTCTGGTGGCGCGCGGTGGCCGGCTCCTTCTCCAGGACGACGACGCTGGTGCCGGGTGCCGAGCGCGTGAGGGCGTACGCCGTCGACAGCCCGACTATCCCGCCGCCGACCACCAGCACGTCGCAGTCGAAGCCGATCTCGGTCCGCCCGTTCCCCCTGGTCCTCGTAGGCACCGCGCCACCTCCCACCCCGATGGTGCACCCGACCACTGACAGTGCCGCCGGTGCGGCGGGTCGAGTGCACCCGTGACCACGCCCTGCGGACCGCGGCCCGCTACGCCGGGGCGATCAGCAGCGGGCGCGCCCGCTCCCGCAGCTCCGCCACCCGCGGCTCGTCCCCGTACGCCTCCAGCCGGTGCAGCAGGTCCCGTACGTACTCCGTGGTGCGCGCCGAGGAGATCCGGCCCGCGACCTCGACGGCCCGGGTGCCCGCGGCGCACGCCGCGTCCAGGTTGCCCGACTCCAACTCGGCGAAGGCGCCGACCACCAGCCGCAGCCCGTGCGACCTGACGAACTCGTCCGTCGGCCGCGACAGCGCCTGCTCGGTGAAGCGGCGCACCGCCCGCGGCGAGCCGAGGTCGCGGTAGCACTCGGCCGCGTCCGCAGCGAACCGGTCGTAGGTGTAGAAGCCCAGCCAGCTCGGGTCCTGGTCACCCTCGCGGGCCCGCTCAAGCCAGCCCTCCGCCGCCTTCAGGGCGGCACCCGCCGCGGGCGCGTCGTTCGCCTTGGCGTGCGCCCGCGCCTCCACCAGCCGGAAGAAGCTCATGGTGCGCGCCGTCGCGAGCCCCCGGTTGCGCTCCAGGGCGGCCTGCGCCAGGTCGACGCCCTCGTCCGCGAAGCCCCGGTAGATCGCCTGCAGCGCCATGGACGCCAGTACGTATCCCCCGAGGGGCACGTCGGCCGCCGCGCGCGCGAGGCGCAGCGCCTGGATGTAGTAGCGCTGTGCGGCCTCCTGCTGGCCGGTGTCGAAGGCCATCCACCCGGCCAGCCTGGTCAGTTCCGCGGTCGCGCCGAACAGGGCCCGGCCGACCTCGTCCGAGTACCAGCCGAGGAGCAGGGGCGCCGCGTCGACCCGTAGGCATTCGGGGACCATGGACGAACGCCAGTCGCCGCCGCCGTACTTGGAGTCCCAGCGGCGGGCGTCCTCCGCGGCCTCGCGGAGCTTGCCCACGTCGCTGTGGCCCACGCGGGTGGGCACCTCGTCCGGGGAGACCGGGCCGCCGCCCTCGACGCCCGGGGCGCCGCCCTCCGGCGGCATGCGCTCCACCGAGGCGTCGGCGGGTGTTATCAGCCAGCGGGACGTGGGGGTGGCGTAGGCGCTCACCGCGAAGGAACCGGCCAGGGACTGCCAGATCCCGCCGCTGCCGGCTCGTCTGCCGGCTAGATCCAGCCGGTAGAGGTCGGTGGCCGATTTCACGGCCGCGCGTACGTCGCGGGGGAAGGCGAGCCCGACTTCGGGGGCCGGGTCGGCGTCGGCGAGGCCGATCTCGTGCAGCGGCACGGGGCGGCCGAGCTTGGAGCCGATCGCGGCTGCGATGAGGTGGGGCGCGGCGCCCTGCGGCACCATGCCCTTCGACACCCAGCGGGCCACCGACGTCTTGTCGTAGCGCAGGGTCAGACCGCGCTGCGCCCCGAGGTCGTTGACGCGCCGGGCGAGCCCGGCGTTGCTGATTCCCGCGAGGGCGAGAACGGTGCCGAGCTTTTCGTTCGGCCCGCGTTGCTCCCTGGACATGCGCCACCCCTCGACACACAGACGGCCGCCGCGTCACCCGTCCGGCGCACGGCATTCGTACCGGGTCCTCACCCACGACCACGTCCGGAGCACGGCTGCCCACCCCGCTCCCGGGCCCGGTTGCAAAAGCGCCTGGCCGAGCCCATCGGAATATGCCCATCGGTTCAGAACATCAGTAAACCCAGCGTAGTTCGCCGGATCCCGACCGTTAAGGGGCGGTGTTCCGGATGGCGGGAAAGTTGTGCGTGGCGATTCGGGCCGGTGGGGACGCACGGTGAACACGCCACTGTTGGCGGATGGTTGCCATGGGCTTGCGGTCCTCCGGCGGACGGTGCGTGGTCGGTGGGCGGTCCGTTGGTGCTCGGTCGGCGGGCGGTGCGGCGAGCCGTGTGGCGGGCGTTGCGGCGGCGCGCCCCCGTGCCGCCTCTGCGCTACGGCCGTGCTGCCCCCGTGCCGCTGCGTGCCGTGCGCGCTCCCGCACTGCTCCGGGCGTTCGCCGTCCCGTGCCGGGCGTGCTCCCGTTGTGTGGCCGTGCGCCCGCCCGTGCGCTCTCGCCGGGGGCTGGGGCGAGCGCTTCCATGAAAGGCGCGTGGGTCGGCCCGCTGCGTACTGGACCCAGCGGGCTGGGGGACACCGCCGCCTTCAATCCCCGCGGGCGGCGGACGGTCCGGGAGGCGTGCGGCGCCTCCCGGACTGTCGCTCGTGCCGGGCCCGCGCCGCACCGCCCGTCGTACCGCCCGGCGCACGCGCGTCGTACGCCGTACCGCACGCCCGTCGCACGCCCGTCGCACTCCGGTCCACCCGCCCCGCCGCACGACCCCGCCCCGCGCGCCCACCAGGGAATCGGAGTCCGTCCGGCCCGGGCCGAGGCCCCGGTCCGAGATCGGATCCGCGACCGAGCGCGGTCGGATGCCCGGTCGACGCGCGCCGCAAGCACGTCGGATGCGCGTTGGATACGAGGAGGAGCCCGCCGAGCTCCAACTCACCTCGAAGCGGGGCGAAGTGCCCCGTACCGGCGGCAGCGTCACGGGCCGCCGCAGCGGGCGATCCGGACGGTCATCGACCGGTCCGGAAGCTCTCCGTGCCCACGGAGGGTTGTCCACCCCTTCATGAGAATGGCCGGATATCGACTGTCCCTCTCATGCCGTTTGTCCGTCTATGAGGCCGGCGTGATGTCGCTGCCGTCCCGTGATGCCCCACCAGACCCCCGCTGCCACCGGCTCCTTCACTTTTTGCGCGTGCGACCCGGGGCCCGTTCGTTGCGTCTCCTTCGTGGCAGCATGTTCCCGAACGACCCGGGTTCGGCACCCGGTTGTCCACAGCTTGTGGAGGCGAAACGGCGATGCGGTGGTTGGTCGGCTGGAGCAGTGTCGCCGCGAACTTCGGAACGGCGGGGGCCGTCGGCGCCGCCGACGAGGGACGCTCGGTCCAACCCGTCGGCTCCCAACTCCTGTGGGGCGACCCCGACCCCCTCTGGGCCGTCGGCGACTGGCGGCCCGACGAGGTCCGGGTCGTCAGCATCGACGAGTCCACCAAGATGGCCGTGCTCGGCTGCTGCGCTGCCTCCGACGCCGAGTTGCGCGCCGGACTCCTCTCCGCCCGCGGCGGCGCCCTGCGCCATCTGACGGCCTGGCCCGGCAGCTACTCCGCGGTCGTCCGCTCCGGCCGCCGCATCACCGTCCTCGGCGACCTCGCCGGCGCCCGCCCCGTCTTCCACACCCCGTGGGAGAACGGCACCGCCTACGCCACCGCCGCACTCCCCCTCGCCGACCTCATCGGCGCCCAACTCGACATCGGCCACCTGGCCGCGGTGCTGGCCTGCCCCGAGACCCCGGAGGCGCTGCGGGACTCCACTCCGTACGAGGGCGTCAAGCGCATCCCGCCCGGCCACGTCCTGATCCTGCGCGAGGGCTCCCGCGAGATCACCGGCTACGAACCCGTCGCCTCCCTCGCCGTCACCGGGCCGCAGGTCGACCCCGACCGCGCGGTCGAAGGCGTGCGCGACGCCCTCGTCGAAGCCGTACGCGCCAGGCTCACCGCACCGCGCCACGCCCCGCAGACCATGCCCCCGGACCCCGGCCCGGTGCCCGGCATGGGCCCCGCCGACCGGCGCGCCCGCCGCGGCGCCCCCGCCCCCGGCATCGGCGCCGACCTCTCCGGCGGCAGCGCCTCCGCCACCCTCGCACTGCTCGCCGCCGGGCTCCCGGGCGTGCCCGGCACGATCGTCGGCAGCGGCACCGGCGCCGGGACGCGCCTCCTCGCCGTCACCTTCAACGACCTCACCGAACCCGGCATCGAGCCGGAGTTGGAGCGGGCCCGCGCCATGGGCGCCAACCCGCGGCTGCACCACGTGGTCGTCCCGGCCGGGGAAGAGGGCCTGCCGTACGCCCGCCTGGACAACGGCCCCCTCACCGACGAACCCGCTCCCTGCCTCGTCACCGCCGAACGCCACCGGGTGCGCCTCGCGTCCGGCAGCGCCGACCACCTCACCGGCGCCGGCGCCCGCCAGGTGCTCGACGCCCACCCGGCCCGCCTCGCCGACCTGCTGCTGGACCGAAGACGGCGGCACCTGCTGCGCCCGGTCACCGCGCTCGCCCGGGCCGAAGGCCCCTCGCCGCACTCCCTGTTCGTACCGCTCCAGGTCTATCGCGCCGCGCGCCGCCTGGCCCGTACGCCGTACCGCACCGGCCTCGAAACGGCGGCCGACCGACTGCTGGAGGCCGGCCGCAGCGGATCCCCCGACGCCCGAAGGGCGTGGGGGGACCCCCACGGCTCCGACGGCACCAGCCCCCTGGACGCCTCCCTCGCCGCGCTCACCTGGTCCCGCCCCGGGCCCGCGGTGCGCTGGCTGACGGGGGAGGCACTGGCCGAAGTATCGGTTCGTCTGATGAGCGCCGCGACCCGGCCCGTCTCCGTCCAGCGGCCCGGGGAAGCCCGTGCCCGCGCGGCCCTCGCCCGGCACGCCTTCGACCACCGCATCCTGGAGCAGGCCGCGGAGGTCCGCAGCCAGCGCGTCCACGCGCCCTTCCTCGACAACCAGGTCGTACGCGCCTGCCGCGACCTGCCCGAGGCGCTACGGGTGCGGCCCGGCGCACGCGCGGACGTCCTGCGCTCGGTCCTCGCCGGCGCCGGCGTCCACGACCTGCCGTCCGGCTGGGGCGCCCTGCCCGGGCAGACGACCTCGGTCGCGGTCGCCCGCAAGGGGCTGCGCGCGGCGCTGCCGACGCTGCTCGCCCTCTTCGACGCACCGCTGCTCGCGGACGCCGGGCTGATCGAGGCCCGCGTCGTCCGCAAGGCGCTGCGCGCGGCGTCCGACGGGGAGCCCGTGCCGCTCGACGGCATCGCCGACCTGGTCTCCACCGAGCTGTGGCTGCGCCGGCTGCTGTCGCGGCGCGGCACCTGCTGGACGGGGAGCGCGGCGCCCCGGCAGCGCGCGGTCGCCGCGGGCGTACCGCCCCGCCCCTCGATCCGCTCCTGACGCCCGGCGTTCCTCGGGCAGTGGCAGTGGCAGTGGCAGCGGCCGGGGACGGGGACGGGGACGGGGAGCGCGGCGCGTCAGCTGCACGCGATCCGGGAGTCCGCCCACGCGCCCAACGTCATCTCGCTCCACGGCGAGTGCGGCTCCACCACCAGGCGCAACTGCTTGCGCCCGGCGAGGGAGACCTGCACCGGCACGGCCGGGTCCTTCCCCCGGATGACGGGGGAGCGCCACAGCAGTGCCCCGTCCCCGTAGACGGAGAACCGCATCTTGCCGAGCCCCAGCGTCAGATCGTCCACGCCGGCCTTCGCCGCGTAGGAGGTGCACGGGCGATTGAGCTCGATCGTCACCGAGGAGCGCGCCCGCACGGTCACCCCGTGGCTGTAGCGCTCCCCGCCGATCTTCAGCCCCCACCGCTGCCAGATCCAACTGCTCTGCCCCAGCACCACCTCGGGCCCGGTGTGGTCGCCGAAGGCGCTGTACTGGAGCCGATTGACCTGGTACACCCGCGGCTCGGGCTTCGGCTTCGGCCGCTCCTTCGGCGGGGTCGGCTTCGGCGTCGGCGTCGGCTTGGGCGTGGGCTTGGGCGGCGTGGGCTTCGGCGGGGTCGGCTTCGGAGTCGACGGCGCCGGCTTGGGCGGCGGCTTCGGCTTGGCCGAGGGCTTGGGCGCCGGCGGTACGGGCTTGGGCGGCGGCTTCGGCTTGGGCGCGGGCGGCTTCGGATCCTGCGGCGGCGCCGGTACGAGCGGCTGCACCGTGGGCGGCTTCGCCTCGGGCTCCGGGGCCTTGGGGCTCCCGGAGAACGCCCACACCAGCCCGGCCGCCGCGGCGACGGCGACCGCGGCCCCGATGCCGACCTTCGCCGGCGCGCCCAGCCCCTCGGACGCCGCCGCGCCGCCGGCGGCCCCGGCCGAGGCGCCGGCGCCGCCGCTGGTGGCGGCTGCGGCGGCCCCGGCACCCGCGGCTCCCACCGCACCGCCGGCGACCACCCCCGCGGCCTTGAGCGCATAGCCCGCCGCGAACCAACCGATGACCGCGACCGGCAGCAGCGCCGGGATGCTGGCGTTGACGTGCTGGAGTTCACCGGCCGCGAGCCGGCACTTCGCACACTCCTCCAGGTGCTTGCGCAGCCCGCGCTCGGCCCGCATCCGCAGCCCGCCGCGCGCGTACGCGCCGAGCCGGTCGGCGTACCGGGCGCAGTCGCCCCCGGAGGTGAGGGCCGAGCTGACGTGGGCCTGGAGGTACGCCTGCTTCAGACCCTCGCGGGCCCGGCTCGCGAGCACCGCCGTGGCGTTCGCGGTCAGCCCGAACAGCGGCGCGACCTCGCTGGGCGACTCCTCCTCGACGGTCGTGTGCCACAGCACCGCCTGCCAGCGCTCCGGCAGCGACCGGAACGCCTGCATCGCCAGAGACCGCTCGGCCTCGTGCATCGCCCGGACGTCCGCCCCGAGCTCCGTCGTCCCCCCGGCGGCGCCGTCCGAACTGCGCGACGCCTCCGCGGCGAACAGCGCGAAGTCCTCGACGAGCTGCTCCCGCTTCGCGCTCTTCGTCCAGGTCGCGGCCACCCGCCGGACCGTGGTCAGCAGATAGGCGCGTACGGCGTGCTCCGGCCCGGCCCCGCCGCGTACCGCCTGCAACGTCCTCGCGAACACCTCGGCCGTCAGGTCGTCCGCGGTGTGCGAGTCACGGCAGCAGGTGCGCGCGTAGCGCAGCACGGCATCGGAGTGTCGACGGAACAGCTCCTCGTACGCGCTGTTGTCCCCGCTGCGCATCCGCTGCACCAAGTCGGCGTCTGACGGCGGCAGTTCGCGCGGCGGAGGCAGTACGGATCCGGTGCTCCCGCCCTCGCGCTGCGGCGGCACGGCATGGCCCTCCGCCCCCGGCGCACCGCCGGGCGAACCACCCGTACGAGTGCCGCCCGCGGTGTTTGCCGTCCCCGAAACGGAGTCCGCCCAGCTGGCGTCCTCCGCGTCGTCCGCCCTGACTCCGTTGGTGCCCTGGGGCGGAACCGAATGGCCGCCCGCGCCGGACTCGGGCTGCGCCGCCGAGCCGGCGGGGTCCGAGGCTTCCGGCGGTGCCGAAGGCCCGGCCGGACCGGTCGGCCCGGCTGCGCCCGTCGATCCGGCTGCGCCCGTCGCGTCCGCGGAGCCGGCCGGATCGACCTGGCCCGGCAACCCCGGCGCCCGGGACGACCCCGGCCGCGCGCCACCGGGCCCACCCTGCCCGGGCACCTGCCGGGACGGCGTGCCGCCGCCCTGCGCGCCGTCCGCACCGCCGAGCGATTCGTCCCGCTCGTCACCGCTCATCGAGGAAGCCCTCGTTCATCGCGGACGCTCCCGTCAGCACCCTCAGACACGAACACCGGGCCAGCGTGCCACACGGCGACAGCGGGCACGGACCTCCGCCTTTGCCAACCACTCATCTGGGGAGTTCTGTCGAAACCGTGCGCTATCCATCGGCGATTAGTGTAATACTCAACGACCTACGTCCTGGGCGCGATCGGCCGCACGACGGGCTTCCCGGCGGCGCGGGTGGGCGTCCAACGGGCGGCCGTGGCAAGGGCGTTGACGACGCACCCCGCCACCGTCCGTCAGCCGGGCGCCCGGACCGCTACCGAGGCCGCAGCCCCTCCAGCAGGATGTCCAGCAGTCGAGCCGAGGCGGCGGCCTGCTGCGCGGCGTCCGGCAGCGAAGGCGCCGCCGTGGCTATCACCAGCAGGACGTCCGCGACGGTCACGTCACCGCGCAGCTCGCCCGCAGCCCGCGCCCGGTCGACCAACTGCCCCACGACCTCCAACAGCTCGGCCGTGCCCGCGTCGTCCAGCTCGTGGGACGAAGGAGAACGCGGCCCCACCACCCTGAGCTCGGGAGCGCCCGACACCGGCCCGCCGGCCACCGGGCCGCCCGACGGCTGCACCCCGGCCCGCTGCTGCGGCACCCGGGTCTCGTCCCGCCCGTCCCCAGACACACCGGCCACACCGGATGCACCCGGCACACCACCGGACCCGTCCGCCGAGCCCACGGCCCCCTGCGGACCGCCGACGCCCTCCGACCCCTCCAACCCCTCAGACTCCTCCGAGCGCACCCGCACCCGCAGCACCTGCGGCGGCAGCAGCCGCCCCGCACCGGAGGCCACCGAGGTCCGCAAGAAGCGCGCCAGCGCGGACCAGGGCTCGTCCTCCTGCCGCAGCGCGGTGCGCGCCTGCTCGGTCAGCCGGGAAGTCTCCTCCTCGGCTATTCGCCGCACCAACACGTCCTTGCTGGGGAACCGGCGGTACACCGTCCCCACACCGACCCGGGCCCGACGCGCCACGTCCTCCATCGGAGCGCCGTACCCCAGCTCGCCGAAGACCTCCCGCGCCGCACGCAGGACGTGCTCCAGATTGCGCTGGGCATCCACCCGCAGGGGCGCCGAACGGGTGCCACCACCCGCTCCCGCCCGTCCGCCACTCCCGTCCGCGCCGAGATGAGCACCGTGCACGCCGGGTGTGCCGTGTACATCAGTGACAGGCGGAACGGCGGCCTGCCAATGCGAATCCTGAATGGTCATACGTGTTCCCCCGGTCACTGTGTCTCCCCCCGGAGACCTCCCCACCTGGTCTGCCGGCGGCGCCTTGACCACGCACCCCGACGAGGTACGAACATAGTTGAGCCCGGGTCAATTCAGAAGGGGGTAGTTCCGCACGGAGCGCCCCCCGATCGGAGCAAGGACCGGAAGCCCCCCGTTTGCGCACCCGCCCGCCACCCCCTTCGCCACCCCTGACCTGGGCACCTTCCCCGGTCCCGGCGAACCGCGGAGTGTACGGCAGCACCACACCTCCGGTCACACAATTTGCCGGGCCTGTGGACAAACGCCGAGGACCGATGCGTCATGGGATGGTGACGGCTGCTAACTCCCGGGGCGCGGCCCCCGGCACCCCGCCGACCGGGCGCCCCACCGACCCGGCGCGCGGCACGCGCATCCTCGTCGTCGGCGGCGGCTACGTCGGGCTGTACACCGCGCTGCGCCTCCAGAAGGAACTGAGACACGAACTGTCCCGCGGCACGATCGAGGTCCTGGTCATCTCGCCCAACCCCTATATGACGTACCAGCCGTTCCTCCCCGAGGCCGCCGCCGGCTCCATCTCCGCCGCCCACGTCGTGGTCCCCCTGCGGCGCCTGCTCCCCCACTGCACCGTCCTCGTCGGCGAGGTCACCGCCGTCAGCCACGCCAAGCGCACCGCCACCGTGACCACGCTCGCCACCGACGAGGAGGGCACCGGCGCCGTCGAGGTCGGCTACGACGAAGTGGTCATCGCGCCGGGATCGATCTCCCGCACCCTGCCCGTGCCCGGCCTCGCCGACCACGGCATCGGCTTCAAGACCGTCGAAGAGGCCATCGGGCTGCGCAACCACGTCATCGAACAGATGGACATCGCCTCCTCCACCCGCGACCCCGCCATCCGCGACGCCGCCCTGACCTTCGTCTTCGTCGGCGGCGGCTACGCAGGCGTCGAAGCGCTCGCCGAACTGGAGGACATGGCCCGCTACACCGCGCGCTACTACCACAACATCAAGCCGCAGGACCTGAAGTGGATCCTCGTCGAGGCCACCGGACGCATCCTGCCCGAGGTCGGCGAGGAGATGGGCCGCTACGCCGTCCGCGAGCTGCGCGCCCGGAACATCGACGTCCGCCTGGACACCAGACTCGAATCCTGCGAGGACCGGGTCGCCGTCCTCAGCGACGGCAGCCGCTTCCCCGCCCGTACGGTCGTGTGGACCGCGGGCGTCAAACCGGCACCGCTGCTCGCCGCCACCGACCTCCCGCTCAACGGCCGCGGACGGCTGCGCTGCACCGCCGAACTCGCCGTCGCCGGCGTCGAACACGCCTGGGCCGCCGGGGACGCCGCGGCAGTCCCCGACCTCACCTCCGACGACCCCGACGCCACCTGCGCCCCCAACGCCCAGCACGCCCTGCGCCAGGCCAAGGTGCTCGCCGCCAACGTCGCGGCGTCCCTGCACGGCCGGCCCCTCAAGCAGTACGCGCACAAGTACGCCGGATCCGTCGCCTCCCTCGGCCTCCACAAAGGCGTCGCCCATGTGTACGGTCGCAAACTCAAGGGATACCCGGCGTGGTTGATGCACCGCGTGTACCACCTCAGCCGCATGCCCACCTTCAACCGCAAGATGCGCATCCTCGCCGAGTGGACCCTCGCTGGCCTGTTCAAGCGGGAAATCGTTTCACTCGGCTCCCTGGAACACCCCCGTGCCGAGTTCGAACTCGCCGCCGGTGGCCGCCCCGGCACCAACGGCGGCCACGCCCCGCCCGCCGGCCCCCCGACCGGTCCGAACACCGCACCCGGCCCGAACACCGCACCCGAAGCACCGGACGACGACCGCGGAAAGACCTGACGGGCCATGCGCCGGACCCCCGGCAGCCGCCCGGACGACACCCGCTGTCAGTCCGTACGGTCACACTGGACGTGTGACCATAGGTGGGCTCACATTTGCACAGAGTGACCCTCGTGACCCTTGGCTACCACCATTGAGGCTTGAAAGTCAGTGAACTTCACGCGTTGGAGCTCAAGGCTCCCCGGGACACAGCGCCGCGCCGCAGCGCGAAGGACCGACCGCGGGATCTCCTCCTCTGCCCGCCCGCCCCAGCGCGGGGAGAGCAGAGCGGACGACACCGACCGAAGCGCCGACCGCGGCAAGGACCGCGGCCCGGCCCGCACCAAGGGCAAGGGCCGCGACGCGACCGGCCCCGGGGACGAGGACGAGCGGTCCGGGAGCGACACCCGCGGTGAGGGCTCCGTGCCCGCCGCCCGCGGCAGCCTGCTGCGCCCCGCCCGCCTCCGCCCCGTCTTCCGTACGGGCACGGGTCCGGACGCCCCCGCCGCGCAGGAGGCCGACGCCACCGCGCCGCCCGCCGCGCCCGCCCCGGAGGACTTCGCCGTACGCGACCTCCTCGGCCGCATCCCCGGCCTCGTCGCCCTGCTGTACGGCCCCGACCACCGCATCGCGTACGTCAACGACGCCTACACCGCCGCCTTCGGCCCCCGCCCCGTCGGCGGAGCCGCCGCCGACGTCTGCCCCGAACTGGCCGCACTCGGCCTCTCCCCGCTCATGGACCAGGTCCTGCGCAGCGGCACGCAGCGCACGGTCAAGTCCCGCAAGGCCCCGGACGGCCGCTCGTACACCCTGACCTGCCTCCCCGTGGACACCCCGACCGCGCCCCGGGCACCGCAAGCCGCCGGTGCCCCCACCGGGCTGCTGGTCTTCGCCACCGACGTCACCGACCACGCCGAAGCCGCCGAACGCCTGCGCGCCAGCGAGCGCCGACAGCGCGCCGCGGCCGTCACCCTCCAGCGCTCCCTCCTCCCGCAGGAGCTGGAGCAGCCCGACGACCTCAACGTCGCCGCCACCTACCAACCCGGCGGCGAGGACGCGGCCGTCGGCGGCGACTGGTATGACGTGATCACCCTCGGCGGCGGCCGGACCGCCCTCGTCATCGGCGACGTGATGGGCCGCGGCGTGCGCGCCGCCGCCGTCATGGGCCAGCTCCGCACCGCCGTCCGCGCCTACGCCCGACTTGACCTGCCGCCGCACGAGGTCCTGCAACTGCTGGACGGACTTGCCTCCGAGATCGACGCCAGCCAGATCGCCACCTGCGTCTACGCGGTCCACGACCCGAACGAAGGCCGGCTCGTGTACGCCTCCGCCGGCCACCTCCCCGTCCTCGTGCGCCACGAGGACGGCACGGTCCACCGCGCCGAGGACCCCACCGGCCCGCCCCTGGGCACCGGCGGCTGGCTCCACTCGTCCGGCACGATCGACCTCCCGCCCGGCTCCAGCGCCGTCCTCTACACGGACGGTCTGGTCGAGCGGCGCGACGAGGACATCGACGAAGGCGTCGCCGCGCTCGAACGAGCGCTCTCCGGCGCCACGGGCACCCCCCAGGTGGTGTGCGACCGACTGATCCGCGCCATGCACATCACCGCGGAACACGACGACGACGTGGCCGTCCTGGTCGTCCAGCACCCGGTGCGCACCGGTCCGGCGGCCGAGCTCTTCCACAACGCCGCCCTCGACCTCCTCGGCGGCGTCGAGGCCGCCCCGCGCGCCCGGGCCTTCGCCTCCGGCGTTCTCGCGTCCTGGCGCTTCTCGCCCGAGCTGCACGACCTCGGCGTGCTGGCGGTCAGCGAACTCGTCGCCAACTCCCTCCAGCACGGCGCCCCGCCCATGCGTCTACGGCTGCGCCGCACCGACCGCAGGCTGATCGTCGAGGTCACGGACGGCGACGACCACCTCCCGCGCCGTCGGCGGGCGGAAACGGAGGACGAGGCGGGCCGCGGAATCTCGATCGTCGCGGCCATCGCCTCGTCCTGGGGGAGCCGCCGCGTACCGGGCGGCGGCAAGTCGGTCTGGTGCGAGTTCGCACTCCCCAGACCCGCCTGACCGCGGTCAGGCGGCCGTGCCCACCTTCTCGGCGGGCTCGACCGGCGGCCTGTACTGCGCCACCACGCGGGTGGTCGCCGCCAGCGACGGCTGGTCCTGCACCGGTGTGAGCTGCCGCGCCAGCCGCAGCGCCAGCACCGTGATCGCCAGCGAGAACAGCACGAACGTCACGATGTACGGAGCGTGCAGCGCGGCACCCATGGGCCCGCCGATCGCCGGCCCCAGCGCCAGTGCCAACTGCTTGACCAGCGCGAACGCCGAGTTGTACTGCCCGACCATGGACTCCGGGGCGAGATCGACGACCAGCGGCGCCACGGTCGGCGCGAGCATCGCCTCACCGAGTCCGAACAGCGCGTACGTCGAGATGAACGCGGCCGTCGCCATCGCCTGGCTGGTCGCGCCCAGGCCCGCGTAGCCCGCGGCGGCCCAGCCGACCGCCCAGATCAGCCCCACCGCGGCGATCACCCGCGTCCTCTTGTACCGGTCGACGTACTTCAGGATCACGAACTGCGCGATGCCGATGACCGCGGTGTTCGCCGCCAGGGCCGTGCCGAACATCGACGGCTCGATGCCGGCGGCCTCGGTGCCGTACGCCGAAAGGCCCGACTCGAACTGTCCGTACACGGCGAAGAAGAGGATGAAGCCCAGGACGAGCAGCTTCACCATCGCCTTGTTCTCCAGCAGCACCTTGAAGCCGTTGCCCTTGGCGCCGTGAGCCGCGGCGCCGGGAGCGCGCGCCGGCCGGGCCAGCTTCACCGTCAGGATGATCCCCGCCAGCACGAGGAACATGACGGCCTCGATGCTGAACAGCAGGGTGAAGGTGCTCGCCCGGCTCTTGTCGACGATGTTGCCGCCGATCAGACCGCCGACGCCCAGGCCCACGTTCTGCAGGAAGAACTGGAAGGCGAAGGCGCGCGTCCGGCTGGTGGCGTCCGACGCCCAGACGATCATCGTCGCCAGCGCGGGCTGCGTCACCGCGGTGCCCGCACCGAGCAGCGCCGCCGACAGCAGCACGGTCACCGTGTGCTGGGACAGCCCGAACAGCAACGCGCCGAGCGACGCCACCACGGACGCCCCCACCAGCACGGGCTTCGGCCCCCGGCGGTCGATCACCCGTCCGACGAACGGCAGGGCGATCAGTGCGGCCAGGGCGAAGACGCCGATGACGATGCTGCCCGTCGTCGACCCGAGGTCCCGTACGTACGCCACATAGATGTACAGAAACGGAACCGTGAATCCGAGTCCGAACGCGCTCAGCGCGCTGCCTGCCTGGATCCGGCGCATGGCCGCGCCCATCTCCCTGGTCACACTCACCTGCCTCGTTAGCCTTGAAGGGATGAAGCCTGAAGACTTCGAACATAAAGTTAGAGCCTTAACAGTACATGTCGAAGGACTTCAATGCCAATGAACGGCGTGCGATACTGCGGCGTATGCCTAGCGCGAGCCCCGAGGGCCAAGCAGTGACCGGTCAGGACCCGATCCAGCAGCCGATCCAGGAGCCGACCTTGGAGCCGACCCTGGACGAACAGATCGCCGCCTACCAGCGCGAATTCGGCGATCTCGACCCCCAGGTCGAGCAGGTCGTCTCGGCCCTCGGCCGTCTCAACCGCCGCATGAACGTCGCGTACGGCCGACAGGTCGCGGATCTCGGCATCAGCAACGCGGAGTGGGAGGTCCTCAAGACCCTCGTGCTCGCGGGCGCGCCCTATCGGATGGGACCCGGCGAGCTGGCCAAGCGCCTCGGGCTGACGCCGGCGGCGATGACCCACCGCATCGACCGGATGGCGGGCGAGGGCCTGGTCACCCGCGACCGCGACGAGAACAACCGCGTCCGCGTCATCGTGGAGCTGACGGACGAGGGCCGTGCGAAGTGGCAGGAGGCCATGCGCATGGCGAGCGACTTCGAGGGCGACCTGCTCCAGGACCTCTCGGCGAAGGAGAAGGGCATCCTCGGCGAACTCCTCATCCGCGTCCTTCGACGGGTGGAGCACACCCAGCCGGACGCGGGCGGTCGACTGACCGACCTGGACTGAAGCTCCGGAGCCGTCGCGGGCGCCAACTGGGCGTCCGTACGGGCCGGAACCGGGCGTGGCGCGCAGTCGTCGGAGGAAGTTGACACCCTCTTCATCCGCCCGTAAGGTTCTTCGAGTTGTCACGGCACCGGAACGGTTCTGCGACAGCCACTCCCGCCGCTGATGCGGCAATCAAAACTCTGCACGATCTCCCACCCGGGATGATTTCGGCATGCCGAAATCTGTTTCGAACGACTCGATTATGAGTCGGGGAAGAAATCCGCTAGAGTTTTGAACGTCGGAAGGGCCGAGAGGCCGGGAAGACAAAAACCCCGAGTTTCGACCGGGAATCAGGCCCGAAAGGATCTGATAGAGTCGGAAACGCAAGACC